>NZ_JBFBKR010000004.1:234608-332313 GCF_040686575.1 Arthrobacter sp. NPDC080073
TTCAGCCGTGTGCTCACCCTCTCTTGGGCCCCGCCCTTCTTTCGTGCCTTCGTTTTGTTGAGTTCCCAACTGACTCGCAGTTGTTGTCGTTATGAGCCCTCAAACCGACAACAACTGCGAGTCAGTTGGGGCTTGGCGGTTCAGTCTTGGCCCAGTCCTGCGGCCGAGGTCTTCTGCCCGCTCACGCTGTTGAGGGCGCGGAGGTCGAAGATGCCGTTGATGTCGGCCGGTTTGGTGATGCCGGCGTCGACGCCGTCCTGAAGGAGCTTCTTGTAGGTTCCGGCGAGCGGGTCCACGGTGAAGGTGATGTTTTTCAGGGAGCGGTCGATGACGTCGGCCGGGAGCGTGCTGCCCGCGGTCGCCTTCAGCGCGGCATTGATGGCGGTGGCCTTGTCGGCGGCGGACGCGGTGTTGAGCCAGTTGACCGAGGCTTCGTGGCCCTGGAGCAGCGCGGTCACAGTCTGCGGGTGGTCAGCGGCGAACTTCTTGCTCACGATCAGGATGGTGGTGGGGAACTGGCCCTTATCCCACAGGTCCTTCTCGTCCACGAGGACCTTGCCTCCGGCCTGGAGCACCAGACGTGAGGCCCAGGGCTCGGGCAGCCACGCGCCGTCGAGCTTTCCGTCCTGGAAGAGCTTGAGGGTCTGGGCGTTGTCGGTCGGGTTGATGGCGACGTCACCCCCGCCGTTCGGGTTGCTCTTCAGGCCCTGCTTGCCGAGCCAGGCGCGCAGTGCCACGTCCTGGGTGCCGCCGAGCTGCGGTGAGGCGAGGGTCTTGCCCTTGAGGTCCGCGGCGGAGTTGATGCCGGGCTTGACCACCAGCTGGGCTCCGCCGGAGGCAGCACCGGCGATGATGCTGATGGACGCGCCCTTGCTCTGGACGAAGGAGTTGATGGCCGGATTCGGGCCAAGGTAGGCGGCGTCGATCGCGCCGGCGTTCAGGGCCTCGACCGCGGCCGGTCCGGCGTTGAAGATCTGGGTGGTGAGCTTGGTGCTGCCCAGCTTGCCGGCGATGATGCCCTTGCTCACCCCGACAAGTGCGGGGGCGTGGGTAACGTTGCCAAAGTAGCCGAGCCGGAGTTCGGCGGCGGGCGTCGTTGCCGCCGCGGCCTGCGTTTCGTTGTTCTTCGCGACAACCGATGCGACGGCGGCGCCGGCACCGATCAGCAGGACGAGTCCGACGGCGATGCCGATCTCGAGCGTGCGGCGGCGCTTGGGCTTGTTGGTCTCGCCGGCGACGATGCGCGTGGTTCCCGGGTTCGAGGCGGGCGGCGTGGGTTCTGGGGTGTTTGACATGGGGGAATCCTTGGGATGCGTTGCGGAAGGGGCAGGGCGTTTGTCAGGCCCTGCGACATCGCCCCGGGAGGGCAAGCAAGGACCAATCCGATGAGGTCATGGATTCACCATAGGGACTGTCATATTTGCCGTTCAATGACCCGGAAACCCGGGGTCACGCACGTTCACGCGGCGTCACAATTGGGGCGTCTCCAGCACAAAAAACCGCAGCTTGTTTCCCATCCCGGGCCTTGAAGGCGGGGTTTGGGAAACAAGCTGCGGTTCCAGTAGCCAAGAACGTCAGATGACGTAACGTTCGTCCTCGTGGTCGCCCGGGTGGTCCTTCACCAGGCCGGCGGCCAGGGTGTTGCCGTCCACGGGGTCGATCACCAGGAACGCACCCGTCCGGCGGTGGTGGAGGTAGTTCTCCAACGGCAAGGGCGCGGCCAGTCGAAGCTGGGCGTTGCCGATGTCGTTCAGCTCAAGGCTGGAGGCAGCCTCCACATTGAACGTGGCCAGATCCAGCTTGCCCGTCACATTGCGGACGAGCGCCTGGACGGTACGGGTACCGTGCTTCACGAGGACCTTGGCACCTTCGCGCAGCGGCTTGGGCGAAAGCCAGCACAGCGCCGCGTACAGATCGGCCGAACTCTCGCGCACGGTCCCGGCGGCGGCAATGGTGTCACCACGGGCGATGTCGATTTCATCGGCCAGGCGGATCGCCACGGACTGCGGAGCAGTGGCCTCGGCCAGCTCGCTGCCGGCGAAGTCGATCCCTGTCACGGTGGTGATCCGGGGCTCGTGGCCCGGGCTCAGGACGGTGACTTTGTCGCCGAGCTTCACGGTCCCTTCGGTGATTTGGCCGGCGTAGGCACGGTAGTCGCGGTACGCCCCGACGTCGAGCCCTGCGGCGACGGCGTCGGGAGCCAGCGCGCCCTGCGGGCGGATTACCAGCTGGACCGGGAAGCGGAAGCTCTCCAGGTGGCTTTCGAGCTCGTCGGCGGCCGGAAGGGTTTCCAGCACCTCGAGCAGGGCCGGCCCGCTGTACCAAGGGGTACGGTCCGAGCGGTCCACGACGTTGTCCCCGTCGAGCGCCGATACCGGGATGACGGCGACGTCTGCAATGCCATCGCGGCCCAAGCCAAGCTCGCGGGCAACCTTCTGCACGTCCGTCTCGATCTCGCGGAAGACCGACTCGCTGAACTCCACGAGGTCGATCTTGTTCACAGCGACGATCACGTGCGCCACGCGGAGCAACTGCAGCACCGACAGGTGCCGGCGGGTCTGCTCCAGGACTCCCTTGCGGGCGTCAATGAGTACGACGACGGCGTCCGCAGTGGACGCGCCCGTCACCGTGTTCTTGGTGTACTGCACGTGGCCGGGGCAGTCCGCGAGGATGAAGCTGCGGCGGTCGGTGGCGAAGTAGCGGTAGGCGACATCGATGGTGATGCCCTGTTCCCGCTCGGCGCGAAGGCCGTCGGTCAGGAGGGCGAGGTCGATCGCCTGGCTGCCGGTGGCACCGGCTCCGCCGAAGCCACGGTCCGCTGAGGTGCGGGCCACGGCGTCGAGTTGGTCGGCAAGGATCGCCTTGGAATCGTGCAACAGGCGGCCCACCAGGGTGGACTTGCCGTCGTCGACGGATCCAGCCGTGGCGAAGCGGAACAGAGTAGATTCGCGCAGGCCAGTCTCCAGGAGTGAAGTCTCAGTGCTCATTAGAAGTAGCCGTCCTTCTTGCGGTCTTCCATGGCTGCCTCGGAGATGCGGTCATCTGCACGGGTAGCGCCACGTTCGGTGAGGGTGGATGCGGCGACTTCGACAACGACGTCGGCAACCGTGCGGGCGTCGGAAAGAACGGCGCCGGTGCAGGACATGTCGCCCACAGTGCGGTAGCGCACGAGCTTCGTCACGACTTCCTCATGGGGTTTCGGCATGGAAACCTCGCCGACCGCACGCCACATGCCGTCGCGTTCGTAAACCTCGCGCTCGTGGGCGTAGTACAGGCCGGGCAGCTCAATGCCTTCGCGCTCGATGTAGCGCCACACGTCCAGCTCGGTCCAGTTGCTGATGGGGAACGCGCGGACGTGCTGGCCCACGGTGTGGCGGCCGTTGTACAGGTTCCACAATTCGGGGCGCTGGTTGCGGGGGTCCCACTGGCCGAACTCGTCGCGCAGGCTCAGGATGCGTTCCTTGGCACGGGCCTTGTCCTCGTCGCGGCGGCCGCCACCGAAAACGGCGTCGAACTTGTTCCGCTGGATCGCATCCAGCAGCGGCACGGTCTGCAGCGGGTTGCGGGTACCGTCGGCACGCTCGGCAAGTTCGCCACGGTCGATGAACTCCTGCACCGAGCCGACCACAAGCTTCAGGCCCAGGCGCTCCACCGTGCGGTCACGGAAGTCGATGACCTCGGGGAAGTTGTGTCCCGTGTCCACATGCAACACGGGGAACGGCACCTTGCCAGGCCAGAACGCCTTCGTGGCCAGGTGCAGCATCACCACGGAGTCCTTGCCGCCGGAGAACAGCAACGCTGGCTTCTCGAACTCGGCGACAACCTCACGGATGATGTGGATGGCCTCGGACTCGAGAGTGTCGAGTGAGGAAAGACGCTCAGAGGTTTCGACGCCGACTGCCGCCCCCGCCCCTTCGCCGCGCGGCTCCGACAGGCCCGATGCCACTCCCTGGGCGGCAGTCGGCGTCTCAGCAGCGTCGGTTTCCAGCACAGACAACTCCAGGTCCTCGTTGGTGATTTGGGTACTCATACGTGTAGTCCGCATTCTGTCTTGTCGGTTCCTGCCCAGCGGCCCGAGCGGGGGTCCGCTCCCGGGGCCACTTTCCTGGTGCAGGGCTGGCATCCGATGGACGGGTAGCCCTGGCTCAGGAGGGGGTTGACGGGAAGGATGTTGTCTTCGGAGTACTGGACCAACTGGTCAAAGCTCCAGTCGGCCATCGGGTTGACCTTGACCAGGCCGTTGGCCTCGTCCCACGTGACCAGCGGAGTGTTGGTCCGGGTGGGAGCCTCGTCGCGGCGGACACCGGTGAACCAGACTTCGTAGCCGGCGAGCGTGCGGCGCAAGGGCTGGACCTTGCGGAGCGCACAGCACTGGGCGGCGTCGCGGGCAAACAGGTCCTTGCCAAGAAGGCGGTCCTGCTGCTCCACGGTGTTCTCGGGAAGCACATCCACGATGTTCACCCGCAGGTTCGCGGCGACTTCGTCCCTCGTGGCGTGGGTCTCCGGGAAGTGGTAGCCAGTCTCCAGGAAGAGGACGTCGACGCCGGGAAACTGGTCCGCGACGAGGGCCGGCAGCACGGCGTCGGCCATGGAGCAGGCCACGGCGACGGCGGGCAGTTCGAAGTTGCGGGCCACCCAGGCAATGACGTCACGGGCGGGCGCGTTCCAGCCGAGCTCCGCGGCACCGGATTCGGCCAGGGCCTTGAGTTCGTCGTGGGAGCGGAGGGAGGTGGTGGTGGTCACTGGAGATCTCCTTCATCTGCGGAGTGTGCCCATTCGGCGAAGGTCTGGCCTTCGGCGCGGTCGGCCACGAACTTCCGGACTACCCGCTCGACGTAATCGGGCAGGTCCTCGACGTAGACCTTGAGGCCGCGCACGGTGCGTCCGAGGCCTGCTTCTTCGCGGCTGGACGAAGCCAGCCCGCCGCCCAAGTGAACCTGGAAACCCGGGGTGGGGTCGCCGTCGGGCGTTGGCAACATCATGCCCTTGAGCCCGATGTCCGCGGTCTGGATGCGGGCGCAGGAGTTGGGGCAGCCGTTGATGTGCAGGGACAGTGCTTGCGGCAACTGACCGCTGTCCGCGAGGTCGGCCAGGCGGCGTTCCAGCTCGGCGACGGCGGTGGCCGCCGTGACCTTGGTTTCGACGATGGCGAGCTTGCAGAACTCGATACCGGTGCAGGCGATGGTGCCGCGGCGGAAGACGGACGGGCGGGCGGAGAGGCCCAGGGTGTCCAGTTCAGCCACGAGCGGCTCAACCTGCTCCTTGGCGACATCCAGCACGACGATCTTCTGGTGCGGGGTGGTGCGGAGGCGGAACGAGCCGCGGGCTTCCAGGGTGTCCGCGAGCTTCACGAGTTGGCCGCCCGAGAGGCGTCCGGCCAAGGGCGTGGCACCGATGAAGAACTTGCCGTCCTTCTGCTCGTGGATGCCGACGTGGTCGCCGGGAGTTGAAGGCTTCGGTGCTGCGGGCCCGTCGGAAAGCTTGAAGCCGAGGTACTCGTCCTCGAGGATCTGGCGGAACTTCTCCGGCCCCCAGTCGGCCATGAGGAACTTCAGGCGAGCCTTGGTGCGCATGCGGCGGTAACCGTAGTCGCGGAAGATGCTGGTGACGCCGAGCCACACTTCGGCGGCTTCTTCGGGCTTCACGAACGCGCCGAGCCGCTTGGCGAGCATCGGGTTGGTGGAGAGCGCGCCGCCCACCCAGAGGTCGTAGCCGACGCCGAGTTCGGGGTGGACCATGCCGACCAGGCCGAAGTCGTTGATTTCGTGGACAACGTCCTGCGAGGGGTGGCCGGTGATGGCGGTCTTGTACTTGCGCGGCAGGTTGGCGAGTTCCGGGTCGCCGATGAAGCGCTCCGCAAGTTCGTTGATCAGCGGAGTGGGATCGATGATCTCGTCCTTGGCGATGCCGGCAACCGGGGAACCAAGGATGACACGCGGCACGTCGCCGCAAGCCTCGGTGGTGGACAGGCCGACGGATTCGAGGCGGCGCCAGATCTCCGGCACGTCCTCAACACGGATCCAGTGCAGCTGGATGTTCTGGCGGTCGGTCAGGTCGGCGCTGCCGCGGGCAAAGTCCACGGAGATCTGGCCGATGACGCGCAGCTGCTCGGTGGTGAGGGCACCGCCGTCGATCCTCACGCGGAGCATGAAGTACTTGTCCTCGAGCTCGTGCGGCTCAAGCGTGGCGGTCTTGCCGCCGTCGATCCCGGGCTTGCGCTGGGTGTACAGGCCCCACCAGCGGAAACGGCCGTGGAGGTCCGTGCCATCGATCGAGTCGAAGCCGTGCTTGGAGTAGACAGACTCGATACGCTCACGGACGTTCAGCCCGCTGTCTTCCTGCTTCCAGGTTTCGTTGGCGTTGAGCGGCGCGGTGCCGTCAACCTTCCACTGGCCGTGGGGTTTCGCGGCAGGACGTGCGGTGCGGGCCGGGCGCTTGGGTGCAGCCTCGTCCGCAGACGCTCCGGCTAGAGCTGTATCAGTCATGCATCGACTGTAGGGCTGGCCAGATTTCTCCAACAACGACGCAGAAACGAAGAGTCACCTAGGGAAACATTTCGTCACGAACCGCCGTCGGGCCTTGTTCACCCGGCCGTGCTGTGCATTCGAAAAACCCGCTCAGGAGCTGGCACCAACCACCGCGTCGTAGCGCTCCAGGGCGATCTCCGCGAGGACCGGAGAGGGCAGCAGCGGTGCCGTCACGACGTCGGCCCCGGCCTTGGACAGCTGGTCGTGGAAGTAGCCCGTGGCCAGCAGGTACGAGGACACCACCACTCTGCCCAGCCCCCCGGCGGTAAGTTCCGTGCGCAAGGCCGCGACGCCGTCGGGCACGTTCGGCTCGGCACTGGCGCCATAGGCGACGCGAACCTTGTTCGGCAGCAGCTCGGCGAGCTGGCGCGCCTGCTCTTCCGAATCGACGGAACCGTCCGGCAACGACGAGCCCGCGGCGGCCAGCAGGACGCCGTCGTCGTCGCCTAGGCCCGAATCGCGCAACCGTGCGGCGAGCAGCTCCGCAAGCCGCGGATCCGGCCCCAGCGGCGGAGCCGCGGACACCTCCGGACGGGACTTGATCGCCTTCGGGATGTCCACCTTGACGTGGTAGCCCGTACTGAGCAGCAAGGGAACGACGACGGCGGGCGTGCCTTCCGGGAGGCCGGCCACCACGCCGGACAACTCCGGTTCCTGGACGTCCACGTAGGCCTCAACGACGGTCAAGCCGGGCCGCAAGGCCTCGATCTCCGCCATGACCTGGCGGATAGCGGCTTGCCCTTCGACGTTCCGGGTTCCGTGGGCGCACGCGATCAAGACGGGGCTGTTCATGCGTGCAAGCGTAACGTTGGGCGAGCATGATCGCCCGTCTGTGAACGGAGAACGGAGCTGCATTTGTTCACTTTTGACCTTGCGCTGGTATGGCTGGATCTGGCCGGCGTCTTCTTTTTCGCCGTGTCCGGATCCTTGCTCGCGGCCAGGAAGCAGTTCGACATCATCGGCTCAGTTCTCTTGGCTTCGCTCGTGGCCTTGGGCGGCGGTGTCATCCGCGACATCATCATCAACGCCGGCCCGCCCGCGGCGTTCACCAACCCGGTATACCTGGTGCCGCCCCTGTTGGCCGCGATCCTGGTGTACTTCCTGTTTTCGAGCATCCAGCGCTTCACGTCCCTTTTGACCCTGTTCGACGCCGGCGGGCTGGCCCTGTTCTGCATTACGGGCACGCTCAAGGCACTGGCCGCAGGGATGAATCCGGTGGCCGCAATCCTCCTGGGCGTCACCACGGCCGCGGGCGGCGGCTTGCTCCGGGACATCACGGCGAATGAAATTCCCACCCTCTTCAATGCCCGGGATCTCTACGCCCTGCCGGCCTTCACGGGAGCCGCGCTGACGGCCTTGCTCTGGAACATCGGGACCTTCAACGGACTTGCAGCGGCCCTGGTTGCCGCCTGGGTTTTCGCCTTCCGGGTAATGGCTTGGCGTTGGGGTTGGCGGGTGCCCTTGGCGGTCCGGGGATGGCACCGCGCCGGGGTCTCCCCGGGCGCCGATTCACGCGGCCGGGATTAGCTAGGATGGGAGCATGACTGACATGTTCCTCGAGAAGTTCCGCGCGCTTGTACCGAAGTATCTCGAGGACGAATGGCAGGAAGAAGATGGGCTGTCCGCCTCCGAGCTGGACGAAGCACTGTCAGCCCACTCGTTCACCATTCCCATGGTGCTTCGCGAGTTCTACCTCGCGCTCGGTGGCTGCGAGGACCTCATGGAGGCCTACCACTACTTCTGGGACCCGGAAGAGCTCGAAGTGGACGACGAAGGCTTCCTCATGTTCCTGGAGGACGAGGATGAGCAGTTCACCTGGGGCTTCCGCGTAGGCGACCTCGGCGTCCCGGATCCCATCGTCTGGCGTCGGAACAACGCCCGCGGCCAGTGGAAATCCGAAGAAGGCACGTTCTCCGAATTCGTGTTCGACATGTTCGACTGGGCTTTCAGCGACGAAGACTAGGGCTTTGCTGGGGGCTTATGGCGGAGGGCGGAGCTTTCTCCCCACCTTTGGGTTGTATTTAGCTCCCCTCCCCCTTGTTTCCGGGGCTATTCTTCTGTGGGTCTGGCCTGCGACTAGCCAAAACCGGGGAGTTTCAGCGGCTTTTTTGGCGTAGGGCCTGGAGAACCTCGGCAAGCACCGTTTCTGGCTGATACACAATCTGCGAATAGTCGTATCTAAGAACCAGAAAACCTTTCACAGTTCCTGCGTTATTGCGTCGCCGATCCTTCTTGACTTGCCGAGGCTGCAGGTGGCTCTCCCCGTCCACCTCCACGATCAGCCTGCCCTCCAGCAAGAAATCCACAATGCCTATTCCGGGCAATTCGACCTGCGTCTCGGTACGGATCCCTGCTTGCCGGAAAAGTATCCGCGCCACAACCTCAATTGGAGAATCGGCCGAACCGTCGACAAGCGAGAGCACCTTTCGGGCCACCCCGTTCCGGTTGCCGGGTAGCCTCTCACGGAGGTAATCAAGATTGGTCCGGCCTTGGAGGAGAGCACTTTCCACCATGATGGCAGCCTCAATTTCAGGCAGGCACCGGAGCGAATGCAGCAGCGTGTCTGTCAGGCTGGCCACAGGACGGATGTGCCGAGTCTCCAAAACTGACTCACGGTGGACTACAAAATCCTTGGCATTGCCGTGCCTGCACAGCAAATGGAGGGTCCTGGGTTCGTGTAAGACCCAGATTCCGTGGTGCCGGGCTCCGGATGCGCAGGTGAGCAGTCCGTTCGCGCTGAGGGCTGCGACGATGTCTTCGTGGGCGACGGGCAAGGCCAGCACACCCCGGCGCCGCCGCGCGACCTCGCCTCGGGCAACCGCTGCCCGGATGGCACGGTCGGAGAAGCCAGCCTCCTTCACCGTGGAGGTTCTCGCAGCGGTGCCTGCGTAATTCAGGAAGCCAACGAGGTCCATAGAGCCACTCCAGCAGCGTGGCGTTGACACCGAAAGGTGAAAGCTTCGCTATGTGGATAAGCGTGCCACCGCCGAAACTCCCCGGCTTTGAGCGAGCTGCCGGAATTCCGACGCCGAGAATCCAGGCCTCGGGGTCCAAGAGGCCATCAAAGGTGGGGAATTTACGCCGCAGAAGTCCCGACAAACTCCGAAAAACTCTTTGACCGAGAAAGTTGCACCCGTGACAAAGTTGTCATAGGCTGTAACCGGATTCACTAAATGCCTCCGGTGAGTCTGATGCGAACGGAGATTATGGTCCCGGTTCGTTGCAACGCGAGACTCGTAGCGTTGCAAGGAACCGGGGCCATTGCATTTACGGCCGCCCCCGCCCGACTGGCTACGGGGGTGGTCCCAGCTAGCTGGCGCGCTCCACCACGGCGTGGGCGAAGTTTGTCAGCGACTCCTTGACCACACCCTCGGGGAGCGGCTTCAAAGCTTCAATGGCTTCCGCGGACCACTGCCGCGCGATCACCCAGGATTCGGCGGTGACAGGATGCTCGCGCAGCCCGGCGACGGCCCGGGCCAGGGCTTCGTCGGAGGACAAATCGCCGTCCACCAGCTTCAAGAGTTCGACGGCGGACTCGTCACCATTGTCGGCGGCCTTGCGGAGCAGGAGCACAGGCAGAGTGGGTACGCCTTCGCGGAGATCCGTGCCCGGGGACTTGCCGGATTTGACCTTGACTCCGGTGACGTCGATGACGTCGTCGGCCAGCTGGAAGGCCACGCCCACCTTTTCGCCGTATTCCACCAGTACATCCTCGAAGGCTTCGTCGGCACCGGCGAAGATGGCACCGAGCTGGCCCGAAGCGGCAACGAGGGAACCGGTCTTGTCGGCGATGACGGAGAGGTAGTGCTCCACCGCGTCCTCGCCTTCACGCGGGCCCACGGTTTCGTGCAACTGCCCGAGGCACAGGCGTTCGAAGGTGCGGGCCTGGATTCCCAAGGCACGCGAACCGAGTTCGGACACCAGGATCGAGGCACGCGCGAAGATCAGGTCACCTGTGAGGATCGCCACTGAGTTGCCCCAGACTTCGTGGGCCGTGGGGGCGCCACGGCGGAAGGGTGCGGAGTCCATCACGTCGTCGTGATAGAGCGTCGCGAGGTGGGTCAGTTCAACCACGACGGCGGCCTGGACCACTTCCGGACGGGAGGCGTCACCGAGGTGGGCGCACAGGAGGGTCAACAGCGGGCGGATGCGTTTGCCGCCGGCTTCCACCAGGTGACGCGACGTTGCGTCAGCCAGGGGGTCCGAGTTGGCAATAGCTTCGCGGAGCTTCTTTTCCACGCGGGCAAGGTTGGTGGTGATGGCAGGACCCAGTTCCACGTCCTTGGCGATCGCCGCGAAACCGGCCGGAAGCTGCAGGCCAGTAGCGATCGCGGTAGTGGTGGGAGCGGGTTCGACAGCGTCCGGCAAGCCGTGCCCGGCATGCGTCCAACTGTGTTCGGCAGAGTGAGTCACGGGTTAACCCTAACTTTTCGCGGAGGAAAGCGTTGATTCGGTGCCGACGCGGGTGGAAGCGGCGGTGGATGTGGTGTTGGAGGTGGCCGGGACCAGCATTTCGAGGACGCGGATGGCGCGGTCCTCGAAACCCTTGGCGGACGCATCCGTGAGGTTGGCGAGCATCCGCACCACGAAGCGCATCAGCACCGGGATGGGCATGCCTGTCCGCAGCGCGAGTTTCATGACCGCGGGCTTGCCGATGAGGGCAGCAAAGACGCGGCCCAAGGTGAAGTGAGAACCCCATTGGTCCCGCACGTAGTCCGCGTAGCGCGAAAGGTGCGCGTCGGCGGCCCTGGAAGCCTCCGTCCCGGAACCCCATCCGGCTGAACGGGAACGCGAGGACGCGTCGATAATGAACTCGGCCGCGAAGCGGGCGGACTCCATGGCGTAGGAAATGCCCTCGCCGTTGAACGGTGAAACCATGCCGCCGGCGTCGCCCAGGAGCATGAGCCCGGGCGAGTAGTGCGGGGTGCGGTTGAAGCCCATCGGCAGTGCGGCGCCGCGGATCTCCCCCACCTGGTTTTCGGGTGTGAAGCCCCATTCGGACGGCATGCCGGCGGTCCATTCGCGCAAGACCTGTTTGTAGTCGAGCTTGCCGAATTCCTTGGAGGAGTTCAGGATTCCGAGGCCGACGTTGGACGTGCCGTCGCCGACGCCGAACACCCAACCGTAGCCGGGCAGCGGCTTGCCGGACTTGCCGGGGAGCTCGAGCCAGCCTTCCATCCAGTCGTCGTTGTGCCGGGGCGAGGTGAAGTAGGTGCGGACGGCGACGCCGAGCGGGCGGTCGTCGCGCTTGTGCATGCCGAGCGAAACGGCGGTCCGTGTCGAGTTGCCGTCTGCGGCGAGCACGACGTCGGCATGGAAGTCGCGCGTTTCGCCCGTCTTGCGTCCGGACTCGTCGAGCAACGCGGCGCGGGCGCCGATCACCCGCCCGGCGTCGTCGCGCAGTGCTTCGGTGACGCTGTGGCGTTCAAGTACGACGGCGCCCGCCGACTGGGCGTGCCGCGCCAGCTCTTCGTCGAATCCGAGGCGCGTCCGGATGAGTCCGTACGTGGGAAAATCGGCGACCTCGGGCCACGGCAATTCAATGGTGCGGCCGCCGGCGATGAGCCTGAGGCCTTTGTTGCGGCGCCAACCCTCATCCTCGGCGTGCGGGAGGCCAAGCTTCTGGATTTCGCGGACGGCGCGGGGAGTGAGGCCGTCGCCGCAGACCTTCTCGCGCGGGAAGGCGGTTTTTTCCAGAACCGTCACGGAAATGCCCGCCTGGGCAAGGTAGTACGCGGCGGTGGACCCGGCTGGCCCTGCGCCGACTATCAGTACGTTCACAGCGTCCTTGTTAATAGGCCGGTTAGCGGGACTGATCGCCGGATTGGCGGCGCGGCTTGATCTGGCGGCGCAGCTTGGCCACGGGAACGCTTTCCCGGTGTTCGGCACCGGGCTTCTGGGCGCGGTGCACCGCTACGATACCGCCGCTCAGGTTGCGGTAGGTGACGTCGGTCCAGCCGGCTTCCTGCAGCCACGCGGCCAGATGGTCCTGGTCCGGCCAAGCGCGGATGGACTCGGCGAGGTACACGTAGGCGTCCGGGTTCGAGGAGACCTTGGTTGCGATGGCGGGCAGTGCGCGCATGAGGTATTCGGTGTACATGGTCCGCCAGAGGGGCACCACGGGGGCCGAGAATTCGGCGATGACCAGGCGTCCGCCCGGCTTGGTGACACGGAACATCTCTGCGAGGGCCTTGTGCGGTTCGTTGACGTTGCGCAGGCCGAAGGAAATTGTGCACGCGTCGAAGGAGTTGTCCGCGAAGGGCAGCTTGGTGGCGTCCCCGGCCACGAAGTCGATGTCCGGACGACGGCGTTTGCCGACCTTCAGCATCCCGAGTGAGAAGTCGCAGGCCACAACGTCCACTCCGGCGTCGGCGTACGGTTCGCTGGACGTGCCGGTCCCGGCAGCTAGGTCCAGGACCCTTTGGCCCACCCGAACATCCATCGCGTCCACGACAACCCGGCGCCAACGCCGGGTCTGCCCCAAGGACAGGACATCGTTGACGACGTCGTATTTGGGGGCGACATCGTCAAACATCGTCGCAACTTCGTCCGGACGCTTTTCCAAGGATGCTCGGTTCACCCTGCAATTGTCTCAGACAAATATGGGAAGAACTTTCGGGGCACACCGGTCCGCACGGCTCCCATTGCCCGCGGGAGTAATGTTGTTCCATCATGACGAGTACGCTCCGCACCTTGACAGTCCCCCTCGATGTTGATTCATCCTCCGGGGGACTGCCGTCATTTCTGGTCAGGGACGATGTCCTGTGCTGGTCCCGCCGCGAGAACGGACTGGTGGGCTTCGGCGAACTCGCGCGATTCACCGCTTCCGGGCCCGATCGCTTTCTCGAGGCCGATATCTGGTGGCGCCATCTGGTCATCGAGGCGGACGTCACGGACCCCCTTGAAATCCCCGGCACCGGCCCTGTGGCCTTTGGCTCCTTTGCCTTCTCCAAGACATCCGCCTTTGAATCACGCTTGATCCTTCCGGAAATTGTTGTGGGGATCCGGGATGGGAAGTCGTGGCTCACCCAGTTGACGCTCGACGACGTCGAACTCACCGAAGCGGGCGCCCTCGCCGCCCTGGCAGGCTGGCTCAGCCCCACGGAACGCGAGTCAGACGAACGCGGGTCAGAGGAACGCGAGTCAGAGGACGGTGAGCTTACGGCGGCGGGAGGCTCCGGCGTCGGGCACCTGGACGGGAAGGTCACGCTGGAGAGCGGCTCGCTGAGCGAAACCGCCTGGAAGCAGGCCGTGGCCGAGGGCGTGGCGGAAATCCGGACCGGGAAGCTGGAGAAGCTCGTGCTCGCCCGCGACGTCATGGTGACGCTGCCCGACGGCGTCAACGCCGCCAAAGTGCTGCGGCAGCTGGCCAGCCGTTACCGAGAATGCTGGACCTACGGCGTCGACGGCTTGGTGGGAGCGACGCCGGAAATGCTCATCCAGGTGGAGGGCCGCACTGCGCAAGCGCGGGTCCTTGCCGGGACGCTCGACCGCCGCGACGCCGAGGGCGTGGACGGTTCCCCCATGGAATACGCCGAACGGGTGCTGGCCGGTTCCGAGAAACAACGGCACGAGCACGAGATCGCCATCCAATCACTGACCACCCAGCTCGCACCCTTTTCCGAAGCTATGAATGCCCACAGCGAACCGTTCATCCTGGAACTGCCCAATGTGTGGCATCTGGCATCGGACGTGAAGGCCGAGCTTGCCGATATCGAGGGACATGTCCCTACGTGCTTGGCCCTGATCAACGCGCTTCACCCCACGGCCGCCGTGTGTGGCACGCCTACCTTGGTGGCCGGGGAACTGATCCGGGAGCTTGAGCACATGGACCGCGGACCGTACGCCGGCCCGGTCGGGTGGCTCGACGCCGCGGGCAACGGCGAGTGGGGCATTGCACTGCGCGGCGCAATCATCGAGAGTCCTACGACCGTGCGCCTGTATGCGGGCTGCGGGATCGTTGAAGGCTCCGTTCCCGACGCCGAACTGGCCGAGACCTGGGCCAAATTCCGGCCGATGCTCGAGTCGCTGGGCATCAGCAGCTAAGAGTCCAAACCCGAGGATTCCGTTCCAAAGCTACCCCCGCGGATGTCTGGGATGCGAGACAATAGCCCCGTTGGGGGTCTTGATTTTTTACTTGGTAGGTTATCCAATAGTAAAACTTAGTTTTCTGTGACGCACATCTCATGTTCGGCGCTACACTATGAACCGATTAGTTTCGCATCCACTGCAACAAAAGGTAAGAAAATGCAGAAATTCCGTTCGCTTCCGGTCAGTTCGACGCTCAAGGCTGCAACAATCATCGCAATCGGCGCCCTGGCACTGACTGCCTGCACCAACGCCTCGGAGGCGGGCCCGTCGAGCGCCGCCTCGCCTTCCGGCAGTGCCAATGCAAGCTTTGACCCCAGCACCATCGCCAAGGACGACACCCTGGCCGCAATGGTCCCCGCGGCCATCAAGTCCAAGGGCACGCTGACCGTTGGCTCGGATACGAGCTACGCTCCTGCGGAATTCCTCGGACCGGACGGACAGACCCCGGTCGGCTACGACGTCGACATCGCCAAGGCGATCGGCGCCACCCTCGGCCTGAAGGTCCAGGTGCAGACCGCCGAATTCACGGGCATCCTCCCCGCCCTCGGCCCGAAGTACGATCTGGGCATCTCGTCCTTCACCATCAACCCCGAGCGTCTCGGCGCCGTCAACATGGTCAGCTACTTCAACGCCGGCACCGCCTGGGCCGTGCAGAAGGGCAACCCGAAGAAGTTCTCCCTGGATGACGTCTGCGGCAAGTCCATCGGCGTGCAGACCGGCACCGTCCAGGAAGACCCGGACCTCTCCGGCCGCAACAAGAAGTGCGCAGCTGACGGCAAGCAGCCGATCAACATCGTCACGCTCAAGAACCAGACCGACGTCACCACCCGGCTCGTCAACGGCAGCATCGACGCCATGGCAGCAGACTCCCCCATCATCGGTTACGCCCTGACCCAGACGAACGGCCAGCTTGAGCGGCTCGGCGACGTTTACGACGCTGCTCCCCAGGGCATCGCCGTTGCCAAGTCGGACACCGCCCTCGCCGATGTCATCCAGAAGACGCTGACCAAGCTCATGTCTGACGGTTCATACAAGAAGATCCTCAGTGGCTGGGGCAACGCCGAAGGCGCCATCACCAAGTCCGAGGTCAACCCGGCGGTCAAGTCTTGAGTATTCCCGCCACCGATAACAAATCAGGTGCACAGATGGATCATCATCAACCAGGCCACGCAGCGCCAGTGCTGAACGATGCGGTGCCGGTCAGGCATCCTGGCCGCTGGATCAGCGCCGTCATCATCGTTGGCGCCGTGATCCTCATGGTGCAGAGCGCGATCACGAACCCCAACTTCCGTTGGGACGTAGTCGGGACATACATCCTGGACGTCAAGGTTGTCCAAGGTGTCGGCTGGACGCTGTTCCTGACTGTCGCCTCGATGGTTCTGGCGATTGTCTTGGCCATCCTGTTGGCTGTCATGCGCCAATCGGACAACCCGGTCCTTCGCTACACAAGCTGGCTCTGGGTCTGGTTTTTCCGCGGCACCCCGGTCTACACACAGCTGCTCTTCTGGGGGCTTGTCACGGTTCTCTATCCGACAATTTCCCTCGGGATTCCTTTTGGCCCTCAGCTTGTGAGCTACGCGCTCTCGGACCCGACCCACGGCCTCATCCCGGCCATCCTGGGCTTGGGGTTGAACGAATCCGCGTATCTTGCGGAGATCTTCCGGGCCGGTCTGAAATCCGTGGATAAGGGCCAGACCGAAGCCGCCGAAGCCCTCGGAATGGGCAAGGGCAAGATCATGTGGCGGATCGTCCTGCCCCAAGCCATGCGCATCATCGTCCCGCCCACGGGCAATGAGACCATCGGTATGCTCAAGACCACCTCCCTGGTATTGGCCGTGCCGTTCACGCTCGATCTGACCTTCGCGACCAACGCCCTGGCCAATCGGATCTACCTCCCCATCCCTCTCCTGATCATTGCTGCTTTCTGGTACCTTCTGGTCACCAGTCTCCTCATGGTGGGTCAGCACTACATCGAGAAGTATTACGGCAAGGGCGTGGATACCAACCAGGCTCCAGCCCTCATCAATCCTGCAGCCGCAAAAGCCGCCGCAGCAGTGGCACCAAGTGCCGAAGCAGAGCCGTCCTTGAAGATGGAATTCCCCGAGGAGGAGGCAAAATGACGATCACCACCCAGAAACCGCTGGTGCGGATCGAAGGCCTCCACAAGTACTTCGGTCCCCACCACGTGCTCCGCGGCATCGACTTGACGGTCAACCAGGGCGAAGTGTCCGTTGTCATCGGCCCGTCCGGTTCCGGCAAGTCCACGATGCTCCGCTGCGTGAACCTGCTTGAAACCATCAGCGCCGGCCGCATCTCCGTCGGCGACCAGCTGATCGGCTACCGCGAAGTCAACGGCCGCCTCCACGACCTGAAGGTCAGGGAAATCGCCGCGCAACGCCGGGAAATCGGCATGGTCTTCCAGCGCTTCAACCTGTTCCCGCACAAGACCGCCCTGTACAACGTCATGGAAGCTCCCGTGCAGGTCAAGGGCAAATCCAAGAGCGATGCCAAGAAGGCAGCCCTCGAATTGTTGGATCGGGTGGGCCTGGCCGACCGGGCCAACCACTACCCGGCACAGCTTTCCGGCGGCCAGCAGCAACGCGTCGCGATCGCCCGGGCCCTGGCCATGGAACCGGAGCTGATGCTCTTCGACGAGCCGACGTCCGCCCTCGACCCCGAGCTCGTGGGCGATGTGCTGAACGTGATGAAGGATCTGGCCAAGTCCGGCATGACCATGATCGTGGTGACCCACGAGATCGGCTTTGCCCGCGAGGTCGGCGACCGCCTGACCTTCATGGACGGAGGCGTGGTGGTGGAATCCGGAGACCCCCGCGAAATCATCGCCAACCCCCAGCACGCCCGCACCAAGGAATTCCTCAGCCGCGTGCTGTAGGTCCTGGCGCTGCCCGATACGCAAAATGCCCTGCGCGGCTGGAATTCCAGCTGCGCAGGGCATTTTGCGTTGCGCAAGGAACTGCCCGCAGCGCCGAATGCCTACGCCCCGAGCAGCACCTGGGACACTGCCGAAGCAACTTCCGCCTTGATGCGCGCGTGCAAGGGACGCAACCCTGAACGGTCCGTGCGTACCTCCACGATGCTGCGCCCCTTCAAAGGCGCGGCAAGCGCCATGGCGAGCTCCGCCGTCGTACGCACCGAAGTGTGCCCGACGCCGTATGCCGCGGCCAGCGCGGAAATGTCCACGCTGTGAGGTGTGCCGAAGAGTCGCTCGACGGCGGTGCCGTAACCGCCGTCGTCCTCCACCTTGCCGTGTTCCAGGAGGCCGAAAATGCCCCCGCCGGCGTCGTTGAGGACCACGATGCGCAGGTCCGGTCCGGGTTCGCCGG
The DNA here is from genome assembly GCF_040686575.1 of Arthrobacter sp. NPDC080073. Lineage (NCBI taxonomy): Bacteria > Bacillati > Actinomycetota > Actinomycetes > Micrococcales > Micrococcaceae > Arthrobacter > Arthrobacter sp. NPDC080073. Next base: position 252,571 of record NZ_JBFBKR010000004.1, read on the forward strand.
CTCCGAGGAACAGGCCCCCGGCGTCGTGCAGGAAGGTGATGTCACCCAGGAGGAGGGTGGTTTCGCGGCCTGCGCCGAGGGCGATTCCAGTAGCCGTTGAGATGGTGCCGTCGATGCCGGCGAGGCCGCGGTTCGCGAACACCGTGGCGATGGGCTCGGAGCTGGGCTGCCCGGCGAGGTCGACGTCGCGGATGCCGTTGGAAGAGCCCAGGACCAACTGCCCTCGGGCGTGTTTCCAGACGGTGGCTCCCACGGCAGGTCCGTTGGCTGCCTGCTCGGCCCCGAGGACGCCGTCGAGCGCGTGTTGGGCCGCGGCACCGGCCAGGAGCCACGCGTCGAGCCACTCGGCCGAGCCCCGGCCTGCGAACGCCGCCAAGTCAGTCAGCGAATCAAAGCGCTCCTCGCCGCGGCGGCCGTGTTCGTACCAGGCCACAGGAACGGGCTCGTAGATGGCGGTGCGAAGGTCTCCGCGGGCCAGGAGGGCGGCGACGGGCCTGGACAGCGTAGGCCGACCGAAGACCACCACCCGCTCGATCGGCAGCGCAGAGCCGCGCCCGAAGTTGTCCAGCATGAGGCGGTACGGCCCCACCGCATTGGGCCCGAAACGCGCGTTGGACGACGGCTCGGCCAGCAACGGAAGGCCGTGGGCGCGGGCAAACGCCTCGGCGACCGGACCGGCGTCGTGCCCCGCCAAAACCACCGTCCGTCGTTCCGTCAGTTCGGCAGGAGCTGGGGACATGCTCAGTGGCTGTGGGCCGGAGTCGTAGTGGAAAACTCCACGGCCCCTGGTGGTGGGAAGGGCCTCGCCGGGTTCCGGAACCAGCGGCTCGCGGAACGCCAGGTTGAGCTGAACCGGCCCGGGAGGCGTGTTCTCAAGGGCGCCGGTCGCCGCGTAGATGGCAGTCTCGACGGCCCTCTTCGGGTTGCTGCCAGCGGCGATGTCGACGGCGAAGCGCACATGTTCGCCGAAGAGGTCCAGTTGGATGGTGGTTTGGTTGGCGCCGGTACCGTGCAGCTCGGCCGGGCGATCGGCCGAAAGGACCACGAGCGGCACGGCGGCGTGGTTGGCCTCCATGACCGCGGGCAAGAGATTCCCGACGGCGGTGCCTGAGGTGGTGAGGACGGCCGCCGGAGCGCCTGTCGAGAGCGCCAAGCCCAGGGCCGTGAAACCGGCAGAGCGTTCGTCGATCCGGACGAGGAGCCTGACCTTCCCGGCCGCTTCGGCCTCGGCCAGCGCGTACGCCATCGGCGCCGAGCGCGAACCGGGAGAGACCACCACGTGCCGCACACCGCCGTCGAGCAACGCCTTGACGGCGATCCGGGCAGCGGCGAGGGAGCTCAGGGAGCCTTGCGAAGTCACCGCACCAGTCTATTAGCGGCGCCTCCTTTCGAACGCCCGCTCGCCTATGGGGCCAAAACCCCATACGCCCGCTCACTCTCTTGAAGAAAGTGAGCGAGCGTTTCCCGAAAGGCCCACATACGTGAGCGAGCGTCGGAAGGAAGCCTTAGCCGTCCTTGCGGAACACCTGCACGATCGACGGACGCGGGGCGCGAACCTGGCCTGCGGCCGGGGCGGTTCCGGCGCCCACGTAGTCCGGGAAGTACGAGTGCGGAGCGTCGAAGGAACCTTCCTCGCCCGGGTGCTGCACCGCGACGAATACTGTCCGCTCGTCGTCGTGCACGATCGGTCCACAGGTCTCGGCGTCGCGCGGTACGGCGAGGAACTGCTCCACCTTGCCGCGCTCGCTGCCGTCGGGGGTGACCTTGAAGAGGCCGTCCGCATACCCGATGGACGACGGCGCGCCGTCAGTTGCGATCCACATGTTGCCTGCCGAGTCGAAGGCCACGTTGTCCGGGCAGGAGATGGGCGAGACCTTGTCGGCCGGGAAGCCGGAGAAGTATGTGGAGGAGTTCTTGGCAGGATCGCCGCAAACCATCAGGAGGGTCCAGTTGAAGCGCGTGGAGGTCTGGTCGCCGGTTTCGGTGATTTCCACAATGTGGCCGTCCCGGTTGAGCGTGCGCGGGTTGACCTCGGTGGCGCCTTCCTTGCCGGGCTTGCCTCGGTCCGAGTTGTTCGTGCAGACCACGTAGACCTTGCCGGTCGCCAGGTTCGGCTCGACGTCTTCGCAGCGGTCCATCTTGGTGGGGCCGACCTTGTCCGCGGCGAGGCGAGTGAAGACCAGGACCTCGGGCACGGACATCCCCGGAACTGCGGAAGCGCCGTCGACCACCAAGGGAAGCCACTCGCCGGAACCGTCGAACGCGCCGTCGGACGGGAGTTTTCCGGTTCCGTCGATCTCGGCCGCGGGAGAGTCTCCGGTGAACTTGGCGACGTAGAGGTCGCCTTCGGAAAGAAGGTTCATGTTGTTCCGGCGGGCCGCAGCCGAGTCTCCGGCCATGTACTTGCCCTTGGAGACGAACTTGTAGAGGTAGTCGAAGCGCTCGTCGTCGCCCATGTACGCCACTACATGGCCGGACGCGGCGACAATCACGTTGGCGCCTTCGTGCTTGAAGCGGCCCATGGCGGAGTGCTTCTTGGGTGTGGAGGAGGGGTCGAACGGGTCGACTTCCACGATCCAGCCGAAGCGGTTGGTTTCGTTGGCATATCCGGCATTACGGGTGTCGAATCGCTGCTCGTCCAGCTCCCACTTGCGTGCGGTGGCCTTGGAAGTAAGGCCGTAGCGCTTGTCGCCCGCCGAGGTGCCGGGAGCCACGAAGTAGCCGTTGAAGTTTTCCTCGCCGGAGAGGATGGTGCCCCAGGGAGTGGTGCCGCCGGAGCAGTTGCCCAGGGTGCCCTTGATCTTCCGACCGGACGGATCGTCGATGGTCTTGACGAGGTCCGTGCCCGCGGCGGGACCGGTGAGCTCGTAGGTGGTGTCGGTCAGGAACCGACGGTTGCGCGGCGCGCCCTTGACGTAGTTCCACGGCTTGTTCTTGTTCTTGCGCTCGAGTTCAACAACCGTGAGCCCGTGTGCGGCACGCCCGATCGCGCGGGCCTCCGCAGCCGCCAAAGTGGCCGGGAACATGATGTTCTCGTTGGTGTACTCGTGGTTGGTGAAGAGTACGGCACGTCGGTCCTTGGAATCCGGGATGGGCAGGATGTCCGTGTAGTCGTTGTTGTAGCCGAACTGGCGGGCCTGCGCCGCCGCGGTCTGGCCGTTCAGCTCGAAGGCCGGCGAGTCGGCAAAGAGCGGATCGCCCCAACGGATGATCGGCTGCCACGCGAAACCGTCCGGCACGGTGAACGCGTCAACCGTGTAGTCGACCGGCTTGATCGGCGTGAACTTGAGCTTGGCCTTGTCGAAGCCCGTCTTTGCCGCCTCGGACAAGCCAACGCCGCCGGCTTCGGGAATGTTGCCGGACAGGTTTCCGCCCAGTACGACGGCGAGCGCGCCCACGGCGCCGAAGCCCAGGGCGGCGCGGCGGGACACAGCTGCGGAAGCGATGTCGCGGAAGTAGGCGTTGGAGCTCGTGTTGCAAACCTCGCCCGAGCAAGCGTTGTCGCACTTCAGGGCGCACGTCACGGGGCTGCGCTTGCCCTTCGTATGGCCGAGCATGGGGAGCAAGCCGAACCTGCGCGCGGTTGATTCAGACATGGGAAATACCTCCGGGGATTGAGTGATTTCCCTACCCTTGCAGCGCTATCGGAATCCGAGAGGACACTCAGGTTAAGTTGCAGTGAATTCCCAGCATTTTCACAGGAATCTATGCATGCAGCAAGGCGTGCACGCGGCGGAGCCGGTCCAGCCACCAATCGCGACGTTCTGCGGGAGCCGCGTACTGCTCCAGCAGCCCCTCGTCGGCGACGGCTTCGCGGACGCGGATGGCGCCGTCGTCGGGCACTAACGGATCCTGCGTTATGTCCGAGGCGAACAGCCGCACGGTCCCCAGCCCGCACGCGTACGGCAGCTCGGGCAGTGCGGCGGCGAGCGCGAGCCCCGCGCGGATTCCCACCGAGGTGTCCAGCGCCGAGCTCACGACGGCGGGAAGCCCGGCTTGCGCCACGATGTCCAGCGCGCGCCGCACTCCCCCAAGCGGCGCCACCTTGACCACGATCAGGTCAGCCGCGCCCGCCCGGGCCACCTTGAGGGGGTCGTCTTCCTTGCGCACGGATTCGTCGGCGGCGATCAGCACCGGGGTTCGCTGCTGGGCGAGCCGTCGGCGGACTTCGGCGAGGCCGTCGATGTGCGGCACGGGCTGTTCGGCGTATTCGAGCCCGACGGCGGACAGTCGCCCGAGTGCCTCAACCGCCTGCGGCACGTCCCAGCCTGCGTTCGCGTCCACACGGATCGCGGCGTCCGGCAGGGCGTCCCTGACTGCGGTGACGCGCGCGACGTCGTCGGCCAGTTCCTGCCCGCGCTCGGCGACCTTGACCTTGACGGCGTCCACGCGGCCGAAGCGCTCCAGGACCTCGGGCACCCGGGCGGCAGGTACGGCGGGGACGGTGGCGTTGACGGGAATGGTGTCCCTCAGCTGCGGCGGAAAACCCTGCCATGCGGCTTCGACGGCGGCGGCGAGCCAGCGGGAAGCCTCGGCGTCGCCATACTCGGGGAACGGACAAAATTCGCCCCAACCGGCCGGTCCACGGAACAGGAGGGTCTCGCGCTCGGTGATGCCCCGGAACTTGACCCGCATCGGCAGGCTCACCACTTTGGCGGTGGCAAGGAGCTCGTCGAGGGTGGGGAACGGAGGCATGGCTTCACTGTAGCGTGGGGCGCCGCTGGGGTGGGGCGGCCGGCGGGCTGGGTGGGGCGGCGGCTAGGCCGAGTTGCCTGTTTGTGGCGGCTGTTTCGTGGCAGGAAGAGTGGGCACGGGATCGCCGGCATGGTCAACGATCGCATTGACGTAACTGCTGAGCTCCCGTATGACCGCGTCCGTGGGCCGCGCATCCGGCAGCGGGTGGACGCCCGTGACGAACAGGTTTCCGCTCATGGTGACCATACGAAGCACATGGATCGGCGACCCGGAACCGGTGATAGTGGTGACGTAGGTGAACGACTTCGAGCCGTGAAGATCCATATTCAACCGTGTCAGGGACGAGTGCACGTTTTGATTCCCCGAGCTAATAGTCACCTCGGTGCAATATCCGAGAACTTTGTCGATGCTGTACATGCTCTGCCAGAAATAGCCGGAGTCGTCGGATGACGCCATGATGACGGACATATTCGCCTGGGGCCCCAGCACAGCGGCCGCGGTCGGGATTCTGTAGTCGACCAACTCTCCTGCCTTCAGGAGGTCCCGGCATTGGCGGGATCGGTAGTCATGTCGGCGCGTCCGACTGCCATCGAATCCTGCATGTCCTGAATCGCCGCCTCATCGACGAGCCGCGACATCAGGCCGTCGGGAGCACGGAGGTTGCCGAGCAACGCCTGCAGCTCCTGCGACGATTGGACGCGCATTTGGGTGCTGCTGCCCGTGCCGGGTGTCGCGGATGGCTTGGAGATCGGTGGGGCGGAGGACGTCCTCGCTTGGGCCAGCGGCCTGGCGGCAGATACATCGAACACGCAGGCGTTGAGACTCAACGCCACGGCCGCTGTCAGCACGATCGTCGCTATTTTGCGCAAGGAAAAAATCGGACCCACCCCCACAGATCAGAATCACCGGTACTGCCCGGCACGCCCAACGATACCCCGGTGGGGCGTCAGGGTTCGGCTGGAAGGGTGTATATGTGAGCGAGGGTTCGGCCGGAAGGGTGTATATGTGAGCGGGCGTCGGGCCGGAAGGGGGTATATGTGAGCGAGGGTTCGGCTGGAAGGGGGTATATGTGAGCGGGCGTTGGGCTGGGGAACACGGCGCGGGCCACCCCTCACACGCGTTAGGTAGAATGCAGCAAGACACGGAACCACAGCCGGAGGAGCCCGCATGCAGCGCAAGGCCACAGCACTCGACGTCGCCAAACGGGCGGGCGTCTCGCGGAGTGCGGTGTCGCTGGTGCTCAACGGCCGGGGAGACGGCAACGTGGCCAAGGAAAGCCAGGACCGTATCCGGCAGGCCGCCGCGGACCTCAACTACTCCCCCAACCCCATCGCCTTGAGCCTGCGGAACCAGCGCACGCGCGTGATCGGCATCGTGTCGGACGAGGTGGTGGTGAGCCCGTTCGATGGCAATATCATCGGTGGCGCCGACGACGTCGCCCGCGCCCACGGCTTTGTCACGGTGGTCATGGACACCGAGCGCGACGCCTCCCGCGACGAGAGCGCCGTCGAGACCCTTTTGGACCGGCAAGTGGACGGGCTGATGTACGTCACGGTTGGTTTGAAGCCGCTCGACGTGCCCCAGGGCATGCTGCGGGTCCCCTCGGTGCTGGCCAACTGCTTCGACAACAGTCCCACCCCGCAGCTGCACCACGTGATCCCGGACGAAGTTTCCGGCGGTCGGGAAGCCACCGAGCACTTGCTGCAGCTGGGCCATCGCGATATCGCGTTCCTTGCCGGCGCCGCCACCTCACCGGCTGTGCCCTTGCGCATCGCGGGGCATCGGGAAGCGATGGCCAAGGCCGCCATCCCCGTGCGCGAAGACCGCGTGTTCACGGCCGGTTGGGACATCAACGACGGTTTCCATGGCGCCATGGGACTGCTCTCCGCCAGCGAGCGGCCGACGGCGATTGCGTGCGCCAACGACCGTCTCGCCGTCGGTGTCGCCCTGGCTGCGGCGCGTCTGGGCCTTGCCGTACCGCGGGACCTCTCGATCATTGGTTACGACGACGAGTCACGCATCGCGGGCACCATGGTTCCCGCGCTGACCACCATGGCCCTCCCCCTGCGGGAAATGGGCGCTGCCGCGATGAGCATGTTGCTGGAACAGATTGAGGACCCGGCCCAGCGGCCCGGAGCGGGAGTCGATTTGGAGGCCGACGCCGGCTTGGAAACCATGGTTCCCTGCCGACTGGTGGTCCGTGAATCCACCGGGCCCGTTCCCGCCCGCTGAATCTCCCCACTTTTGGCCGGACCGCCGCCCGGGAATCCGCGGAAATACAGGGATCCCGGACTGCGACACCGGCCAAAAGTGGTCAAACCTGGGGAAACCACGACGGCGGCCTGCCGCCTATTCGGGCAGCTTCAGTTCCCAGACGTCCGCCGCCGCGCCTTGGGGAAGCTCAAGGATCCATTCCTCGCCCAAGGCAGGGTAGGCACGGAGTGTCGTGGCCACCGATCCCTTCCGATACACCTCCACTAGGGAAGCATCAATGAAGATTCGGAGTTCCTCGCCCTCGGACAATGCCCCCGCAAACACGACTTGCTGCTCAGTGCCGGAGGCAAGGACCAGCCGAACCTCACCGGTTCCACCGACAGTCCCAGCCTTCACAACAGCCTCGGCAAACGGCGGCAACACAACGGACCCGGACGCCCCGCCCGCAAGCACGGGACCCCGATACGCCTCGATCTCTGGGGCAGGAGCAACCACCAATGCACCGTCCTCAACCGAGAGGAAGCGCGGGTGGGTTAATACGCCCGCCCAGCCTGCGGCGTCGATCTCGTCTTGCGAGCGGCCACGTCGTCCATCACGGCCCGGGCCTTCGTTGGCCCATCCCCACAGCAGGGCCCGCGGCGTCGACCCCGCCCCGGACGCAGAATCCAGCTGAACAATCTGGGGAGCATAGAAGTCCCGGCCAAGGTCGGACCTGCCGCCGGAACGCGGGACGAACACGGGCAGCCCCGTGGACGGGTCCTCGGCGAGCGAGCCGATCAAGTGGCCCACTCCGTTGGCGTGCTCATGGTCGTCACCGGAGAGCCACAGGGAAAACATCATGACCCAGGTGTCAGCCCCCTCGGCAGGCATCCCGTCGGCGGCCACCCCGTCGGCGGCCACCCCGTCGGCAGGCACCCGCTCTGCAGGCACCTGTACCAGTTGCGGGCATTCCCAGATTTCGGCGGGAGTGTGCGTGGCCGCCACGGGGTTTTCGGTGGTCAGCCAAATGCCTTGGTACTTCCAGGCGGACATGTCCTCCACCGTGTAAAGCAGCAAAGCAGCATGTCCATTGGCCAGCCCCGCGCCCTGCATGGCGTAGCGCTTGCCGTTGAAGTGGAAGATGAAAGGGTCGCGCACAGCCGTGACCAGGCCATCGCCCGGCATGGAAGCGGCAATGTGGCCATCCTGTTCCCACGTCACCAGGTCCGCGGAGCCCCGGGAAATCACCACTTGCGAGTGCCCGCCGTCGCCCCGCACGCCCGAGTACGCAGCGGTGGGGACGCCGCCGTCGTCGGTCACCACGCCGGTCCAGCAACCGAACTCATCCGGCCCGCCGTCCTCCGGGCGGAGCGCGACCGGGTGCTCGTCCCAGTGGACCAGGTCCGGAGAGCTGACGTGCCCCCAGTGGATCCGGTGGTGCCGGGCCGATTCCGGGTTGAACTGGAAGAACACGTGGTAGCGGCCGTTGATGTAGCTGATGCCGTTGGGGTCGTTGATCCAGCCTTGCGCAGGGCGGGGGTGGAAGCGCGGGAACGCCGGGTCCGGGTGGGTGGCCGCCGCTGCAAGTGCAGGGGTGGAGGATATGAGGTCCGTCATCGAAATCCTTTCGGGGAAGTAGAAGCTATTTGCCTGTGCCGGCGGTGAGTCCGTCACGCAAGGCGCGCTGGCCGAACATGAACACCACCAGGGCGGGAATCATGGAGAGGATCACGCCTGCCAGCACCACGGAGATGCTGCCCGTGCCGAGGTTGCCTTGCAGAGACACCAGGCCCAGCGGGAGCGTGAAGTTCTGCTCCGAGATGGTCAGGATGAGGGGTCGGAAGAACTCGTTCCAGTGGTAGTTGAAGGCCAGGATGCCTACGATCGCCATACCCGGCATCGCCAGCGGCGCATACACGGAACGGAACGTGCGCCACGGCGAGGCGCCGTCGATCGCGGCGGCCTCGCCCAAATCACTGGGCAGCCCCAGGAAGTACTGGCGCATCAGGAAGGTGCCGAACGCCGTCGGGATTGCCGGAAGGATCAGCGCGAGGAGCGTATCGGACAAACCGATGCCGCGGATCAGCATGAAGACCGGAACGATCGTCACCTGCGCCGGGACCATCATGGTGGCCAGGACAATCGAGAACAGCGCCCCGCGGCCCCGGAACCTGAGGTTCGCGAACGCGTAGCCGGCGAGCGCCGCCGTGAACATCTGCCCGACGGCGATCAGCCCCGTCACGAGGGCGCTGTTGAGGACCAGAAGCATGATGTTGAGTTGCTTGAAGACCTGGTCATAGGACGAGAAATCGGGGTGGAGCGGCAGGAACGACGGCGGCAACTGGAACGATTCCGCCGGTGGCCGCAGCGACGTGGACAGTGTCCACAGCACCGGACCGAGAATGAGGACGGACGCGATCAGGAGCAGCACGATTCGTCCCGCCATGCTCCAGTTCCGCTTCTTGCGGGGCGCGGGCTTTTGGGGAGCCAAGCGATCGACGGCGGCGCGCTGGGTTGAGGTTGTAGTCATGGCGGGCCTTACTGGTAGAAGACGAATCGTTTGCTGAGCCGGAACTGGGCGGCGGTGATGGCCATGATGATCAGCGTGAGGATGACGCCGATCGCCGAGGCCTGCCCGAACTCGAGGCGCTGGAATGCCGACTCGAAGATCACCATCACCGCGGTGCGCGTGGAGTCGCCGGGGCCGCCGCGGGTGAGGACGTAGGGCTGGTCGAACACTTGCAGGGCGTTGATGATCGCCATGACCGAAGCAACCAAGGTGGTGGGGCTCAGCAGGGGCAGCGTCACGTGGAGGTGTTTGCGCCAGCCCGTGGCGCCGTCGATCGACGCAGCCTCGTACGTTTCGGTGGGGATGGACGCCAGGCCGCCGATGAACAGCAGGAACGAGAACCCGAAGTTCTGCCACACGTAGACGAGGATTACGACGGAGGCAGAACCGGCCGGCGTCGTCAGCCACGGGACGGCTGGGATGCCGACGAAGGATAAGAGCCAGTTGACCACGCCGAATTGTTCGTTGAACAGGTAGCGCATGAAGATGGACACCGATGCCGCAGACAGGATCAGCGGGAAGAAGAAGGCACTGCGGAAGAAGACGCGAAGCCAGGCCGGAAGTTTCTCCTGCACCATGATCGCCAGCGCCAACGCGAGGCCGAGCTGCAACGCCACGGCGACCACCACGAACATGGTCGTGTTCAGGAACGACACCCGGACCGTGGGGTCCTGGACCACTTCGGCGAAGTTGTCGAACCCGACGAAGCTTGGTGCGGAAATAATGTCCCAGCGGAAGAACGCGAGGACGACGGACGCCACGATCGGCACGAGCGTGAACAGCCCCATGCCCAGGATGGTGGGGGCCAGGAACGCCCAGGGCAGCCAGCGCTGACGCTGTTTCCCGGTGGTTGTCTGTTGGCCCTTGGTGCCGGTTCTGTTCCGGCGATTGGTGGACATGCCCGTTGTTGCCGTGCTCATGCCTGCCTCCTCAAGGCGATCTCAAGGTCGCGTTGCATGGAGTCGAGGGCCTGCTTGAGCTGGCGCTCGTCACCGCTGACGGCCAGGGATACGTTCTTCATCAGTGCGGTCTCGACGGCGGCCTGCTGGGGCGGTGCCGGAATGGGACCGGTGGTGGGGAATTTGTCCAGGGTGTCGTAAAAGACTTTCCAGTGCTTGGGGCCGCGTCCGGCGTACAACTGCTCGTTGACCATGGAACGGCGCGCGGGGGTGGTGTTCGGCGTCGGGAAGACCAAGCGCATGGCTTCCAGGCTGGAGGCGAACTTGAGCCACTCCCAGGCCGCGTCCTTGTCCTTGGCGGTCTTCATGATGGCGTAGCCGGCTGTGCCGAACTGGTGCCGCTGGGTGCGCCAGCGCGGGAAGAACTGGACGTCGAAGTCGTCTTCCTTCATTCCTGCTTCGTGGAGGCCTTCCACCCAGTAGCCGCCGGCGGGGGTCATGCCGATCCTGTTGGAGGCGAACAGCCCGACAAGTGAATTTCCGCCGCCTTCTTCGGGCCGGACGCCGAGGCCATCCTTGACGAGGCCGCGGAGGTAGTCGAACGACTCGTACACCTTCGGGTCATCAGCGTTGGGTTCAAGCCACTGGTAGCCGCCGGAGCGCAATCCGCGCGAAGGATCCTGGGCGTAGAAGCTGTCCCAGAGCCATTCGCCGCCGGTGGACTTGGACTCCTTGAGGAAGCTGGTGTCGTTGGCATAGAGCCAGGGCACTACGCCGCCGAAGAGCCTGTTGGTCCAGTAGTACGGGGTGAAGTCCTGCGGCCTGGCTTTCCGCATGGCAGCCAAGGTGTTGCGGAAATCGACCTGGGTCCAGTTATCCGCGGGACGCTCGATTCCGGCTTGCTGCAGGGCCGCGGTGTTGTAGTACATGTTGGCGGCGTTCCAGTCGATGGGAAGCTGGAACAGGCTGCCCTTGTACATGAACGCTTCCACGAGGCTCGGGTGCACGTCCGCGAAGTACTCCTTCATGTCCGCGGCGTCGCGGCGCAGGTACTCGTCCAAGGGGTGCGCCAGTTTCTCGGCGAAGAGCTGGGCGCCTTCGGTGGCTACGTAAACCACATCCGGTGGTGTTCCCGCTGCCACCATGGTGAGGATCTTGGTAAAAAAGTCCTTCCAGTCCGCGGCCTGGATGGCCTGGACCTTCACCTTGATTTCCGGGTGCACCTTCGCGAACGCATCAATGACCCGCTGGCGGGCGGCTGCGTCCGCTGCGGTTCCCAAGATGGCGATGCTGAGGCTGTTGTCCCCGCGGCCCGGGATGTCCATGCCGGTCAACCGCGGCCACGACGCCACAGTTGCTCCGACAATTCCCGCACCCAAGGCGCCCAGGGCTGTCCTCCGTGAGATCTCACGCAGCTTCCCATTGCTTCCTGGCATGTCTCATTCCTTCCTAACACGTGTTAGGTAGCGTAAATCTATCACCTAACACGTGTCAAGCGTCACATTCGTGTTACGCGCCCCTCACCCTCCCCAACGCCCGCTCACATATAGGGGCGTTTGGCCCGACGCCCGCTCACATATAGGGGCGCTTGGCCCGACGCCGGCTCACATATGTCCCCAACTAGCCACCCAAAACCCGCCATATCCGAGCGAGCGTCCACCCACAACCCGCCATATCTGCAGGAGGGTTCACTTCCGAAGACTCGGCGAATACGCTGAAACAAGCTGCCCCATTCCCCCGTCCCTAGCTTTGGAGCCCATTGATGACAGGTTGGAATGCCGAGAACCTTGCAGGTTCGGCCGGCGCAGGTGCCGTGACGCTGCTGGCAGGAACATCGTTTTGCGTCTCTGCGGCCAACGGCGATATGAACCAACGGCGCCCGCACGGGATGTTCTTCCGTGACACGCGGTTCGTTTCGAATTGGGCGCTCGCGGTGAACGGTCACCCGATCGAGGCCTTGGGTTCTCCTGTCCCGGAGCCCTATCGCGCCGATTTTATCGGCCGAGCGTCACGCACCGATGGGTTGGCAGACAGCCATCTGCTGATTGAACGCCGGCGGAGCCTGTTCGGCGGAGTGCACGAAGAGATTACGGTCAGGAATTTTTCCAGCAAGCCCGCCCGCGCCACGGTTTCACTCACGGTCAATGCGGACTTTGCCGACATCTTCGAAGTGAAGGAGGGCCGGGCACGCCACGAGAGCGTGCACTTGACGCGGGGTGGCGACGGTTCGTTGGTCCTTGAGTCCCAGCGGCAGGGGCGGCACGTCCTTGTCACCGTCGACGCTCCGAATGGCGCGGTTGACGGTGATGTCATCAGCTATGACTTCACTCTTGAGCCGCAAGGCCATTGGTCGACGGGTGTGACGGCCACGCCACGCATCGAGGGGGTCGGGCCCGAGGCGGACGCCCAGGTTTGGGGCAACCAGCGCCCTTACGATGTTCCGGAGGAAAGGCTGCAGGAGTGGCATGGCAAGGTTCCCACGACCGAACTTGCCAACAAGGCCTTCGAGAAAGCGTTGGTGCAGAGCAGGGCTGACCTCGGCTCCCTCAGGATCTTCGATCCCGATCATCCCGGGCGGACGGTGGTGGCTGCAGGATCGCCTTGGTTCATGGCCCTGTTCGGCCGGGACTCGCTCCTGACTTCCTTCATGACACTTCCGCTGGATCCTTCGCTGGCGCTGGGAACCCTCAAAACCCTGGCCGACCATCAGGGCCGGACCGTCAACCCGCTCAGCGAGGAGGAGCCGGGCCGGATCCTGCACGAAGTGCGTCTAGGTGCCACCACGGGCCTTGCACTTGGCGGTGGGAGTGCCTATTACGGTTCAGTGGACGCCACGCCGTTGTTCGTCACGCTCGCCGGGGAGCTCACCCGTTGGGGATTCCATTCGGAGGTCTCTGCGTCCCTTCTGCCAGCGGTGGACCGCGCCCTGGACTGGATCCGCGACTACGGAGACGCCGACGGTGATGGCTTCGTTGAGTACTCGCGGGCCACGGATCATGGCCTCCTCAATCAAGGCTGGAAGGATTCGTGGGACGGCATCAACTTCGCCGACGGCACATTGGCAGAGCCGCCGATTGCCCTATGTGAAGTCCAGGGTTATGTCTACACCGCCTATCTCAGCCGGGCCTTGATGGCCCAAGAGGACGGCGATCTGAAGCTGGCCGCGGTGTGGGGCGCTCGGGCAGCCGAGCTCAAGCGACTTTTCAACGAGAAATTCTGGCTCCCTGAACGCGGCTATTTCGCCATCGCCCTCGATCGCGAGAAACGGCCGGTAGACGCATGCGCGTCCAATATGGGCCACTGCCTTTGGAGCGGAATCGTCGACGACGACAAGGCTCCGTTAGTCGCGGAGCGGCTGATGTCGGACACCATGTTCACGGGCTGGGGCGTCCGGACGCTGGCTTCGGATATGGCGGCCTACAACCCGGCGAGCTATCACAACGGCTCGGTGTGGCCGCATGACAACGCACTCATAGCCGGCGGATTGATGCGCTACGGCTTCGTCAAGGAGTCGCAGCGGCTCATCACCGGCATCCTGGACGCCGCCGAGGCGTTCGGTGGGCGGCTACCGGAATTGTTCTGCGGCCTGGACAGGAAAACCTACGGGACGCCCGTCCCCTACCCTTCGTCATGTTCGCCGCAGGCCTGGGCCGCAGCCACACCGGTTCACTTGCTGAGGGTATTGCTGCGCTTCGATCCTTGCCTCACCCACGGCGGCCTTTGGCTGGCGCCGGTGATTCCCGAAGGCTTCGGCGACATCAAAATGGGGAACATCCCGCTCGCAGGCTCCCGGATCTCAGTGGAGGTGGTCAACAGGGAAACACATGTCACGGAACTGCCCGAGAACATCGCGCTGCACCGCGAAGCCCGCAAACCGCTATCCGATCTCCTGGACGTCCACCACGCCACCGCCGGACCGGGGTGGGGGAACTAGGTGCGCATCGGACTGGTTGCCCCGCCTTGGATTCCCGTGCCGCCTCCTGCATACGGCGGCACTGAGTCGATCATCGATATCCTCGCTCGGGGCCTGGCTGCCGCCGGCCATGATGTGCTTCTGGCGGCGGCATCGGGAAGCACATGTCCAGTGGCCAAGGTCCCCGGCCCGCCGATTGCCGACGGCTCGAGGATAGGGAACGGGACAGACGAACTCCGCCACAGCGTGTACGCATTCGCGGCGATGGACGACGTCGACCTCATCCACGACAACACCCTGGCGGGACCTCTCTACAGGCACCGGCCGAAGGGAACGCCCATCGTCGCTACCGCCCATCTCCCCTTTTCGGCCGAAAACCACGACATTTACCAGGCCATGGCCACCGACACCGCGATCATTGCCATCTCGCACCATCAAGCTGACACTGCCCCCGGAATCAAGATACGGAAGGTCATCCACCACGGGATAGACACGCAGTCGGTCCCGCTCGGAGCCGGCGACGGCGGCTACGCCAGTTTCCTCGGCCGGATGCACCCCGGCAAGGGCCTGCCGGAAGCAATAGAGACCGCCCGCCTCGCCCAGGTTCCCCTGCGAATCGCGGCCAAGATGTACAGCGCGGAAGAACATGAGTACTACGCCGCGGTCATCGCACCGCTGTTGGGGCCCGACGTCGAATACCTCGGCGAGCTGAACGCTGCGGACAAGTTCGTCCTCCTGGGCGGCTCCGTGGCCCTGTTGAATCCCCTTCAGTGGGATGAACCCTTCGGGATGGCGATGATCGAGTCCCTCGCCGTTGGGACTCCGGTGGTGGCAACATTCCGGGGATCCGCCCCGGAGATCGTTGCCGAGGGTGTCACGGGCTATCTCCGTTCCAGTCCCCCGGAGCTGGCCGAGGCGGTCATCGCCGCCGCGACGCTCGATCGCGGAGAGTGCCGCCGTGCCGCGGAAAACTACTTCAGCGCCGAGCGGATGGTCGCCGAACACTTGGCGCTCTATGAGGAACTCCTCGCCGAGCAAAAGTGATCCTCGCAGGCAAATATGGCACCCTGAAAGCAATGAGTTCTCCTAAGACAAGCCGACTGCAGGCCACACGCGGGACCGCTACCAGGCGCTGGGCGGGCGCTGGGATGGGCATCCTTTTTGTGCTCGCAACCCTGGCCTGCATGGCCGCATTCATTGCCACCTACTATTTTTTCGTGCGCACCACCACGGGACAGTACATCGACGAATCCGCCCTCGTTGAAGCCGCGACCATCAACGGTCCCACCGAACGGGCCACCACCCAGTTCCTCGATTGGTTGCCGGTCATCTCGGTGGCGATCGCCGCCGTCGTCGTTCTTTTTGTCACGATATTGCGCCGCCGCTGGAAGTCAGCCGGGATCGCGGTGGCCGCTTGTGTCGCGGCAAACCTGGCCACCCAGCTCCTCAAGGACTGGTTTCCGAACAGGCCGTTCCGCGGTGTCCAGACCATCGAGCTAAACTCGCTGCCCTCCGGTCACACCACCTTGGCGGCCTCGGCGGCTGCCGCGGTGTTCCTGGTGGTGTCGCCGCGCTGGCGGCCCCTGGCGGGGTTCCTCGGTGGCACATTCGCGGTGGCGGCCGGGGTGTCCACGCTGATCAACCAGTGGCACCGGCCTGCCGACGTCGTCGCCGCCTTCCTGGTGGTTGGAGCGGTCATGCTTCCGGCCGGCTGGTTGGTGCTACGCACGGGAAAGCGCTGGAACGTCCAGGACTGGCGCGGGGAACACTGGGCATCGTCGCGTTTGTGGCTTTCGCTCTCGACCCTGGCCGGCGTCGCGGCCGCGACTGTTGCGGTGTACTCGCTGATGGGAATTGCGAGCGGTTTCGGGCCGGAAAGCAGCACCACCAACTACTTCTGGGCCGGGGTCTCCCTGATTGTCATCGCCGGTTATCTGGCAACGGTGGCTGCCACTTGGCTTTTCGGCCTGGGCGCCCGACGGCGGCAGTCGCCTTAGTGCCGTGCGCAGGCCGCCGTCGTGGTTTCCCCACTTTTGAACACTTTTGGCTGGCATCGCAGTCCGAAATCCCCGTATTTCCGCGGATACCCGAGGCGCTGCCCGGCCAAAGGCGGGGAGACTCAGCGGGCTGAACGGGTCTCTGTCAACCGCACCAGCTGGGCAAGAACCCAGGAACGCTTTTCAGGACGGTGCCTGACTTCAAGTCCACCAGGTCGGTCCGGATAGGAGTCGGTTCGGGGAGGACGGGATATTGGTCTCCCGTGTATTGCGGTGCTGCTGTTTCGACGGCGAGGTAGTCGCCGGCCGGAGAGATGCAGGTGTCAAGGATGCGTGACCAGGCCGCGGCAGGCCGGTAGAGCTGGCGCGAGCCGTTCTTGTCGGTGACGTTGACGACGGAGGCCTCCTTTCCGCCGTCGTACTTTCTCGCTACCTGCATGTAGTGGCCGGAAGCATCGAGGACCATGGGCTGGCTCGCGGTGGTGGTGACCCCGTTCGCGGCATCGGGTACGAAAGCGCCGGGGAGGGTGAGCGGTGTGGAGGTTCCGGTGACGAGGTTGATGGCCGAATATCGAGGCGGGTCTACGCCCTTTTTCAGCCCTGGGTCGGCCACGGCGAGTTCGTTGCTGCCGGGGACGAATCCAAGGATCCCGGCGTGCGCGCCGAGGGGCGACAGTTTGCCGGAGTCCAGCGTGTCAATGAGGAACATGGACTGGTCATCGGTCTGCGCCACCAAGGTGGCCGCACCCGGGACAAAGCGCCAGTCCGCGGCCGAAACCGGACCGTTGATCCCTTGGACGGCCCGCGGAGCCGAGGACGGATTGTCGACGTCGTACACGAAGAGTGTTTTCCAGTACTGGCCGGTGCCCGAAGAAGCGGTGAAGGTGAAGCCTATGAGGTGCTTGGATCCTGCTGCATGGAGGTTCGCCACTGTTCCCAGGCTTGGCAATGGAACAAGGATTGGCGGGCCGCCCGTGAGGGGGACGATTTCGAGCGAGCTGGTGTTGTCATCGTTGAGGGTGACGACGGCGAGGGCGGAGGGAAGGGCGGCATACTCCTGGATGCGGGGGGCGCTGACGATGACAGTTCCCTGGTCCCCGCCGGACACGCTTGTGCCGAGGATAGTGTCCGGCTTCTTCAGCCCTTTGTTGTCTTTGCCGGTGTCCCTCTCCAGGCTGTACAGGTCAAAGGCCGCCGGTGTGGCGGAGCGGGCCAGGGCCGGGGTGGAGTTGGGGTGCGGCAGCTTCGAAAGGTTCGCGACCGTCAACCCGCCCGCGAGGACGGCAAGGATCGCGATGGTGCCGTAGAGGCGTCGAGCGAAACGTCGTCCTGCCAGCAGCTCGGCGGCGGCAGCAATCGCTGCAGCCCGTTTGGCTGAGACGGGACGGCGCTTAGTAGACATAGGGCTGCGCCGGTTGTGTGGTGGACTGGATGGAGTCCGGTATCAGGACGATTGCCTCGCGACTGGCCGCGTTGGGGTTGGCGCGAAAGCTGCTGGTGACTGTGACCCAGCTGTCGGTTTTGTATTCGTTTTGCCACCCGGGGTGGTAGACGGGAACGCCAATCGGCTGGGCATCGACAGCGCAGCAGGTCACCACAAAACGGGTCACGAAGAAAACGTTCGGATCTGTCTTGTCCGCACTGACGAAGCCGGTCACGGTGGCAGTCTTGTCGGCAAAAAAGTCCTGCTTCGCGCCGGACCGAAGCAGCGATGCCCAGTCCCTCACCGTGAATGCGGAGTAGTCTCCCTTGCCGGGCAGTGCGGGTGCTTTCAGGGTGAGGGCGGATGCTGAGCCGTTAAGGTCCCGCTGTGCAACAGTGGCAGTGGTAAGGGTCGACGGCGGCAGGATCAGTAGGGCGACGACGGCGGCGACCATGGTCAGCACGCTCCCGAGCGGCCATAGCCAGCCCCACCGGGAACCGGGTTCATTGCCGTGCTCGTGCTCGTCTTGGGCGGTGGGAGCAAAGGCGAAGGCTGCCAGGGCGAGCACTCCTGCGATGACGGCCATGACCACCGTGAACACGAAATACCGTGGATGGATATACAAGGCAAGCTGCCCTGACAGGCCCAGCCAGATCGTCGCCGTAAGGCCGATCAGGCTCAGGACCACGCCCTGCCACCGGCTCACGAGCCGCCTAATGACCATAGTTGACCGCCAATCCGAGGACCGCGGCGCAAAGTGCCACAAGCAGGCTGAGCTGAAGGAGGGTTTTCGCGGTAAACGTGGTGCGCATCAGGGCGAGCATTTTTACGTCGATCATGGGCCCGAAGACGAGGAAAGCCACGATGCCTCCCGGCATGAAGGTTGCCCCGAACGACAGGATAAAGAAGGCATCCACGTTTGAGCAGATCGCAACGACGAAGGCCAGCAACATCAACGCCAGGACGGACCAGACGGGATTGCTGCCCAAAGCGACCAGCACTTCGCGGGAAACGGCAACCTGGATCAGCCCCGCCATGCCCGCACCAACAAACAGGGCAGGCATCATTGCGCGCGTCTCCTGCGAGAACATCTGCACGCTGCGCCTCACCCGCCCGGTGGCGCCGTCGTGGTGGTCTGCCACCGTACAGGTTTCCTGGAACCGGGCGGTCAGCAGGTCCTGGGGACGCGGATGCCGGCTGTAGATCCAACCGACAAGATTGGCGATGAAAAAGCCGCCCAGGACACGGGAGACCAGGATGCCGTTGTCCCAGCCAAACGCCTGGGCGGTGGTGACGATGGTCACGGGGTTCAGGATGGGGGCCGCAAACAGGAATGTCATCGATTCCGCAACCGTGAGGCCCTTGACCACCAGACCCCGGGCCAGCGGAACATTACCGCACTCGCAAACCGGCAGCAGCATTCCCAGGAGCGAGAGAAGCAGCCTCCGCAGCATCGGGCTCCGAGGCAGGCGACGGAGCAGCATGCCCTCCGGCAACCAGACCTGGACGGCGATCGAGAGGACAATCCCGAGGAAAACGAACGGCAGGGACTCGACGACGACGCTGATCGACAGCGTGGCAAAGTCGCGGGCCGCGTTGGGAAGCCCAAAGACCTCCGGCGTGGATGGTGCCAGCACCCGCACGGCCGCGAACAGTGCAACGAGGGCGAGGCCGACGATGAGGCCGGCGGCAGACTTCGACGTAAAAGCACGGGACGGGCTTCCGTGCTCGCGTTCCGGCTGTTCGCGTTTGTCGACTGCAGGCAGCGTCACGGGCACTCCTTCCTCCACGGAGCCGGCCGGGCGCGCCTGACCGGAAGGGCTGGCGAAACCGACTGTACACGCGGAGTGCTTTGCGCGACTACCCCTGGGCGACGCCCTAGCACCGTTCCGAAGGGACGATGGGGAAGCTACCTAGACATATCAGAAGCTCCACCTAAAGAAGCATGGGAAGAACAAGTATTGACCACTCGTTTCAACAGCTGCTTGGGGTCGTAGCCTCACAATTACGCGAGTGTGAATAAAAAACCGGCACCGAGTACCACCGCTGGAAACCCAGATCGGACTCCCCTTTCGAGCGGCGCCTTCTTGGCTCACCAACGAGGGATCACCCGGCTGCTAGTGCGTTACCTAGCCTGGGGAGGAGTTGACCATGAGTACCACGAATGACCAACGAGCGGCGACGGAATCGCCACACGAGGGCCGTGCACGGTCCAATGCGGACGGGATACTGCTCGGTAAGCACTTTCGCAAGCGCTGGACCGCTTTTGGCAGCACGGCGCTGATTGTTGCAGGCCTGCTGGCCGGGGTGGGGTTCGCCGCACCGGCGCATGCTGCCCCGACCACGGTGGTGTCACTGACGTTCGATGACGGCAACGCGGACCAGTTGACGGCCGAAGCCACGATGAAGAACCTGGGCCTGGTAGGCACGTTCTTCATCACCACCGGGTGGATCGACCAGCCCACTTACCTGACCACTGCAAACCTGCAGCAAATCGCCGCCGACGGCAACGAGATCGGCGGCCACACCGTCACCCACCCGGATCTTGTGTCCCTGACCCCCGCTGAGTCGACACGGCAAATCTGTAACGGCCGCGTGGCGCTGATGAACATGGGCTTCAAGGTCACCAGCTTCGCCTACCCGTTCGCTTCCGAAAACCCGGCCACCGAAGCCTTGGTGAAAGGGTGCGGCTTCAACAGTGCCCGCGGCCTGGGCGACGCAGCGAGCAAGGACCCGGCCTCGGCGACGCTTCCCGCGGCAGACACGATCCCGCCCGCCAATCCCTACGTGACTGCGGCACCGGATGAGGTGGACAGCACGTGGACCCTGCAGAATCTGCAGGACCAGGTCACCCACGCACAGACAACCGGCGGGTGGGTCCAACTGACGTTCCACCACGTCGCCGTCGGCACGGACCCGACCCTGACGATCGCCCCGACCCTGTTTAATCAGTTCGCCACCTGGCTGGCCCAGCAGAAGGCGGCTGGTACGGTCGCTGTGAAGACCGTGGACCAGGTCATTGGCGGCACCCAGCAGCCAGCGGTTCCGGGCCCTGCCGTACCTCCGCCGCCACCGCCGGGAACGAACATGATTCAAAACCCCGGCTTGGAGACCCTGGTCAACACGATCCCGCAGTGCTGGGCCGCCGGCGGCTATGGCACAAACACTCCCGCTTTCTCTATCGTCACGCCAGGTCACGCCGGTACGAACGCTGAACAGCTCACAGTCACAGGCTGGGTGTCAGGGGACGCGAAACTCCTGCCCGCCCTGGACCTGGGTGGTTGCTCACCGACCGGCACACCTGGACACACTTATCAGCTGAAAGCTTGGTATAAATCCACCGCGGACACCCAATTCGAAGTCTATTACCGTGTAGGTAACGGGTTCTGGACATACTGGACCGCAAGCCCATTGGTCCTCCCCGCGGCGAACTGGACCCAAATCACCTGGATCACGCCTCCCCTGCCGGCTGGCGCATCAGGCATCAGTTGGGGCCTGAACATCCAAGCCAACGGGACCATCACCACTGACGACTATGAGATGTACGACAACGGCACCTCGTTCGCCGACATCCCGGCAAGCTATCCGTTCTACAACGAGATCACGTGGCTCGCCGCCAACGGAATCACTACAGGGTTCCCACAGCCCAACGGCACCACCCTGTTTCAGCCGCTGCAGTCCATAAGCCGGGAAGCGATGGCCGCGTTCATCTACCGGTACAAGGGCAGCCCAGCGTTTACCGCACCTGCTGCCTCCCCGTTCACTGACGTTCCCACCACGGACCAGTTCTATAAGGAAATCACCTGGCTGGCTTCCACCGGCATCACCACCGGGTACCCCGGGCCGAACAACACGAGAAGCTTCCACCCGCTGGATTCGGTGAACCGGGATGCGATGGCCGCGTTCCTCTACCGCTTGAGCGGAAGTCCAGCAGTTACCCCGACCGTGACGTTCCTCGACGTGCCCTCAACCTACCCGTTCTATAGGGAGATCAGCTGGCTCGCCGCCAACGGCATCACGACCGGCTGGGCTGTACCGGGAGGAGCGATATTCCAGCCCCTTCAACCCGTACACCGCGACGCGACCGCTGCGTTCCTGTTCCGTCTCAACGCCAAGTTCCCCAGAGTCTGAACCTTAGAAGAACCTGGCTCAACATTCGACCACTTTTGAACCACCCTCCAGTCCGGGATCCCCGTATTCTCAGGGATCCCGGACTGCTGCACGGGCCAAAGGTGGTCGGATCTAGAGGCTCGGCCGTGTCCACGACTGAATGCACGGCGGGGCGTACCCTGATGCTATGGGCTCCGAAGTCCTGGATCTCAGGCTCACCACGGGCATACGGGTTCCGTGCCTCGTCCATGGCGACGCCGACGCGAAGCCGCTGTTGCTTTTGCACGCCTGGGGTGAATCCCGTCGCAGCTTTGACCGCCTTGTACCTTTGCTGACGGACTTCAGGGTTTACGCGCCCGACCTCCGCGGCCAAGGCGATGCGGAGAAACCGGAGCTCGGCTATTCGCTGGCCGAACAGGCCGAGGACGCCGCCGCCATCCTGGATGCGCTCGATGTGCCGAAGGCGTTCATCCTCGGTTCCTCCAGCGGCGGCTATGTGGCCCAGCAGTTAGCCATCGGGCATCCCGATCGTGTCGCGGCGCTCGTCCTCGTGGGCTCTCCGCTGAGCCTTCGCGGCCGGACTGCTCTCGCCGAGGAAGTCGCGGCTCTCGAGGACCCCGTCAACGAAGACTGGGTACGGAGTTCCCTCGCTTGGTTCCCACTGCTGCACGCGATTCCTGTTTGGTTCATCGAGGACCGGGTACGCGACGGGGTCGGGATGCCAGCGCATGCGTGGAAGCGCATCCTCGATGGTTTGCGCACGGCAACTCCGCCCTCGGAGTCCGGAACCATCCTCGCGCCCACCCTGATCCTGTGGGGCGCACATGACTCCGTGCTGCCCCGAAGGCACCAGGAGGCCTTGGCGGCTCGAATACCAGGCGCCGTGTTGAAGGTTTATCCCGGGGTAGGGCACCTGGTCTTGTGGGAGTGCCCGGACCAGGTGGCAGCGGACGCGACCGCGTTCCTCAGTTCCCTCGGCTAGGGTTCACGCACGGCCGCTGCCACCGCTTGAGTGCCCGACGGCGGCAGTCACCGCAGTGCCCTACCGACACCCGAACCCGTCTTCGGGACCAGTCCGCGCAGCCGGAGCCGGGCCGGTTCCTCGACGTACTTGAACAGCAGGTGGGTGGCCAAGGCAATCCCGAGCAGGCACGCCGCCGCGAGCAGGTTCTCCTCCAGTTGTCCGGCACCGTTCGGCCAGTCCCTGATGAGCCAGTAGAAGAGGTAGATGAAGAACATGTGGACCAAGTACAGGCTGTAGGAGCTGCGCCCGCCGTACTGTAGCCACCCCGCGGACAACGCCGAGCGGAGCCAGCCGCGGGTCAGGCTAAGAAGGCCAATGAGCAGCGGGAAGGCAAGCACCGCCAGCCGGCCCGGGCCCGGTTTTCCGGCCGTGGCAAGGAAGAGGACGACGGCGGTTCCGGTCAGCAGGGCGCCGGGACCGGCAAGGGCATGGTTGAACTTGATGCGGTCCACATTCCGTGCGGCGATGCAGGCGAAAGCGCCGGCAATGAAGCAGCAAGCGATCCGCAGGAGCCATTCGTAGGGCTGATGCTCAACCGTGGCGATGGGCAGGTCCGGCCCCCAGATGGCGGTCGGCAGGAGGACGAGCACAGAGGCCGCCAGCGCCGCCAGCGGATGCAGCCGACGCAACCGGAACAGGACCAGCGCCAGCAGCGGAAACGCCAGATAGGCCAGCCACTCGGCGCTGACCGTCCAGCCCGGCCCGAACCAGCTCGCGCCGTCGGTTCCGGGTTGGAACCAGAGATGTATCATCAGCAGCTGCTTGGCCAGCCCCCACGGAGAGAGGTCCGGAGCCTGGGTCTGCAGGGACCATTCCCGCACGGATTCCTGGGCAGTCCCGTACACGAACCACAGCCCCAGCACCCCCACCACCAGGGCGAACGCGGGCCACATCCTGGCGAACCGGGCCCAGACAAAGTCCGCTGCATCCCGCCAGCGGAACCGTGGGCCCAACCGGTCCAGGTAGGTGTAGGTGATGATGAAGCCGCTGAGCACAAAAAACACGTCCACGCCAAGGTCGCCGTTGGCAATGACGGGACGGAACAGCTCGTAGACGGGCCCGAGGAAGGTGTGCTGCATGGCTTGAAGATGGAAGAACACCACCCACAGTGCGGCAACAAAACGCAGTGCGGTGAGCGTGGCGAGATCAGGCCGGGACTGCTTTGCTTCGCCCTTCGGCAGGCGATTCCCCGCCCCGGAACCGGGAGCCGGGCGGTAGGTGTCGGGTTTCCCAGGGGTCGGATTCGCAGTGGGGGCACTATGCGGAGGCGAGATGACTGAGAACATCCAATCCACCATACCGGAGGCACCTGACCGGAGTCTGGGAGCCGCATACCCAACTAACTCGCAGTTAATGTCGTTTTCAGCGCTCTAAACGACATCTATTGCTAGTCAGTTGGGCGGACGCCGGTGGGGTTCAGTAGTTCCTGCGGTGCTTGAGTTTCGGGAGTGCGACGGCGAACACCGCCGCCGCGGCCACGCCCAGGACGCCTGTGGCCCAGACGCCCGCCGCGAGCGACACAGCGGCAGTGAGTGCCGAGAGCAGCACGGGTCCACCTGTGGCACCGGCGTCGGAAATGAACCTCCACAAGCCAAGGAATTGCCCACGACCCTTATCCGGGGAAAAGTCGGCGCCGAGCGTCATGATGAGTCCTGAGCTGATGCCGTTGCCGAAGCCGATCAGGAGCGAAGCCAGCAGCAGCCCCACAAAATCCGCGGACAACGGCATCAGGAACAACGCCGCGCCCATGATGAGGGTGGACGGCACCGCCACCCACATTCGCCCCTTGCGGTCCATGAGCTTGCCGGCCGGGTAGAACACCAGCATGTCGATCGCTCCGGACAGACCGTAGATCAGTGACGCGTGTGTGGCGTCCAATCCCAGGTGCTCCGCCCACAAAGGGATGACCACTTGGCGTGAGGCCCGCAGCGCGCTGAGCAGCAGGACCCCGGTCCCGATGGTCAGGAAAACGCCCGCATGGGAAACCGCGACGCCACGGAGGGTGGGCTCGGGACCCTTGCGTCCGCCGTCGACGTCGTCCGGCAACACAAGGTCCGGGATGGTGAGGGACAGCACCGCGGCGGCCGCCATGCCCGCCACGCCAACCCAATACGCGCCGCTGATCCCGGCAAACTGCATGACGGCCGCGCCGACGAACGGGCCGATGAACACGCCGATCCGGGTGACGCCGCCCAGCGTCGAGAGGGCGCGTGCCCGGTAGATGACCGGGACGGCTTCCGTGAGGTACTTCTGGCGCGCGAGGTTGAAGACGCTCGTGGACATCCCGACGACGGTCATCGCCGCGGCGAGCAGCCAGATGCCGTTGTGGGCAAGGAGCGGCGCGAATCCTGCGGCCAACAGGGCCAATGCTCCGGCGGCACCCGCGGCGACGACTGCCCATCGTTCGCCGAACTTGATGGTGATGAGCGAAGCGGGCAGATTGAAGAACCACGACCCCAGCCCGATCAGGGTGACCACCAACGCGGAAACGGCCACCGAAGCACCAAGGTCGCGGGCGGACAATGCCACCACCGGAAGCACCGCGCCTTCGCCGATACAGAACAGCAGGGCGGGCCCAAAGGCGGGCAAGGCAATGCTGCGAAGATTGAAGGGCTGAAGGGTGCTGGTGGTGGTCATCCCTTTCATCCTAGGCCGCTGCCTCCTTTGCGACGCGCCCAATACCTCTCGCGAAGGGAAATCCGGGTGCGCGAGGCAATCAGCGCAGCGCCTACTTCAGGAACCTCGCGTCGAACGAGTTCAGGTCCACATTGATGCCGTTCAGGGTGTGTTCGAACTTCTGCTGGATCCCCACCCGCATGGTGCGGGCCGTGTTCCAGCCGCCGTACTGCACAGGTGCCGGAGCCAGGTAGTCCGCAGTCCAGCTGGAGTAGTTGAGGTTGCTCGTGTCGGTATCCCAGAGGGGCACGTCCGAGAATGCGGTGCTGTTGCCCATCAAGCCTGGCCACATGCCGCGGCCGCTGTAGATCACAGGCCGCACGCCCAGGCTCCGCACGCCATCCACCATGGCCCGCGTTACCAGGGATCCTCCGGGCTCGATATCCAGGGCGAAGAACTGCAGTTGGGCGATGTACGGGCCGGCGGCTTTGATCCCGTTCTCCCAGCACGAAGCGTCACGGGTGTAGACCGCGATCTTGAGGCCGGCGTCGAGCGCCATCTTCAATTGGGCCTGGGTCTGTTGCCACGGGGTGCACGTGCCCCACACCGTGGAGTGCATCACGTAGAGGCGGAACCCCTCGGCGTAGGCCTGGCGGAACCAGTTGGGATCGGTGATGGCCGCGGTAGTGTCGAGCACCTTCACGGAGCCGCCACCGGCAGCCGGGGGCACGACGACGGCGGGCGCGGGTTCGGCGGCAGGCTGCGGGACGGCTGGCGGTGCTGGAGCCGGGGTAACGAGCGGGGCCACCTCAGCGGCAGGTGCGGCGTTCGCGATTGTTGCGGGGGCGGCGTCGGGCGCTGGGTTAGCGGAGGGGCGAGCCCCGGTGGCACCCGTTAGTCCGAGGAGAAGCACGGCAGCGAACATCAAGGCAAGTTTATTGGGAATCAAAAGAGGCTCCTGGGTGCTGGCCTCGGGTCCAGAAACGGGCGCAGCAGGGTGTCACGAAGGCACGGAATGAGGTGCACCATGCCCGGGCCCAGTTCCCGGTCATGGCGAGGACGCCCCGCAAAGCGAATGACGTCCAGGTGCAACTCTAGGGAAATCCCGGCGGAAGCGACAATTTGCAATCCGCGCAGTCGTCGAGTACTAACCGGTTACAACTACGTCGCCCCGAAAAGGGGAGGCGCTACACGTACCCGTCCACGATCGCGGCCGCGATCTCCTTGTACGCACGGCGGGTATCGGGGCGCAGGACGTCCAGGGTGACCAGGTCACCGTCGGCCACTCCCCTGTCGTGCGGGACGGCGATCAACTGGCGGCAGATCCCGGAGAGGTGTTCCTCGATGGCATCCTTGTCCACGCGGGAAGATACCTCGTCCTTGTCCGTGATGACCACGATCGCGTTGCGTGCGAGCTCCTCGTAGCCGTGGCTCGCAAGCCACTGAAGGGTGCTGCGGGCCCGCTTGGCACCGCTCACGGCATACCCGGCCGCGATGATGAGGTTGTCGGCCGATTGCAGGATGCCGCTCATCGCGTTGTGCGTGACACCGGTGCCGCAGTCGGTCAGCGCAACGGAGTAATAGCCCGAGATCAGCTGGCGGATCCGCAGGTATTCCTCGGCGGTCAGTGAGTCCGAAACTTCCGGGTCCTGTTCGCCGGCGATCAGGTGCAGTCGGCCGGCGTGATGCATGTACCGGGCGAGTGCCGTGAGCGAATCGACATTGTCGACGTTCTTGAGCAGGTCCGTGATGGTGCGCGGCGTGGCCTTCTGGTAGATGCCCTCGCCCAGGGCGCGCTCCACGAGGTCGCCCGAATCGGGGTTGGCATCGATTGCGCAGGGCGGGTCGCCGCGGAATTCCGCCAAGGTGAGGCCCACGCCGACCGTGGTGGAGGTCTTGCCGATCCCGCCCTTGAGGCTCAGGACGGCCGTGTTGTAGCTGCCTTGGAGCTGGCGGGAAATGCGCCGCGCCAGCTCATCCTCTTCACGCTGCTTGGCGCTCGGCCCGAGGTTCCAGGCGCCGCCGGTCAGCCTGTAGAGCATGCCGCGGAAGCCACCGACGGGACGCGGTTTCTGTTCCCGCACGAACGAACCCGGCGAGGAGATGAAGTCGGAAATCGGAGCGTTGGCGGCTGCGGCGCGTCCGGCTCGTGCGGCAGCCGGGGAATCAGCGCCCGACGCCGGTGCTGCCGCCGTCGCGATCTCACGTCCTGGTTCCTCACGGCTCGCGTCACCGCTGCCCGAGTCGGTTGCCGCCCCGGCGGACGCGTCGGCGGCAGCTGCCGCTTCAGCCCAGGATCTGCTTTGGAGCGGGGCAGGCGGGGATGCGGGCGCGTCGGAATCGTTCGGCGTAATGATCGGCATAGTTCCTGTCCAGGCGTCACCCTCTTCGCGGCGGCGATCGCGGCGTCGACGAAGTTCGGGCTGCCCTTCGTTAGATGCAGCGGCGCTGGCTTCGTTGTCCACAGAATCCGGCATGGTCTTGTCCCCTAGGACTCGCAGCGTTGTGCGCCGCGGCTCTCGTTTAGATTGCTTCAACCAGCAATTCTAGGTGGCGCCGGCCCCAAACCTGACATACGGGCCGTGCCGGGCAATTCGGACCGGCGACATTCTGCTGGATCACCCGGCGCCGCCCCGAGCTTGTCCCCGGGAAATACGCGGATTCTTCTCCGGTACGTCGGCGGTGATCCAGCAGAATGTAGCGCTACTCGGCGGTGAGGGACTCGATCAGGCCCTCGATGCGGCTCTTGATCTCGTCGCGGATGGGGCGGACGGCGTCTAGGCCCTGGCCGGCCGGGTCTTCGAGGACCCAATCCTCGTAGCGCTTCCCCGGGAAGTAGGGGCATTCGTCGCCGCAGCCCATGGTGACGACGACGTCGGATTCCTTCACGGCTTCGGTGGTGAGGATCTTGGGGATTTCGGCGGACATGTCGATGCCAAGTTCAGCCATGGCTTCGACGGCGGCCGGGTTGACTTTATCTGCAGGCTGCGATCCCGCGGAGCGGACTTCGATCCGGCCCTCGCCAAGAGTCGTGAGGAAGGCGGCAGCCATCTGGGAACGGCCTGCGTTGTGGACGCAGACGAAGAGGACGGAGGGTTTCTTGACGGTTTCAGTGCTCATGAGAGGACCTTTCGATCGGGCGCCGGGAAGGCTGCGGGCAACGTGGCAACACTTGGGTACAGGGCGCGGATCAGGAGGAACCCAAGGCCGCCGCCCAACAACTGGGCGAGGATGAACCCCGGGGCAGAGGCCGGGGCGATCCCGGAAAACGTGTCGGTGATGGTCCGGGCCACGGTCACAGCAGGGTTCGCGAAGCTGGTGGAGCTGGTGAACCAGTAGGCGGCCGTGATGTACCCGCCGACGGCATAGGCAACTTTGTCCGGTCGGCCGGAGCGGATGGTGCCGAAGATGACCAGGAGCAGCCCGATGGTGGCGACGACTTCGCCGAGCCACAGCCCTCCGCCGGCACGTCCATGCGTGGAGAGTGTCACTGCGTCGAGGCCGAACATCAGGTTGGCGAGCACGGTCCCGGTGAGGCCTCCAA
Source organism: Arthrobacter sp. NPDC080073 (assembly GCF_040686575.1). Classification (NCBI taxonomy): domain Bacteria; kingdom Bacillati; phylum Actinomycetota; class Actinomycetes; order Micrococcales; family Micrococcaceae; genus Arthrobacter; species Arthrobacter sp. NPDC080073. The sequence goes on from NZ_JBFBKR010000004.1 coordinate 281,554, forward strand.
CGAACTGGGCTGCGATCAGTGCCAACGCCGTGGGCGTGTCCAGGATCCCCAGTGCGCGCTCCACCACAGTGACCACGGGGTTGAAGGATGCCGAGACGGGCTGCAGGGCCAGGATCAACGCCACGAGGGCGGCGCCCGTGGCGACGCTGTTCTGCAGGAGCTGCAGTCCGGCGTCGTCCGGGGACAGGCGCGAGGCCATGACGCCGGACCCCACCACGGCCATGACCAGGAAGGCGGTGCCGGCGAGCTCCGCCACGGCCCGCCGTGTCAGCACGCTCACTGGGCCTGTCCCCCGATCAAGGCCGCCAGGCCGGACAGGGCATCGGTGCGGGCGCGGTAATAGACCCAGACGCCCCGCTTCTCGCGTTCCAGGAGGCCCGCTTCGTGCAGGACCTTCAGGTGGTGGCTGATGGTGGGCTGTGACAGCTCAAAGGCGTCGTTGAGATCGCATACGCAGGCTTCGCCGCCCTCGTGGGACGCCACCAGGGACATCAGCCGCAGCCGCACGGGATCACCCAGAGCTTTGAGCAGCGGAACGATTCCTTCGGCTTCGGATTCCGACAAGGGTTCCCGGGACAGCGGCGAACAACACGCCACCGTCTGGACAGGCGTTAACTCCAAGGACATAGACACGGGTAAATATTCACACTTGTCGATGTTTAAGGCAACGCCGGATCGTCGTCCGCCATCGACGCCGCGGCGGCAGCGATGCGGTTGGCCATTCCTTTGAAGATGACGCCGTGGAAGGGCAGCACCGCCAGCCAGTACAACCGTCCGCCCAGCCCTTTGGGGAAGAAGACCGCCCTTTGTCGGTAGAGAGCCCCGCCTTCGGCTTCTTCGGCGCGCATTTCCAGCCAGGCGCGCCCGGGGACCTTCATTTCCGCGCGGAGGCGCAACAGGGAGCCGCGGTCGATCTGCTCCACGCGCCAGAAGTCCAGGGCGTCCCCCGTATTCAGACGGGTCGGACTGACCCGGCCGCGGCGGAGCCCGACTCCGCCCACGATCTTGTCCATCCAGCCGCGCACGGACCAGGCCAGGGGGAACGAGTACCAGCCGTTGTCGCCGCCGATGCCTTCTATGACTTGCCACAGTTGTTGCGGGGTGGCTGTCGTAGCCTGCTCCTGGTTGTCCTGGTACACCAGGTGGCCGGCCCATTGCGGGTCGCTGGGAAGCGGATCACTCGGGGCACCGCGAACGGAGGAGTTCTGCCAGCTTGTTTCCACTTCCCCGGCGGCCTCGCGCGCCAACGCCAAGCGAAGCGATTCCCGGTATCCAAGCAGCCCGGCTTCGGGCGGATCGATATATCGGTGGATGTCCTGCTCCCCAACCACGCAGTTCTGCTGCAGGGATCCGATGAGCGGCACGGCCAAGGAACGGGGTATGGGGGTGACGAGGTTGACCCACTGGGATGCCAACCATGGAGTCAGGACGGGCAGTGAAATCACCGGCCGGCGCCGCAGGCCCGCTTCCGCGGCGTAGCCGTTCATCATCTCGTCGTAGCGGAGGACATCCGGGCCACCGAGGTCGAAGGTGCGGTTGAGCGAGGCCGGGAGTCCTGCTGCGGCGACAAGGTAATGCAGTACGTCGCGGATAGCGATCGGCTGGACTTTGTTCCGCACCCATCGCGGAGCCACCATGAGGGGCAGCACCTCGGTCAGTTGCCGGATCATTTCGAAGGAGGCCGAACCGGAACCGATCACGACGCCGGCCTGGAGCACCACCGCGGGCACCGGGGAGCTCAGGAGAATGTCGCCCACTTCCTTGCGGGATCGGAGGTGCCGGCTGAGTTCCGTTCCTTCCGGGTGGAGGCCGCCCAGGTAAATGATCCGCTCGGCGCCAGCATCGGTCGCCGCCCGTGCAACATTGCCGGCACAAAGCCTTTCGGTCTCTTCAAAAGACCGCTCGCCGGAAGGACCCATCGAGTGCACCAGATAGTAGATGGCGTCAGCCCCGGCAAAGGCCTGCCGCAGGGAGTCCACGTCCTCAAGGTCGCCAATCATCACATCCACGCCCGCTGCCCAGGGGACGTCCCTGAGCTTGTTCGCGTGGCGTACCAGGACGCGGACGTCGTAGCCGGCGTCGAGCAAGCGCGGGACGAGCCGTCCCCCGATGTAGCCGGTGGATCCCAATACCACTGCCAGTGGATTCATCGTGGCCCCTTCCGATGCCCTTGCGGCGCCGGAAGACCGACGTCCAAGGACAGCGTAGCCCTACACCGATCCCGCCCGTTTCCGGCGGTCGTTCTTGCCCCGGAGGTCGCGGTTCAGGCGGCGGTCCCCGTGATACAGCAGCGACTCCCAATCGACCTGCTCCGGGGTTTTGGGAATGATGGCCGGCGGCAGCGCCTTCGGCTTTTTGGGCGCGACGTACAGCCAGTTCAACACGCCCAGGTACATGTCCACTCCGGAATTGGCCAGTCCGATGTAGGCCCGGATCGCACCGGCGGCCATGACGGCGTTGAAGGCAGCGAATGCGGCGTTGCCCCAGTTTCCCAGTTCCCAGTTGCGCCAGACGGTCAACAAGGAGAACGCGACGATCAGGTACGGAGCGAGGACGTAGAGGGCCGGGGCGGCGGTGCGGTCCTTGACCTTGGGGGTGCGGACGAACGGAATCTTGTCTCCCGTGAGCGCCTGCTGGAGAGACTTCAGGACGCCGGCCAGATTGACCGGCAGGAGAACGAGGTTGAAACCATAGATCCGGAAGATGTCGCTGAACCGGTGGCCGCAGTCCCGCAGGTCGCTGCCCATGGCCAGGAAGTAGGGCAGCGCGGCGAGGAAGACCAAGGGGCTGAGGAGACGGCTGTCGTAGGGGTACGCCAGGAGGAACAGCAGCCCGAAGCTGGCCCAGGTGATGGAGGCCATGTAGTTGACTCGCAGCAGGATTTCGCGGAAGAGGACTGGCCGGGCCTGGCCTCGGCGGTTGCGGATCTGTTCCCAGAGCTTGGGCAGGATCAGGAGGCCGCCGTTGGCCCAACGGCGCCGCTGCACCACGAGCGATCCGAAGTCGGGCGGCGTGGCACTGTAGCTGAGCCTCTCGGGGTAGTTGACCAAGGTCCAGCCGCGCTTGCCGAGGTCCACGCTGGACTCGGTGTCTTCGATGACCGTGCGGTCCTGGATGTAGGTTCTGACCTCGAAGCCGCCCATCGTGGAAATCTCAACGATGTCTTCCAAGGCGCGTTTGCGGATCACGGCGTTCGCTCCCACCCAGAACGTGGCGCCGTATTGGGTCATCCCCTGGTGCTGGATGTGCTGGATGTCCGTGGTGGCGCCGGCGATGCGTTCGATCCGCGTCGGGGCGCCTCGGAAGGAGGAATACGGGGTCTGGGTGACGGCTACCTGCTCATTGCCCGGGGATTCGAGGAGTTGGACCAAGCGCAGGCAGTAATCGCGCAGCAGCAGCGAGTCCGCGTCCAGGGTCAGGACGTAGGTGGTGTCCGGGATCGAGAGCGCGCCGCCGTCGGGCACACCTGCGGGTCCAGCAACCCCTGCGGGCCTCAAGACGGTGCCGTCCGCTGTCTGTTCCGGATGCCAGGTCCCGCCCATGAGCGAGAGGTAGGCATTCAGGTTCATGGCCTTGTTGGCCTCGTGGGAGAGGCTGGCGAACCGCTTTCGCTCGAACGTGGACACCCGGGCGTTGAAGATCCAGGTAAGCCGCGCGTACAGCTCTGCGATGCGTTCCGGGCCGGGCGAGGCCTGCTGGGCGTTGGCAGCCGTGAGAGCCAGAATCACCAGTCGTAGTTCCCGTGCCAGGCCCATGAGGACCAGGTCCACGAAGAACTCGTCCACGTGGTCCTCGACGGACTCGGTCTCCGCCATTGCTTCTAGCCACTCCGCAGCGTATTCGTATTCGGCGATCAGCCGCTCCACTTCGGTGCCCGCGTCCAGTTCAGGTTCCTGATCACGACGACGGCGGTACCTCGCGTAGGCCGCGTTGACCCTCGCCGCCGGTTCCTTGAGGGTTTCCGTGATCTGGCCTGCGAGCGAGCGCGTCGCTTCCAGGCGCCGGAGTACGTCGGGGTCTTCGGGGAAGGGCGGATCGTCGAGAAGGAGCACAACGCTGAGGTCCGGGAACTCCTGCAGGACCGCGGACCACATGGTGCCACGGACGACTTCCGGCTCTTCCGCGTAGGAAGGAATCAGCACGGTGATGCCTTCGGAGTAGTCGAAGAAGTGCCGGTCCAGTTCCCCTCGGGGAACCCGGCGGTGGGCCCGGAAGCGAGTCAGGGCGCCCTGGCGGGCAGTGAGGTACATCAGCGCCGAGAACGTCAGGAAGGACACCACCACCAGGTAGGACAAGGATTCGGTGCCGAAGCGGAATCCGGCGCCGGGGTTGTCCACCAACTGCTTGAGCACCGTCGTGACCACATAGCCAACCCAGGCGAGCACGGTGGTGAGGACGGCGACGCGGCCGAGGACTATTTTCCGCCGCGATGGTGCAGGGTGGACGATCGAGAGCGGTTCGGAGCGTTTTTCCGCGCCCCACTGACGCTTTCGGGCTTTTGAAGACTGCCCATCTGCCGTTCCCTGTTCATCGGGGCGAAGCAGCACGATCTGATCCGACATGAATCCCCATTCGCTGTCCGTGCACCCCCAGCGGGCGCGCGGCACAATGCGGGCGTAATGTAACGGACCGCACTCCAGTGCGCCCCTATGATAGGCGAACAACGCGGAGTTCCGACAGAACTCATGGAAATGCTACGCAAGATGCTGCGTTTCCAGGGGGTGAGATCTTTCCCAGACATCCGTGAAGTCCTTATCACAAAGTTCTAGGGGTATCTCTGTGTCGAAGCGCTTTCCCGGCCGCCGGCTGTCCGTCCTGCGTTTGGGAATCCTTTGCGTCATCGTGGTCGCGGCGGTCACGGCGGGCTATCTCGGCCTCCGGAACGTCCAGGACGTCAGCGCCGCGGCATCCATGCCTTCGGTATTCTCCGGCTACGTAGACGTGACGGCGACGCCGCGCTTCGCGTTCGAAGATCCAGCCGTGCCCAGCGCGAAAGCCGTGGTGCTGTCGTTCGTCGTCGCCGATCCGAAGCAGGACTGCGCCCCGTCCTGGGGTGCGGTGTACAGCCCCGGCCAGGCAGCTTCCGATCTCGACCTGGACCGGAGGATCGCCCGGCTCCGCCAGCTTGGCGGAGCCACAGCGGTCTCCTTCGGCGGGCTGAGCAACAGCGAGCTCGCCGTTTCCTGCAAAGACACGAAGGCCCTGACCGATGCCTACCGGCAGATTGTGGATCGCTACGATCTCACCACCATCGATCTCGATATCGAAAGCAATGCGCTGACGGACACGGCCGCTGCCGACCGGCGGGCGCAAGCCATTGCCGCCCTCCAGAAGGAACGCGCAGCCAGCGGCAAGCCCCTCGCCGTTTGGCTGACGCTTGCGGCCGACCCGAATGGCCTCACGAGCCAAGGCCAGGGCATCGTGGCGCATACCCTCGCCGGCGGAGTCGAACTGGAGGGCGTGAACATCATGGCGATGGATTTCGGTGCGAGTAAGCCCTCAAGCTGGAGCATGTCCCGAGCCGCAGAATCGGCTGCGGATGCCGCCCACGGCCAGCTTGATGCCCTCTACCGCAACGCCGGAACTGACTTTGGCAGCGAAACCCTCTGGCGCAAGCTTGGCCTGACCGTCATGGTCGGCCAGAACGATGTCGCCGGTGAAATATTCACCCTCAATGACGCGTCCACTATGAACAGCTTCGCCAAAGACAAGGGCCTCGGCAGGTTGTCGATGTGGTCCATGAACAGGGATAGGACGTGCAGTCCCAATTACCCCGACTTGAGCAAGGTCTCGGACAGCTGCAGCGGGGTGGTCCAGGGTTCCCAGCTGTTCTCCGCGACCCTCGCGAATGACGTGGCGCTGCCTACCCCGACTGCGGTTCCGTCGCCTACGGCGACCGCCTCAAGCAGCGCCACGGCCACCACCACCGACGACCCGTCAACGAGCCCCTATCCGGTCTGGAACACCAATGCCGCCTACACCGCGGCCGACAGGGTGGTCTGGCACGGCAGCGTCTACGAGGCAAAATGGTGGACCCGCGCTGACGTCCCGGATAACCCGGTCTTGCAGGGCGGTGCCACTCCGTGGAAACTGGTGGGTCCAGTGCTGCCCGGAGATAGGCCAAGCCCCAAAGCAACCGTGCCTGCGGGGACCTTCCCGGGATGGGCGCCGGCGACCGTCTACCACAAGGGCGACCGCATCCTCTTCGACGGGTCCGCGTTCGAGGCCAAGTGGTGGACTCAAGGCGACAGCCCGGAAGCCGCAGTCCAAGGCGCCCCGGACTCCCCTTGGGCAAGATTGACGCCAGCCCAAATCCTGACTGCGCCGGCTTCCTAAAGCGCGAACTGGCAGCAGATGCCCGCAAAATCGTTTCCGGAGGGCATCTGCTGCCAGTTCGCGCTTCGTGGAGGAACGGGCGTAGCTCCAGCAGCCAGCTTCCTAAGCGCTCGGACCGTTCTGGCGGCGCCGACTCTTTCGCCTGCCCTGGATCAGGGTCGCTACACCGGCCAGCGCGGCAAGGAGTCCCGCCACAAGCAAGTAAGGCACCGGACCGGCGCTCGCATCCTGGATGATTTTGGGCAGTTGTCCTTGTTGTTCCCCTGCGGAGGTGGCGGGTGCCAGGTCTTTGACCGTGAAGGGCACGGTGGCGTCGACAGCGGCTTCGGTGGCGGCATCCTTGAGCGTGAGGCTGGCAGTGTAGTCACCAGGCTGGAGCTTGCCGTCAAGGGTGGTTTCGACCTGGGTGTCGGTGCGCGCGTAGACCGAGTCCATGGTCACCGCTGCCTGGCTGACGGTGTTGCCTTTGTGGTCGCGGATTACCAACTGGCCGGCGGGCTTCAGGTTGGTGGTGCCCGTATTTTTGACTTGGACATCCACCACGGAGCGGTCGGCAGTGGTTGTATGGCTGGCAGCTCCCAGGGCGAGAGCCGCTTGGAGGGGGCCGGGGACATGGACGGACACCGCGATGGCCTGCCGGACAATCTGATTCAGGACCACGGATCCGGACCCCTGGAGCGGGACATCGTTTTCCAGCACCAAGCTGGTGATGTAGTCTCCGGGGGCCGTGCCGTCGGGTACGGTCAAGGCGAAAGTCCGGGTGCTTCCCTGGCCAGCGGGCAGTTGCAGCACCTGGGGCGTGTATGACAGCCAGGTGGTGGTTCCAGTCGAGGTGCTGTCCCGGTCTTTCGCCCCGAAGCCGCCATTGATAAGGGAGTACGCGTCGGCCGCGTAGGTGCGGGCAGCGATCGCGACGGCGCCGTGGTTGCCCAGCTCTACCTTCAACTGCCGGCTCTGGCCTGGGTCCATGGTCAGGCTGAAGTAGGAGCCGGCTTGGTCAAGTGGCTTAAGGCTCAGGTTGACCGGCTGTTGGCTATCTGCGGCGGCAGCGTCATTCAGGGGTCCCACCGCCGCCCCAACAGCGGAACCGGAAACCAGCAGGACAATAGTGAGCAGGAGCCGGCTCACGCCGTTTCGCGGGCCGGTCACGGCCCGGAACCGATGGTCGTGGTGATAGTCGAGGTGTAGGTTCCGGCCCTGGCCTGGGCCGGGAGGGTCAGTGACAGGTTGATGCCCTGGGTGTAGGTGCCGGCACCGTAGCCGGAGTTGGCGTGCAGGACCATCCGCGCACTGTTCAGCGACCCGGCCGGCGAAACCGTGGGCACCGTTGGCCCGTTCGTCGGGTCAACGGGCTGGCTGCCCGAGGACGCAACGGGAGCCTCGACGGAGACAATGGCTAGGGCCGACGCGGGAATGGCGGTCCCATTGTTCGGCCCGCTGTAAGTCAAGGCCGAGGCCTGTTCTGTCACATGCCAGCCGGCCCCCGTACCGATTCCTGGCGTCAGCGGCGGTATCGGCGGCAGGTAAGCGGACGTGTCCGTGACTGTCAGCACAGCCCGTCCCGTGATCGTCTGCTGATTGTGTGAATAGGGAGTGGTCGGCAGAGCCAAGCTCTGCAGGCTCGCCGTCAGGGCGGCCGACGCCGGACCCGCGCCTACGGCTGCCAGTGCGATCGCGAGAAGCACCGCGACCGCGGCCCGCCAGGGCCGTCCCGTCACCATCCGTCCTCACCGTCCATGGGCTGGCATCAGGGGGCGGCGGCGAGGGTAGTCGTCAAGGTTGCGGTGTAGGTGCCTGCCCGAGTGTCGGCCGGGATCGCCAGGTTCACGTTTATTGGCTGCGTATAGGTTCCGGACCCATAGTTCGCCCCGGCGCGGATGACCTTCACTGCTGTGTCCAGCGACCCAGAGACGCCGTTCGTGATGTTGGCGCTCTGCGGGCCGGTTGGCGCGCCGTCGGTGCCTGTGTTGCTGATCGCCTCGCCCGCCGTGGACGCGACCGCGCCGACCGAGGTGATGGAGAACGCCGACGCGGGGATCGCCGTGCCTGAGTTTGATCCGGAGTACGCGAAATCGCTGACCTGTTCCGTGACGTTCCAGCCAGCCCCGGTGCCGCTGCTGTCATCGACGGTCAGAGTCATGGTGCCGGTGTTGTTCTGAACTGTGTGCGCCGTGACCACACTGGCAAGCGACATGGCTGCGACCGAGGCCGAACGGGTACCGCCGATGACAGCCTGGGTTACTGAATCTGCAGCGAAGGCCGAGGGAGCCACCAACAATCCCCCAGCGGACAAGGCGGCCACGACCGCTACTATTAGGGCCTTGCGAATCAAGGTTACGGACGTTGAAAACCGAAGCATGTCGAGTCCCCTCCTCAACTCTCGTCGGCCTTGAAGCCCCCTAACAGGCGGCCCCACAGCACCTCCCGATCAGCATCGGAGCAGAAGCCCAGCGCTTCTGCGAGAGTGAGCACAACGTACCAGAGTGGCCTACGTGACAGCTGCAAACCACGCTACGGACGGGAACATTACGTCCGCCCTTCGTGATGAAGTTACCGGCGTTCCGGAGAGTGGGGCGTCCGATGCGCGCTGACCACTGCCAAGACGATTCCTGCCATTAAGGCAAAAAGCGCGCCGACGACGGAGAGGGAAACGACCGCGAATGGCCAGGATGGCCCTTGCTCGGGATCGAGCCGCGAGGTGTTGAGCCCAAATACCGCCGAACCAATCCAGATGTAGTTAACGACCAGAACGGCGGTAGCTCCAAGCACTATCGCGACTATGAAGAGTAGTTTCTGGGCTTTGTACATGCTCTTCCCCAATATTTGTGTTTCCTCCGAAGGAGTACACAGAAAAATATCAGCCCCCGATGGCCTCTGGGTAGCTACAGCAGCCAGTTCCCCTATACTGACATCTGAATAGTTGTTCATATGTTGGAGGTCCCGTGGTTGCCCGTGAAGCTGTCGATGAATGCGGCGTGAAACTTGTCGACCCCGACAAGGTCGAACTCGTCCGGGCGGCCCTGCCCTCGGATCATGACATTGCCGAGCTTGCGGACGTGTTCGCGCTGTTGGGCGATCCCGGGCGGTTGCGGCTGTTGACGTCGCTGCTGGAAGGCGGCGAACTGTGCGTGTGCGACCTCGCGGCGACGACGGCGATGAGCGAGAGTGCGGTCAGCCATGCGTTGCGGCTGCTGCGCGCCCACCGGGTGGTTTCCGTTTCAAGGCGCGGCCGGATGGCTTACTACCGTCTGGATGATGCGCACGTACGGATGCTGCTGGACCTGGGCTTGACCCACACCGGACATACCGTCGCCGTTCATCCCGAGCGCACGGCCAAGAAGGCCGGCACCGCTCCCGCTAAGAAGGCCAAGGGCCAATGAGCACCCACCACCACACCCACGCCGCGTCGGGGAACTCCTCCAAGCACTATGCCCACAGCCACGTAATAGCAGCGAACGCAGACCGGCGCTATCTCGTTGTCGCGTTGGCGCTGATCGTCGGCTTCATGATCATCGAGGTGATTGTCGCCGTCGTTTCCGGCTCGCTGGCCCTGCTTTCGGATGCCGGGCATATGCTCACCGACGCCGGGGCGATCGCCGTGTCGCTCTGGGCGATCAACCTCGCGGCCCGTCCGGCGCGGGGTATCTGGACGTTTGGATTCAAGCGCGCGGAAATCCTCTCCGCCGCCGCCAACGGAATCACCTTGCTGGTGATCAGCGCCCTCGTGGCTGTGGAGGCCATCCACCGCCTCCTCGATCCTCCGCCGGTCCAGGGCGGCCCTGTCCTGGTGGTCGCGATCCTAGGGATCATCGTGAACCTCGTTGCGGTGTGGGTGTTGGCCAAGGCTAACCGGTCCAGCCTGAACGTCGAGGGATCATTCCAGCACATCCTGACCGACCTCTACGGATTCATTGCGACGGCGGTCGCCGGGCTCGTCGTCCTGACCACCGGTTTTGTCCGTGCGGACGCGATTGCTTCGCTCATCGTGGTGGCCCTGATGCTGCACGCCGCGTGGGGGCTGCTGCGGGACTCCGGGAGGATCCTCCTGGAAGGGGCGCCGGAAGGTGTCGACCTGGACCAGGTGAGGGAACACCTTCTCGAAACCGGGCACGTGCATGACGTCCACGACCTGCACGTCTGGACAGTCACCTCGGACCTTCCGGCCCTCTCCGCGCACGTCGTCCTGGACGAGAGCTGCTTCAACGACGGACACGCCCCGCTCATCCTTGACCAGCTGCAAAACTGCCTGACCGGGCATTTCGACGTCGAACACTCCACCTTCCAGCTCGAACCCGCCGGCCACGCCGTCCACGAAACCGGAACCCACTGATGGCCGCTGCCCCGCCCGCGTCTGCCCAACGCTGACCTTCAAACACACCCCTTAGTGGTGCGCTTGCGTCTCCTGGAGCCGCTTGATGAACCAGCGTGACTGCTCGGGCCCGTAGGGAAGCACCGGGATCGCTTTGGTGGCGTCCGACGGCGTGTCCCGGATCGACTGCCTTGCTTGCCGTACCGCTGTGGACATGGTGTCGGCCATGGTCTTCACGAATTGGTCGCTGCAGGGCTTGCCGTGGCCGGGGATGAGGAACTCGTAGCGGTGCCGCAGGGCGGAGATGTGCCGCAGGACGTCTGCCCAATCTTCCGGGTAGGAGTCCTCGAACGAGGGGTGCGCGCCTTGTTCCACGAGGTCACCGGCGAAAAGGGTGCTGGGCGTGCCTACCAGGAGGTCGCCATCGGTGTGGCCGCGGCCCAGGTAGAACAGGGTGGCGGTGAGGCCGCCGAGGTCAACCAGGACGGGCTGGTCCTTGACGATCGCGTTGGGAATGACGAGTTCGACGGCGTCGCCCCGGCCCGCGGCCATCTCAGGTTCCGTGGCGGCGACGAAGCGGCGCTGGTGGTCGCCGTCGTCGTCGATTGTCGCCGCACAGTTCACGTGCCCCCAAAACTCGGTGACGCCGTCGTCGGCAAAAACGGCGTTGCCGAAGTAGTGGTCGTAATGGGCGTGGGTGTTCACGACGACGAGCGGCAGCTGGGTCTTTTCGCGGACGGCGGCGAGGATCTGCCGTCCTTGGCGGGGGCCGCAACCGGTGTCGATCACCATGGCTCGTTCCGTGCCTACAACGAGGCCCGTGTTGAGCAGACACCCTTCGGTCTCCAACACGTAGTTGTTAGGGCCGACTTCGAGCCATGCTGACATTGTTTCTCCGTCTTCAGATGCGTTCCGGCAGTGTTCAGGCCTCGATTCTACCCACGTGGAGCCGGGAGGATCGGGACGAAAGGCGCAGTGGATGCCCTGGCCGTTCGAATGCGATGCGCAGGAGGGGCTTGAGGACCAATGCTCGGGAAAGCTACGCTGTCGGGGTTGGCGATGGCTACTTGTGGGGGGAGGACGTGATCGTGATGCCGGATACTGCGGACCGTGGAAAGGCCAGTGTCGCTTTAGGCGACGATGGACTTCTCCACCTGCGTTGGCGTCCCGGGGTCGACATAGAAGTTGAGGATGCCCGGGCGGCCATGGCGAAAGTCAACGAGCTATGCCAGCAGGAGCAGCATCCAATGCTTGTAGACATGGCCACAGTCGCTTCCGTCAGCCGGGAAGCCCGGGGTATATGGTCCATTCCCTGCGGCGCTTCGCGCATCGCTTTGTTGGGTACGTCGCCAGTAGACCGGGTCCTGGCGAACTTCTTCCTCGGAGTCCACATCCCGCCTTGCCCGACCCGTTTTTTCACATCGCGCAGCGAGGCCCTGGACTGGCTCAATGCGGGCGTGTGAGCCCCGGCTGTGTTTCCCGCTTCTGCCCGCAGGGATTACGTGACCTCGACAGAAAGCGTTGAGGACCCGCGCCTGCAGCAGTTGGTTGACGGCGTTGTCCGATTGGCTGCCGGCGATCTGGACGCACGCATTAAGCCTTCGGAGCATCGGGATGACATTGATGCTGTCATCACGGGAGTCAACCTGCTCGCAGAAGAACTGGGCTACATTCATTCGGAACTCGAAGAGCGCGTGGCCGCTCGCACGGCGATGCTGCGGCGGACACAGGTTGAGCTGGAACAGATGGCCAAGACAGATGCCCTCACCGGACTTGCAAACAGGACGCTGCTTACCGAGCGGATCCAGGAAGCGATCCTGTCCTGCACGGACGGCGGAAGAGCCCCGGCCGTGTTGCTCCTGGATCTGGACTCATTCAAGGCCGTCAATGACATCCTGGGCCATAGCGCCGGTGACGCCGTGCTGGTGGAGGTTGCCAAACGTCTCCGCGCGGCCGTCAGGCCGCAGGATACCGTGGCCCGCCTGGGCGGGGATGAGTTTGCCATCCTCGTTACCTCAGCCACGGAAGAGGAGATCATTCGAATTGCGCACCGCGCATCGGAGTATCTGCAGGACAGCATGTGTATCGGGATAGAAACGGTTTGGGCGATGGCGAGCATCGGCGTTTGCGTCGGCAAGCCGGGGTACCGGGCGGAGGCGCTGATGCGCGATGCCGACATTGCCATGTATCAGGCAAAGGCGCGGGGCCGGAACAATGTCCAGCTATTCCAGCCGGAGATGCTTGACGCAGTCCAGGAACGGTCCCGAATAACGGCCGAACTACGCACCGCCGTTGCCGGCGGGGAACTGGCGCTGCTGTATCAGCCGGTGGTCGAATTGGCTTCGGGCCGCGTCATCGGCATCGAAGCCCTCCTCCGATGGCATCACCCCGTGCGCGGAACCATAATGCCGGGCAGTTTTATTGGCATAGCAGAAGAAACCGGCTTGATCTTTGAGCTGGGACGGTGGGTGCTGCATGAAAGCCTCGCCCAAATGGAGCGCTGGAGCCGAACCGACCCGGACCTGAAAGACTTTTGCCTGCACATCAATCTTTCTGCCGCCGAACTGCTTCGAACCGACTTGCTGGAGGACATCAGCCACACGCTGGCTAGGTATGGCGTGGATCCGCGGCGTCTGGTCCTGGAAATCACCGAGACCGTATTGATGTCCCGGGGAACCGGACAGGAACAAGTCCTGAGCAGGCTCCGGGAGCTCGGCGTGGGGCTGCAAATTGACGACTTCGGTACCGGCTATTCGTCCATCAGCTACCTTCGCTCGCTTCCGGCAGACACAGTAAAGGTCGATCAGTCCCTCATCAAGGACATGGAGTCGGACTCCCGGCAGCAAAACTTCGTTTCAGCCATTCTGCAGCTGATTTTCGCTGCGGGGCTCAACGCGACCGTGGAAGGCATCGAAACCGCCGAGCAAGCGGCCCAGCTGCGGGCCATGGGCTGCCTCTACGGGCAAGGCTACTTTTACGGATATCCGGTCCCGGCCGCGGAAATACCACATCAGCTCCGCCAGCCCGCGCGGCATCTGTAGAGTTAGCGCATGTCGAAGCTTTGGGACCAGATGCTGCTAGTCCCCACAGTAGTCCGCCTCGCTTCCCGGGCACCGCGCAACCCAGACGCAGCTTGGGAAGGGTACTGGCGTGGAATCCGCACTACTGGCCGCTCCGGCGACGTGCTTTGGGACTCGGACTCTTCGGCCGAGCGTGCGCAGTACTCCGACGCGATTGCAGCTCACTTCGATCCAGCCCTTCCGGTAGTCGACGTCGGGTGCGGCAACGGAACCCACACCCGCTGGCTTGCCGGCCTGTTTCCACGAGTTCTCGGGATCGACGTATCCACGGGGGCGATCGAGAGGGCGAGCAAGGAAGCAGCAGGCATCGAAAATGCCGACTTCATGGTTCTCGATGCTGCGGCGGCAGGTGCCGGAGAGGTCCTGCTGGAGCGGCTGGGTCCAGCCAATGTCTTTGTCCGCGGAGTCTTCCACGTCCTGAAACCCGGCAAGCAGGCCGCCATGGCCGCCAACCTGCGAAAGGTCATCGGGAACAGAGGCCGGGTGCTACTGGCCGAAACCAACTTCCGCGGAAATAGCCTCGGTTACCTGACTCAGCTCGGCGCCACCCGGCAGAGCATGCCCGTGCAGCTGCGGCGCGCCTTGGAGAACCTTCCCCGGCCCGGGCATTTCGGTGCCAGGGAACGGCACGGCGTATTTTCGGATTCGGACTGGCAGTTGATTGCGGACGGCCCGGTTAACATCGAAGTGGTCCCGATGAACGCGAGCGGTCTTCCGCAGTGGGTTCCGGGATATTACGCGCTTCTGTCAGGCGCGGAAGATTCCGGAACAGAACACGGAGGGGCGTAACTGCATCCCGTGCGCACCGCACGTTACGTCCCCGTGAAGATTTCATTTCAATCCGGACCGTCCGGTTTGTTTGGCGGTAGTATTCCCTTAGTTTGCAGGTCCGGGCTCAGCCGGAGCTAAAGGCAAAGGAATAATTTCATGTCGAAGCGGAAACCGTCTTTGAACAACGCCGGGATGCGGGCCCGTCCGGAGACTGTGGAGCCGCCCGTCAAGCAGTTGCGTGGGCTGCGCCGCCAAGTCCTGGAAATCATCGATGAGGTGTTGTCGGACTCTTCGCAGGCAACGGATGCGGTGCGTGAGCAACTTCGCCAGCACATAGCCGCCCACCCCGGGCATCCGGAAGAGGCGTTGTTGGCGCACTTGACTTCGCTCAGGTCGGAACAGCCAAGCCAGCCCGACCCAGCCCCTCAAGACAACCCAGCCCCGCAAGGCGATCCAAGCAGCCAGGACCCCAGCAGCCCGCGGCTCGAGGCGGTCCTCAGGGACCGGATGCTGATGACCGCCTTCCAGCCGGTTTTCGACCTCACCACGGCCACCGTCGTCGGTGCCGAGGCTTTGACGCGTTTCGTCAGCGACAGCGGGGACCCTGCCGATTTCTGGTTCACGGAAGCCGAGGACACGGGACTCCGAACGGATCTTGAATTTGCGGCATTGGAGTCCGGGCTTACGGCCGCGCTGGATCTGCCGCCCCACCTTTTCGTCGCGTTGAAGCTTTCCGAGGCGGTCTGCCTGGATCCCCGCCTTCCCGTGCTTTTCGAGCAAACTCCGGTGGCGCCCGCCCGGATGATCCTTGAAGTCTCCGGAAAGTTCCCCCCGGACCAGGCCGCTTCGCTCGACGCGGCGGTGGCTCCGCTGCGCAGTGCCGGCATGCGCCTGTCCATCGAAAATACCGGTTCCTTCTTCGCCGGGGCCAGCCATATTCTTCGGCTCAAGCCGGAAATGATCAAGCTGGATTGGAGTCTGACTGCAGCCCTCAACCAGGATCCCCTCCGGCAGGAACTCGTGGAGGCGGAGGTCGGGTTCGCGCGAAAGATCGGTGCGGTCCTGACCGCCCAACGCATCGAAACCGAGGCCGAACTCGCCACCCTCAAAGGCCTGGGAGTGACGATCGGTCAGGGTTATCACCTGGGGCGGCCCTCGGTCCAGCCCCGCGAATGGGCCAAGTGGAGCGGGCGTGCCAGGCATCTCGCCTCCCCCGGCGGTCGCGGCAGGAACCTGCGGAGCTGGTTGAACCTGACCTGACTGACTTGGCCCCTCAGCAGTGAAGCGCCTCGGATGATCAAACCCTTCATCAGGCTGTGCCAGGAGCGTGCCAATTCCTCGGTGCGCTCCCCTCTTGCTTCTGCTGCGGTCATCTGATTCTCTGGCACTACCGGGCCGCCGCCGCGCTACTTCCGGTGTGGACCGCGTCCGGCTGAAGGGACGTGGGACCGCTATGACTTCTTTGTGGCTAGACGCGCGCGAGGTTTCCGCAACCGCGAGCCCCGATGAATTCACGCCGGGGAACAGTTACGACACCGTCGTGGTCGGCGCCGGAATCACGGGCTTGGCCACGGCACTCATGCTGGCACGGACCGGGAGCAATGTGCTGGTCCTCGAGGCCCGACATATCGGGGCGGTCAACACCGGGAACACCACGGCCAAGCTGACCCTGTTGCAGGGCACCACGCTGTCCAGGCTTCGGGACCAGTATTCGGTGAACGTGGTCCGCGCCTACGTTGACGCGAACCGGGCAGCCCAGAAGTGGTTGCTCGCCTATCTCGAGGAGCGGGGTGTGCCTTTCCAGTATCGGGATGCTTACACGTTCGCCACCACCCCGGCCGGCGCGGATCGGCTCCGTGCGGAAGCCTTCATGGCCCGGGCTGCGGGACTCAACGTCAAGTCCACCCGTGAGACGGGGCTGCCGTTCGACGTCGACGACGCCTTGCGGCTTGCGAAGCAGGCCCAATTCAACCCGATGGACGTCTTGGATGCGCTGGCTGCGGATGTCCGGGCTGCCGGCGGCAGCATCGTGGAGGGTATCCGTGTCATGAACATCCGCAACGGCGATCCCATGACGGTGGTCACCAGGAAGGGCGAGGTCCGCGCCCGCAACGTTGTGCTCGCCACCGGGACACCCATCCTGAACCGCGGGCTCTACTTCGCGAAGCTGCGGACGAATCGTTCGTACGCCGCCGCGCTGCGGCTGCCGGAAGGCATGAGCCCGCCGCCGGGGATGTACCTTTCCGTTGAGCCGCCCACCCGCTCCCTGAGGGACTATCCAATGCCCGACGGCGGTGCGTTGCTTCTGGTGGGCGGCTTCGGGCATCCGGGTGGCCGGGCGCCGTCGACGCAGGCCCATGTGGATGAGCTGCTCGGCTGGGCCCGACAGCACTATCCGGGTGCCGAGGTCACACACACGTGGGCAGCCCAGGACTACCAGGCCGCCAATCTCATGCCGTTCTTCGGCAGGTTCCCCCGTGGCCACGGGAAGATTTTCTTCGGCACCGGCTACAACAAGTGGGGCATGACAAATGGTGTTGCGGCGGCGCTGGACATCGCGGCCGATATCCGTGGCGAAAAGCTGGAGTGGGCCCACACGATCCACCGCCGGCTCACGGGTCCACGCGGGGCAGCATCGACGATTTCGTACAACGTGGAGACACAGCAGCAGAACTTCCGGGACAAGGCAGCCCTGAAGGAGAAGCCGACCATCACCGAGGAAACCAACCCCGCCGAGGGAACGGGCGTCACGGGGCTCTTCCACGGGAAGCCCGCGGCCGTCTGCACGGTGGACGGAGTGGTGTGCAGGGTGTCAGCGGAATGCGCGCACCTGGGCGGGATCCTGCACTGGAACGACGCCGAAAAGACCTGGGACTGCCCGCTGCATGGCTCGCGTTACTCCGCCGCGGGAAAGCTGCTGGAGGGCCCGGCGACGCACAATCTGTTCAAGCTGCAGTAGGGGGCATCGGCGTCGGACGTGAAGGGCGATCGCCGAAGGTATTGCTGGACTCCGACGATTCGCGGGGGCCTACGGGCTCACGGCCACCCGGTTCACCACTGGAATTTCGGTCAGCATCCCGGCAATTATTGCAGCGACCGACGAATTGATGCGGGCAATCGGGCCAGCCATCGCCCTCCCCACGGAGCAACGTAACTTTCATTCCGGCATCCTAGTCCCCCGCACGGGACGTCGGAAGGCTTCGCGGCCCGGGTCGTTACCAGCGAGTCCTCCTTCCAAATGCCAATTTAGGAACCGAGTGGGATCACTTCGCTCGAAAATCCCTTCCAACAAACGCCGAGAGGTCGTAAGATTTCTTCCAAGCTGTGGGTCTCAGGGGGCACCTATTTGAATAGGAGTTTCCCTTGCGACGTCTAAATATTTTTGCGTCAGCTTCTGCGTCCCATTCTTTTTCGATTGCGGCTTCTGAGAGAAGGCAATCGTGAAATGGTACAGTTGCGCGCATCCGCCGATCTTTATGGTGTCCCTGGCGATCCTTTTTATGACCAATTGGGACCTGTGGCTTCGAATCCTCGTGCCATCGGTGGTTCTGGTTTTGTACGTGATCAATGAAGTAGTTCTTTATCGGAGGGAGAAGGCGGCACGTGCACGTGCAGCCGAGCTCGATCGCACCGACCCGATGGTGCACGCCTACCGGGAGCCCCCTTCCTAGTCCCTCGATCGACGGCGCTCAATCATGGCGCAGAGGGGAGCGTCTCACCCGCGGGGGCGATCCCTACGGACGTCGGGAGCCAAGGATGAATAGGAGCTTCAATTGCAAACGTCACACATTTTTGCCCAGGTAAGAAACCGGCTGCTCATTATTGGCGTGATTGTCTGCGCGGGCGGAGTCACCTTCGAAACGTTGGCCACCAACTTACTTTCGTTGCTTATCTCCCTCCAAGGCGGGGCCGGCGCGGGCGTCGGTATATGGCTGACAGGCCTCGTCGGTTCAGTCGTGCGCTTCGGGCTTGCCCCACTGGGCGCATCACTCGTAGCTCTGGGCATCGCAGCACACATGCTTCGAAACCAGATCCCGCACCTTCTCAACAACCGTGGGAAGGAGGAGTAACCGACGTGAACGGCTCGGTGGATGGACTAGGGCACAGTAACCGCTTCCATCCTGTCGAATGGTGTGGCCGGCCAGGCGGTTTGGCCGGCCACAGACTTCGCTCCGCCGAAAGCAAAGTCTAACGCCCGGTATCTCAGGGGGCTGACGTATCGGGCGCACCATCCGGGGGCGGCTACCCCAACCGGAACCCTACGGTCGAAAAGGACCGATAGGTGGCCGTTTGCTCGAATTTGAGTGGTGTTCGCTGCGAAATTGAGTGGTCAGCCGCGCCACCCATGAGTAGGCGGCAGCGAACCCGGTCGCAATACATCAACATCGGGCCGGCCCTGGTCTTCCTCTCTGCTATCGCGATGCTGACGGACTCCATCCGCGGGCACGCCGCGCTCGAACCCCGGCTCCGCGCTGCCCAGGCTGCGATCGAGGCGCAGCTCGGCTTCAATGAGCACCGCTTGCGCTCGATCCGTTCCGACTATGGCGCCGAACTCTCCACACGTCTTGACGCGGTACTCGACGCCCGGATGACGACAACCCTGGACAGAACCGAGGCCTCACGCCTGCTGCGGACGATCTCGGATGAGGTCGTCCGCCCGATGAGCCACCAACTCTTCCACGACCACACACCCTGGCCGCATGAGACGGCCCCTCCTCGGCCGCTTTCCTCCGCAGAACGCTTTGAGGGACTCACGCCTTTGATCCGGGCCGCGCCGGTCGGATTGCCTGTCCTGCTCTTTACGTCACTCATTGCAGTCCGTCTGCTGGCGGAATACGGCGTCCTCTTCCTGCTGGCTCAGTCGGTTATCGGAGGGGTAATCCTGCTCCTCGGGAACGCCGCGACGGCCCGTACGGTGGGCAGGATTACCAGTTCACTATGGCGAATTTCCGCGATGGCCCTCTGCTACGCGGCCACCGCCGCGGTTTCCGCGTCGGTGACCTGCCTACTGCAGGGCGCGTTCGGCTATACCCCGTTCTTCTACTGGGCCGCCGTTTGGGCCTATCCGCTCACCGCGCTCACAGTTGCGGTTCTTCGAGCTACCGAACGCCAACGACGGCGGCACGAAGTCAGGCTAGCACGCTCGCTCAACGAGCAACTCAAGCTAGCCGACCGCGCGCGCCAAAAGCTGCTCCACACCCGCCGGAGAGTCGCCAGGATTCTGCACAACAACCTCCAGGGAAACCTGGTTTCGAGCGCCCTAGCCCTGAGTGCCCCCGGAGGGAAGGATCCAGAAGAGGATTTTGGCCCGCAACGCGTCAGGGACATCCTGACGCGTGCCGTGGCTACTGCTCAGAGCGAGATCTTGGACGAGACGCCCGGGCAACCAGGGAGCGCAGCATCGAGTATCCAGGACCTGCTGAGTACCTGGGGGCGCGTGCTGAAGCTGGCATGCGACATTGACCCTGATGTGTGGGCGTTGTGCGACGAGGACCCTGCCAGGGCTGACGCTGTGATCGAGGTACTCTCGGAAGGCTTCACGAACGCCATCCGCCACGGTGAACGAAGCCATGTCCGGGTCGAAATGTCGGCCCAAGACCAGCACCCGAAACGAGCGGCGGCCGAGACCGGAGCCCTTCACATAAGCATCTGTTCCCCCGGCGGCTCCAAGGCCAGATCCGCCCCGGCCTCGGGATGACGACGCTTCAGACCCTGTCCAAGGAAGCAACGTTGAGCGATGAAGGCGACAACGTCGTGCCTTGGGTTGTTCTTGCATGAGCATGCCGATCGGTCTCTGTGTCAGCAGCTAGTAGTAGTCTTGGATCCAGTGCAGCGCTGCCGCCCACATCCCGCATTGGTTAGAGGACGGTATGACTCTTCTCCGCGATCACAAAACACAGGCCACACCGCCCACCCGAAAGAGGCGCCTGTTTTTTCGGTTGTTTGCTGTCCTTGCGGCCATGGCAGTCGTCTGGGCCGTTGCCGGCATATTTCTGTACGTGGCGCCGCCTGCGGACGAGCCGAAGCACGCCGATGTGCTGTTCGTGCTGGGGCCGCCGGATCAGCGCATGGTTTACGCCGAAAGGCTTATGCAGCAGGGGTATGCGCCCACCCTTGCGGTCTCAAGTCCAGTGGATCAACACGGCAGATACACAGCGGACATATGCGGCGCCCAGCGCGCGTACCGGGTTATCTGCTTCCACCCCGATCCGTTCACCACGCAGGGCGAAGCAAGGGCGCTAAAAGACCTCTCGGACCAGTATGGGTGGAAGAGCGCGAACGTCCTGACCGCCCAATTCCATGTGACCAGGGCCCGGGTGATCGTCAGCCGCTGTTACGAAGGAGACCTGCACATGGTCGCTGACCGGAGGGGCTTGCCGCTGATTTCCTGGGCTTACCAGTACCTCTACCAAACCGCTGCCTTCGTCAAGGTCGCGATCCACCCGGGCTGCTGAGTCAGGCTTCCCAGAAGAGCACAGTCACAGGAGTGTCGTGGAAATAGCATTCTCTGAACTAAAAGTGAATTCCTCCAGCTCCTTTATAAAAGAACTCGAATAATCGTATCGAGGTGCGGCCCATAAGAAGATTCCACCGCCGGCCTGCTGGCGTGGACGATCGGCCGATGCCGTCCATAAGATTTGCTAAATTTTGATAAGCCACCTTAGTAATTCAAACCCTAAACGGGCGGTACTTGTTTCTTGGGAAAATTCGGACCTTATAACCCGGATCCCCGCATGGAGTAACCCAGGTCACCACAGTTCGTTCGACGTAGTGCCACGTCAGACCGCCTTTTTGATTTCACGGCCAAACCTTGCGGATGTACTATCGCACGCCAAATATTGTCAAATAGTGTGTGGATCCACTACCTCTGCCGCGAGTGTTCGCGGTAAGTCGCATCGAATGAAATACGTAGCTCAGCACGCAGAAGCGAGTATGGATGGCGAAAAAGGCGTAATAACTACTGTGGTTAGGGCAATCCCGGGCACTTAGCGTTTGGACATGTCGATTTACCTGTAGGAATGCGCATCACCCGAGGCTTCTTCAAGCTCCCGTCCACCTGCGCAACTCTTCCTGGTCGATCAACGGTCTCCTATTAACGCCATCTGGGATTGTGATCAGTCATGTACAACGAATCTGGGGAAAGAGGTGCGCCGCTGGGGGGTGGCGCTAGTGTCAAACGCCGTGGGCTACTTAAACTCGGAGCTCTGGCAACCGCAGCATCTGGGGCTTTCGCGCTGTCAGGTTTCAGCGAGGACCGCGCCGAAGCAGCCGGAAACCCTGGCATGATGCCGACCGCGCTAGGCGTTAGTGACCTTTCCGCCTCCTATATGCCGTTGGACGCCACTGCCTACTATGCGACCGACCACGGCGTTGTAGCTGACGGCGTGACCGATGACGCACCAGCCTTGAACGCACTCATAGCCTCGGTGTCAGCGGGCGGCGGCGGCCGCGTTGTGCTTCCGCGCAATGCCACCTGCCGCATTACCTCCACCATCAGCATGGCGGCAAATGTTATTTTGGAGGGCTACGGCTACAGTTCCGTTATCAGCCTCGGCGCGAACGTCCCCCGCTCCGGAATGATCGTTATTGGCGCTATAAGCAATGTTACAGTCCAGAACCTGCGGCTCGTCGGGAACCGCTCGACGTACACCTCGCTCAACTCCGGGATCTGGGCACCCGCCCCCGGCGGACGGACAAACATCCGGATTAGCGGAGTGACAGTAGAGGACGTGAACTACGCCGGTATCGCTGTCCTTGGGGACACTAACCGCGTCGTGGTTAACAAGAATGTGCGCATCACGGACTGCGCCACGAGAAACACTGGGGCCCACGGCATCCTCATCCAGTGGGGCGTAGACAACGCACACATTGATCACTGCACAGTGGAGGCCTTCGCGCAGTTCCAGCCAGACGTGTGCGGGATTACAAACGGACGGCAAGCTTACGATACGTCCATCCGTGACTGCTTTGTGGACGGTGCGGGTTCCCTCGGCCGCACACAGAACGCGATTTCTTTGGACTGGGCCAAAGGTCGTTGCGTCTGCACAGGCAACACCGTCGTCAACGCGCAAAGCCTCGGCATCGAAATTGGAGGCTGTTATGACACGCTTGTGGCCAACAACACCGTCACGGACGGAGCGAAGTCGGGCATTCAGTTCACCGGATACATACCGCAGGAGCAGACCAGCCTCGGGGTAACAGTCAGCAACAATGTGGTCGCCCGATGCACGACGGGAATCGGCATGCAGCTCGGCGGGGACACAGCAGCCATCACAACCCCTGCGGCCCGTCGGGTAATCCGCGGTAAGAATTACGGCGCAAACTCACTTGTGGTTCAGCGTACCCGACTCTACAAAGCCGCCACGGGCGGCGTGACCGCCGCCACCGAGCCCGCGACGCTCGGCTACACAGTGACCGGCGGGACCGTGACGGACGGCGCAGCCGTGTGGACTGATCAAGGGCCAGTCAACGCGGACATAACCATCAGCGCCAACACAATCACGAATTGCTCAGCACACGGGATCGAAACGATCTACGCCTACGGTCTGAGCATTACCGGCAATCACATTTCCCGCTGCACACGGTCCGGCATCCGCATCAACACATCGTGCAATCTGTTCACTATCGTCGGCAACGACCTTGACGCCAACAATGTCGCAGGCACCAGCGCGGACGGCAACCTCCGCATTGAAACCCTTTACAACGTCGCGCATGTCGGGGAGGTGGCGCACAACTCGTCCAGGGACTCCGGGCTGGCGGGTACGGAATTCTATTTCACCGAGTCCGGCGTCCGCTTCGACAACCGGCTGCTACCGAACGTCACGACGCCCACGGTTGCTTTCTCCGACGTGTTTCAGTCCAGCAACACCGCAACTACCAACATAAGCAACTTCTTGGACGGCAATGCTCGCACCCGCGTCATCACGGTCTACGTGAATGACACCCACACAACCTTTGTGCACTCAGCTGCCGGGTCCACGGGGATTCGGCTCGCGGGCGGCGCCAACTACTCCGCACCCATCAACACCGTGATGCAGTTCGCGTTGACCAACGGTACGCAGTGGTTCGAGGTATCCCGCGTGAACCCTGGGTAGATCTCCGCAGAACCGGTTCGGTCACCAGCTGGAGGTTTATAGTGTCATTGATCCGGAAGTCAGCCGAACGCCTCTAAGTGTCTTCCAAAGTCAACTCGCGCAATAACACCCAGCTCGTTAAGCTAGAATCGGCGATTAGCTTCCGGAGTTTTCTGGAGGACGCTTTGCCGGTTTGAGTGAATTCGGGCAAAGTACGAAGTCCGGCAACGCCTGCCGCGCATTCTACAAATCCGCGAGCACCGTCCCCGGGTTCTCAATCGCATCCGCAACATACCGCAGGAAGCCCGCAGCCGTTTCCCCATCACAAACCCGGTGGTCGAACGCCAACGTCAGCTCCGTTACCTTGCGGACGGCGAGCTGTCCATCAACCACCCAGGGCTTGTCGATGATGCGACCCACGCCAAGCATCGCTACCTCGGGATAGTTGATGATCGCTGCGGAACCGTCCACGCCGAACACACCGTAGTTATTCAGGGTGAATGTACCGCTGGCCAACTCGGTCGGTGTTGCCTTGCCGTCACGTGCAACGGCGGTGAGCCGGCGGATTTCGGCATCGAGCTCGCGGGCGTTCAACAGGTGGGCGTTGCGGACCGACGGAACCACGAGTCCGCGGTCCGTCTGTGCGGCGAAGCCAAGGTTGATGCCGTCGAATGCGATGATCTCTTGCATTTCCCCGCCGGCCGTATCCTCCGCCGTGACAAACCGAGTGTTCAGCTCGGGGAATTTTTTTAGCCCAGCAGTGACAAAACGAGCGATGAACGCGAGCAGCCCTGGAGCGCCGTGGGGATCACGCTTCTTGAGTTCTGCACGCATTTCAAGGAGCGCGGAGGCGTCAACGTCTACCCAGACAGTTGCCTCAGGGATCTCGGAACGGCTGCGGCTCATGTTGGCCGCAACAGCCTTCCGTATTCCGCGGACTGGAGTGCGCGAAGCCACGGTCAAACCGGTACGAGCATCCTGGATCTCGGGGGATGTCTGGACAATGGCGGGCGTATCAACGGGCGCGGTCTCGCGCGCGGCCCCTCCGATGGCGGCCTCAATGTCGCTACGCAGGATGAGTCCGCTCTCCCCTGAACCAGGCACGGCGTCCAGCGAGACCCCATGGTCCCGGGCCATCTTCCGCACCAAGGGGGAAATCACTGCAGAGAGCTTCCCGGGAGTCCGCGTGCGGGACAAGGAGAGCTCGTCAAGGTCGGGCTCTGAGGTCACAGCAACAGCGGGAGCGGACACCTTTCGCGGCCGGGTGCGGCGAGCCTCCCCACCTCCGGATGTGCCGTAGCCAATGAGCACGTTCCCGGATCCGGCTTTCTCTTCCGTCCGGTAGGTCTCGGCTGCTGCGGCGACCGCGGGTGTCTGAGAGGCCTTTTCCTCCGCAGGCGTAGGGTCACCAGCAACCGAGGCGCCAACAGGGGCCACTGAGATCAGCGGCTTCCCAACGTCGAGCGTCTGGCCGGCTTCGCCGTGCAGCTCGGCGACGATGCCTGCGTACGGCGAGGGCACTTCCACCATGGACTTGGCGGTTTCAACCTCGGCGATCGGCTGGTCCACGCGGATCTCGTCGCCCACGGCAACAAGCCAGTTGACGAGTTCGGCCTCGGTGAGGCCCTCCCCCAGGTCCGGAAGCAGGAACACCTGCATTTCTGCACTCATGGTCAGTTCTCCCATTGAAGGTCGTCAACAGCGTCGAGGATGCGGTCGACGCTTGGCAAGTAGTAGTGCTCCAGCTTCGGAGCCGGGTACGGAATGTCGAAGCCGGTCACGCGGCGGATGGGCGCGGCCAGGTAGTGGAAGCAGCGTTCCTGTACCCTGGCGACAATTTCGGAGGACACCGAGGCGAATCCGTGGGCTTCGGCGATGACGACGGCTCGCCCGGTCTTTCGGACAGAAGCACACACAGTCTCGTCGTCGAAGGGCACAATCGAGCGGACATCGATCACTTCAAGGGAGCGGCCCTCTTCAGCGGCCGCGGCCGCGGCGGCAAGCGCGGTCGGGACCGAGGGGCCGTAGGCGATGAGTGTCGCATCAGTGCCGGGACGCGCAACGGCGGCGCGCCCCTCGCTGCTGGATCCTGTCGCAGCGTTCGCGGCGTGTTCGGCGCGCAGGGCGCCCAGGTCCACCTGGTCTTTGGACCAGTAGAGCTTCTTGGGTTCCATGAACATGACGGGATCGTCGGAATCGATGGCCTCGCGGAGCATGCGGTAGCCGTCCGCTACGGTCGCGGGCGTGAAGACCTTCAGCCCGGCGGTGTGGGCGTAGTAGGACTCGGACGAGTCGCAGTGGTGTTCCACCCCGCCGATCCCGCCTGCGTAGGGCACACGGATGACCATGGGAAGCTTCACGGCACCTTTGGTGCGGTTGTGCATCTTGGCCACGTGGCTGACGATCTGTTCGAATGCCGGGTAGGCGAAGGCGTCGAACTGCATCTCGATCACTGGACGCATTCCGTTCATGGCCATGCCCACGGCCATGCCCACAATGCCTGATTCAGCAAGAGGGGTATCGAAGCACCGTTGCTCTCCGAATTTGGCCATGAGGCCGTCGGTGATCCGGAAGACGCCACCGAGGCGGCCAACGTCTTCACCGAATACCAGAACGGAAGGGTCGGCCTCCATGGCGTCTGCCATCGCGGTGTTGAGAGCTTTGGCCATGGTTATGGTTTGTGGACCGGAGGCTTCGGCGACTGCTGCTGCGCTTGCGGCCGCACTGGCGGTGGCGGAGCTGACGTCACCTGTTGCGGCGTGCTCGGTGGCCTCAGAGGATGTTGTGACGGCGGGGCTCATTTGCCTGCCTCCTTCTGGCTGGATGCCTCACGGGCGAGTTCGTCGGCGAGCAGGGCGGACTGCTCCTCCAGTTGCGGAGTGGGAGTGGAGAAGACGTAGCGGAAGAGATTCTGCGGGTCTACGGGTACGTCCTCCCCCAGGCCTTCACGAAGCTGCGAGGCAACGGCCTCGGCCTTTTCCGCGATTCGCCTGGAGCCGTCGTTGTCGAGCAGTCCACGATCGGTGAGGTACGCCGTCATGCGGCTGATGGGGTCCTTGGCGGTCCATTCGGCCACTTCGCTGTCCTCCCGGTAGCGGGTGGCGTCGTCGGCGTTGGTGTGGGCCTGCATGCGGTAGGTGTGGGCCTCGATGAGGAGCGGGCCGGAGCCTTCGCGGGCCAATTTCACAGCGCGATCCAACACAGCGAGCAACGCGACCAGGTCATTGCCGTCAACGCGCTCACCGGCCATGCCGTAGCCGACGGCCTTGTGGGCCAGCGACGGCGCCACGGACTGTTGGCTCAGAGGCACTGAGATGGCGTATTTGTTGTTCTGCACGAAGAAGATGACAGGCAGGTGGAACACCGCAGCAAAGTTGAGTGCTTCATGGAAGTCACCTTCACTAGTGGCACCGTCGCCGCACATTGCCAACACCACAGTGTCCTCGCCGCGCAGTTTGGCGGCATGGGCAACTCCGACCGCGTGGAGCAGCTGGGTGGTCAGCGGCGTGCACTGGATGCCGACCTTGTGCTTGGTCGGGTCGTAGCCGCCGTGCCAGTCGCCCCGAAAGATCGTCATGGTCTCCACAGGGTCGACGCCCCTGGACATGACCGCTACAGCGTCTCGGTAAGTGGGGAACAGCCAGTCGCCTT
This sequence comes from Arthrobacter sp. NPDC080073, assembly GCF_040686575.1. Lineage (NCBI taxonomy): Bacteria > Bacillati > Actinomycetota > Actinomycetes > Micrococcales > Micrococcaceae > Arthrobacter > Arthrobacter sp. NPDC080073. Next base: position 308,775 of record NZ_JBFBKR010000004.1, read on the forward strand.
CGCTAAGGCACAGAGCGGCGGCCACCTGGCACGCCTCCTGGCCGTGGCTGGACGGGTAAACGGCCATGCGACCCTGCCGGACGAGGGCTGAGTTCTGGTCATTGACGCGGCGCCCGACGACGAGTTGTTCATAAGCTGCCATGAGTTCGGCGTCGCCTGGGATGGGATATTCGTGACCCGGTTCCGTGCCCTGCTCAGCTTCAGGCTTGAGCACACCAGAGGGGTCGACCATTTGGATCTGATGGTGGGCAGGCAGCATGTAGTCTTCGACGCTGATGCCGAACTTGCGCCGCACTTCGGACGCTTGGTCGCTTGCTTCGGTGTCGTCCGGCCGAGCGTCAGCCAGACCCTGGGCCTCATGGTCTGCGGAGATCGTCATTGGTCCGTCCTTCTGTATCCACTATTTGTCACCAGTATGTTCCCCGGAGAAGTTTCGTATCCAGCTCTGGGGAGAATCATGGAAAAGCTTGCATGAAACCTTTAGTCTGGAAGACAAATTGCAAATGTGAGCCGGGTAACGGGCCTACGCTGTGGACGAATTGGAGATGCGATGGCCGAGGTCGAAGCGGATCAGGCAGAGGTTCCACTTGACCAAGTGGACAGGGACATCATTGCTGAGCTGACGCGGGACGGCCGGATGTCGGTTACCCAAGTGGCGGAAAACGTCCACATCAGTCGCGCGCATGCGTACTCGAGAATCTCTCGGCTGACGGGCGAAGGGGTGCTCACCAAGTTCACCGCCCTGGTGGACCCCATCAAGGCCGGATTGAAGTCATCGGCCTACGTTACCCTCAAGGTGCAGCAGCACTCCTGGCGCGAACTCCGTGAAGAGCTTCGGCTCATTCCCGAGGTGCAGCACATTGCGCTGGTGGGCGGCGATTTCGATGTCATACTGCTGGTCCGCGCGACCGACAACATTCACCTGCGCAGGGTCATTTTCGACCAGCTGCAGTCGATGCCAGGGGTGCAGGACACCCAAACGTTCCTGGTGTTTGAGGATCTGGATACGCGGTAGGGCGTCAGTGTTTCAGGCGGATTTCTGGGACACCTACGTGCGAACTCGAAGGCCGTTAAACTAAGTCGTCGGACAGACACAGGTCATCGCTGAGGCGCAACAAGCAGGACGACTCAACTTGGCCTTTCCCCGCACCCGAAGGGCGAGGATCAGCATGCCGACTGCTCCGACGATTCCAAGCGCGCCCAGCATGGTTGCCAGGCCTGCGGTGTAGTCTTCGAGGGACGTCGCGCTACCGAGAGAGCGCGAGGTAGACCACTCCGACCGTGACCAGCAGCAAGACGAGCAAACCCACGTACTTGACACGATTCGGAGTAGCCTTCCGATAAGGATTAATGTCCAAATAGCCGGGCAAAGCGTCCTCCATTTTGATCTCTTAGGGATTCCCTAAGCACGTATCGGCTGCCAGTCAGCCCTAGTAAGAAGATTCGGAACTGTTGCGAGCAGCTGAGAAGCCACGGCGTGTTGGGCCAAGGCACGTCGCTCGCCCCGAGTTGTGGATTCCACCGCCTGCGGACGAAAGCGCATTGCAGGACCTTCGCATATTCGGCGGTCCTTCGGAGCGACATACCCCCGCAACACAGGAAACACGCTTCAACGTATGCCGGTTACACTTAGGCGAGACCGCACGAATATTGCCGTTCTGAGGCATGCCACTCGGCGTCGCCTGTCACGACCCAGGGGGGAGCCAAACTTGGACCTACGCGACTACACGCGGATCATACGCCGCAATTGGATTCTAATCGTCGCTATAACGCTCGTCGGCATAGTCCTCAGCGGGGCAGCATCTATTCTCGTAAAGCCCACATATACTTCCGAAACGCAGCTCTTCGTGGCAATTCAAGGTTCCGGTTCTGTTTCCGAATTGCAGCAAGGGAACACGTTCAGTCAGGCCCGCGTACAGTCATACGTCAAGACGGTGGATACCCCCGCGGTCCTTAAGCCCGCCCTTGAAAGCTTGGGCGGAAGTGACTCAACCGATGACCTCGCGAAGCGAGTGAAGGCGTCTACGGATCTAAATACGGTCCTGATAAACATCGCTGTTTCAGACGAGTCACCTGCGCAGGCAGCAGCATACGCGCAGGCCATCGCGACAAGCCTAATCAAAGTTGTAGACGCCCTGGAGAAGCCAAAGACGGGCGGCACCTCACCCGTCAGTCTCTCCATTATTCGTCCCGCCGAAGCGCCAACTTCTCCTTCTGCGCCAAACACGAAGCTCAACCTGTTTCTTGGATTCTTCATAGGCGCCGTAGTTGGCTTTGCTACCGCAGTGTTACGGACTCGGATGGATACCAAAATTCGAGGCGAGGCTGATCTGCGAAAGGTGACGGCGGCTTCCCTTCTGGGCGCCATTTCCTTCACTCAGGATGCCGCGAAGAAGCCACTGCTGACACAGACCCCTCATCAGAGTCCCCGGGCTGAGTCTTTTCGCCAGTTGAGGACGAATCTTCAATTCGCAAACGTATCGGGCGGCGCCAAGTCCATACTTGTCACTTCATCCCTTCCAGGAGAAGGCAAGAGCACAACCGCTACCAATCTGGCCATTTCGCTATCCCAAGCTGGAAGCACGGTTTGCCTAATCGACGCAGACCTTCGTAGGCCCCGTGTCAATGAGTATCTGGGCCTCGATCGCAGCGCCGGGTTGACAACTGCACTCGTTGGAGATGCGGACCTGAACGACCTTCTTCAACCGTGGGGCGAAGATAACCTTTACGTGCTCGCATCAGGCCAAATACCACCAAATCCCAGTGAGTTGCTTGGTTCCGAGGCAATGAGAAATTTGCTGCTGAGGCTCGAGAAGTCGTTTGACATCATTATCGTAGACGCTCCCCCTTTGCTGCCGGTTACCGACGCGGCGGTTCTTTCTCAGCACGTGGGAGGAGTCGTAGTGGTAACGGCTTGCCAAGCCGTCAAGACCCAAGACCTTGAAAAATCATTAAAGGCTCTTGATCTCGTTGGAGGGAACCTCCTCGGTGTCGTGCTCAACAAGCTCCCCGCAAAGGGCCCCGACGCCTACACCTACAGTTACTACAGCCACGACACCCAGCCAACTAAGGCCGAATCGGCGTACTCTCCATCATCCGAAGAAACCATCCCTCTGATGGACGACGATCCCCATAGATCAAGTGACTTCGACTCGATACTGATCCGGGAAAATCGCAGAGAACCCCGATCGTATCCACTCCACTAGCTGCTCATGCGGACTTTACATGGAGTTCGTACCCAATTTAGAAGGCGCTACTGTCTTACGCTCACACGAAGCACCATCATCCTCCAATGGACGGGTGAGAGTGAGTATCAGACGTAGTCGATTGAGGAATCTGTGAGCCTAATTCTGGTACTTCTGACTTCAGCCGTGCTAATTGCTGCCTTCTTTGGAACACCTAAAGATGGTAACGGCGTAAAGCCTGCACTAAGCGCATACACCCTCGTACTATCCCTCTTTGCAGTCTATGCGGTCTTCCCTGCGGTCCTAATTTTGGCAAACGATTCGAAGTATCTGTGGGCGCCCAGCTTCTCCGAAAATCCGGCTCTTCCAGTTACACTGGGGCTCTGCCTGGTCGCACTGTTTGCCTTCCTGCTGGGGCATTTCGTCTTCTCCAGACGATCGAATCATAACCCGTTTGAGTGGGCTTCCAAGGTGAAGGACCACACACCTGTCTCACTCAAGGGAGTGCGAACTGCGATCGTATTGGTGCTAATCGGATTGGGACTGAAGATCTACTTCGTCCTTTCGTCAGGCGGACTCAACGAGACTGTGCAGCGACTGTCCGGGAGTATCCGCACAAACTCCGGTCTAGACCAACTCGACGCCAACGCAGTCGGACTGCGCACAGTTTCAGGAGTCGCTGACGGCGCAGCAGTTTGGCTGGTACTCCTTGCGCTGAAATCCAAACGGCACCGAACCTTAGCTTTTGCGGCGCTCCTCTTTGTTCTCGCACTCAGCTATACAACCATGGGCAAACGTCTCGGACTTCTCTGGCCCCTTTTGGCGGTTGTGATCGGCATACATCTTTTCGTCAAGAAAGTTGGAATTCGAGCCCTCCCAATCGGAGTCATCGCTTTCCTTGCCCTGACAATGGGAACCCTATTTTTCCGCATATTTCTGCCAGCCGCGTCCGCCGGCGTCGGCATCGACTTGAATACGGTCAGTTACTCCGGCGGATCTATCTTGGCTTTCTATTTCTATTCATTAGAATTCTCCACGGTAGAAATGATGACGGTTGCAATTTATGGAAGACAAGAGATAAACGATCTATTCGGCGGCCCCGTTCAAGCTTTCTGGGAGACGTCCATAGTTCCGTTCACGTACGTTATCCCAAGAACCATTTGGCCCGACAAACCCGAAAACATTTACGATCTGTCGCACGGCATCAGTGCCGTTTCAACCGGCACCCCGCTACAAAGCGTAGTGGGATATGCCTCCACCTTGGTTGGCACTAGCTATATTACCGCTGGAATAGCTGGCACCATAGTAGCCTTTTTAGCACTCGGCTGGCTGACCGCACGAGTCGACCGCAACATAATGAGAACAGATTGGTCCGTGAATACCGTCCTTCGATATTCATTTCTGCTCGTCGTCGTCTTCCATTTGTTCCGCCAAGGCACTATAGGGTGGGTCTTTATCATTGCCGTTGTACAACAACTTGGGTTTCTCGCGGGCATTGTGCTGCCGAGCATGATTGCTGCAGGAGGTACTAATTCTTCGTCGGCCGGGAAACTTTCGCCTCGTCTTCAAGGGGTTAAGATTGATTAACATTATTAGACCATTAAAAGATCTGAAGAGAATCGCCGTGACCACGATCCAAACGGTGGATGTCGCCGCCGTCAAATTTCGGTGGTTGAGGGCAAAACTCTTGCTCGGACACATTGGCGCTCGAGCTCGCCTTGCGAGCACAGTCAAGATCTACGCTGGACGTACTGTTCGCATTGGAAATCGAACAGTCCTAAACGACTTCGTCCACATATGGGGGGGCGGCGGAGTTGTTCTGGGCGACGACTGCCTGATCGCCGCGCACGTCGTAATTACTTCGCAGTCACACGATGTCGCGGCCGCAGCGCGCGGCCTCCTCTACTCACAAACGTCAGAAAAAAAGCCAGTGACAATTGGTGACAATGTTTGGGTAGGCTCGAACGTAACTATTCTGCCAGGCGTTACTATCGGAACCGGCGCGGTAATCGGTGCAGGGTCAGTTGTCTCACGCGATATCGAGCCCTACCATCTGGCCCTTGGTGTACCAGCAAAAGCAATACGGGCACTTAAATGAGCTACCATCTGCTCAATCTTAGACGCGCGTCCACGGTGGGTATAATCGCTACTCTGGCAGGCGGAATTTCGACATTTGTAGTGTTTCGCTTGTCAATTGAGCTGACTTCTTTGGCGGCAGTCGGGGCATGGGCTCTAATTCAGGGCATGTTCTTAATTGCCCGTATTTCCGACATTGGAACTGGCACCAACATAACTCGAGCTGTTGCTCACCCCATCAAACAGCGTGAATGGCCTCAAATCGGGCGCGTGGTGGCGGCCGGGACAATTCTAAGCGCCATTCCTGTCGCCCTGATCGGGGCAGCTCTGACGCCAGTAATAACTTGGTACGTGTCAAGGCAGTATGGATCACTTCTTGGCAACGAAAGCATCGCTGCACTCAGCCTTCTTGCATTCGTTGGCGGCCTGGTGAGCTCAATCGCAGCCGTCGTGATGTCGGCGCTCGAGGGAACTTTCAGAATCGTCTACAAAAGCTGGGCAACAGTCATCGCCAATCTAGCTGGGCTGGCAGCGGCGATTCCACTGCTCAAAGTAGTTGGCATCCCTGCGTTGGGGGTCCAGGGGGTCGTCGTGCCACTTATCCAACTTATCTTGTGCGGGGTCTATCTCGCTAGGGTATCTCTAGGACGTCGCCCAACAGGCCACACCCCTCTGGCTGCAATGATCCGATCGCTATGGAAGGAGAATCTCAGCCTTTCTGCCATAGGTCTTTGCCGACTTTCGTTTGAGCCCGCAACAAAATTCCTCCTTTCCCTAATTGCCCCACTCCCCTTCATTGCCGTTTTTGAGCTGGCGCTGCGTGTCTCGACTCAGATGAGAGTTACAGTTCAAGCCGCGGCCCAGCCACTTCTTGCCGTGGGTGCCCGCTCAAACGGACAATTGAATTCTGATGCGGGCTCTATATTTGGGGACGCCCAAGTCCGCCTGTCGCTTGTTGCTGTGATTTCAGGTGCGGTCGCCCTGATTTCATCACCCGTCATAAGTTGGTTCGGGCTCGGCTCATTTGAACCAATCTTTTTGGCGATATTTGCAATTCTTGTCGTCTCAAACACCGTGAATACCGCCGGACTGGTCGGGTACTACTACTTAGTTTCTGGCGCGAGACTGGGTTATCTATTAGTAGTCCATTTGCTCATGGCGCTACTTAATGTGCTTGGAGGTGCCGTGGCAGTCACTCTCCATTCCCCAATTACTGTTGTGCTGTCTTACGGAGCGGCATTCTGCCTCGGAGGAATTATGTCCTTCACCCCCCTGCGGAGTGCAATTCCTTCAGGTATGTGGAGCCGACAGTCGACCGGAATCGGGACCCCTGCATCAATTATGGCGATTATCTGGCTGGCAATCGCAATGGCCTCGGAAGTGGTACTCTTCCCCAAGGTCGGGACCGGCCTACAGATCGCAGCAGCTGGGGGCTCTAGTCTCTTGATGCTGGCCCTGTCGACGAAGCCCCTCAAACGCGCACTTGGGCGCACGAAAGAAGCTTAAATTGAACATCGCGGTCCTTTGTGCGGTTTACAATCGAAAAGAAACAACCATCCGCGGCCTAACCAGCCTACTCAAGGCAACGGCTGAGACTCCGTACAGTTTGGAGATTTTTCTACTTGACGACGGATCCAGCGACGGTACCGCCGAAAAGGTGGGAGAACTCTTTCCCGAAGTGACGATTATTTCGGGCTCAGGAGATCTTTATTGGAACCGAGGGATGTGCAAGGCTTTCGAAGCTAGTTTGGCTTCCAGGGATTACGACGCATATTTGCTGTTCAATGACGACGTCGAGGTGCTTCCTCAGTCTACGCAGACATTCTTTTCCGAGTATGAACGCCTAAACGCCATAAGGCCCACCATAGTTGTCGGTTCAACGATAAGCCGCTCCTCTGGTGAGACCACTTACGGTGCTTTCGTCGAGACATCACGCATCAAAGCTTTGGCATTTGCCTCCGTGGGTGCCGTCGACGAGACTACCGTCTGCGATACTTTCAACGGAAACTTCGTGCTCGTTCCGGGAGCCTTTTTCCGAAAGGTTGGGGGGCTCGACCCGAAGTATCACCATGGGCTCGGTGATATCGACTTAGGTTTGGTGGCCAGACGGCACGGGGTTAATTCAGTCCTCGCCAGCGATCCCATCGGATACTGCGAAAAGGGACAGCAACAGGATTCTCGTCTGGCTGACGCAGATCTCTTCCAGCGCTGGAGGTTGATATTCGGTGCTCCCAATGGCTTAGGGCCTTATAGTCACTTTGTGTGGAAGCACCGCTCACGCGTCTTGTTCCCGATCTATGTGGGACTGAATGTGGTCAAGAAGTTGACAAAGCTCGCTGGAATTAAGTGAGCGCTGTGTTACCGCCGAGCGAGGAACGGTCGTCGGCAAGGCTTGGGCACACCGAATGCTTCTCCTGAGTGCTGACCGGACCCTCACGGCGTAGACAGCAGAGCGGCCGGCAGATGTATTCCCGGGACGTGTGTCATCCCAGGAATCCCTTTCCCTCCGAACCACCGAGAGTCATTTTCCGGCCCTTCGCAGATGAGCGTGGTTAGGGCCGTCTGACGCCGAGGGCGGGAGCGTGTCCGGGTTGCTGCTGCGGCGTGGTGCGGGAGGAGAGAGGTCAGGGCCTCTTTGAATTGGTAGCGACCAAGCTTCCAAATAAAAAAGAGACCCTGATATGGCCAATGCTACTTCCTGCCCGGGTGGTCGCTGGTGCGAGCGGGCCGACGCGCTTCTTGGTGTCGACGGCATCCACGTCTGCTCTGTCACGGCGGCCGGGACCGGCCTGGTTCTTCACGTCGAGACAGCCGAATCCGTCAGCGGGTGTCCGGACTGCGGTGTCGTCGCGGTCGGGCACGGCCGCCGGCAGGTCCGGCTCCATGACACGCCGTGTTTCGGGCGGCCGGTGCGGCTGCTGTGGGCCAAACGTGTCTGGCGCTGCCCGGATCCTGGCTGCCCCAGAACCACCTTCACCGAAGAGCATGAGCTGGCCGGGCCCCGGGCTAAACTCACTGCCCGGGCCGTTGCGTGGGCGACCGACGGCCTGCAGCGTTTCGACACCTCCGTCTCCGCACTGGCCCACCAGCTCGGCGTCTCCTGGCACACGGCCTGGGACGCCATCAAGGCAGAGGCTGCCCGACGAATCGCAGCGACCGGCAGGCTGGCCGGGGTGAACGCGCTCGGAGTCGATGAGCATGTCTGGTCCCATACCGGCCCGCCCGGATCCGGGATGGTCACGGGGATCGTGGACCACACCCGCTACGGGAACGGCGTGGTGCACGCCCGGTTGCTGGACCTCGTCCCGGGCCGGTCCGGGAAGGCCTATGCCGACTGGCTCAAAGCCCGCGGCGAGGAATTCACCGCCGGCATCAAGACGGCAGCGCTGGATCCGTTCCGCGGCTACGCGAACGCGATCCGCGACGAACTGCCCGAAGCCATCACGGTGCTGGACGCGTTCCACGTCGTGAAACTGGGATCAGCCATGGTCGATGAGGTCCGCCGTCGCGTGCAGCAGGAGACCCTCGGGCACCGCGGCCGCAAGGGCGACCCGCTCTACGGGATCCGCCGGACCCTGCAGATCGGAGCCGAACACCTCACCGACAAACAGGCAGCCCGGCTCGACGCGAAACTCGCCCTCGGGGACCCGGACCACGAAGTCACCCTGGCCTGGCAGTGCTATCAGAAGCTCCGAAACATTTACCACGCCAGGCCGGAGCGGGGCAGGGAACTCGTCAACGAGGTGATCTCCTCGTTCCCGTCCTGTCCGATCCCGGAGGTCTCACGACTGGGCCGGACGCTCAAACAATGGAAGACGGCGATCTTGGCCTACTTCGACACCCACGGCGCGTCCAACGGGCCCACCGAAGCGATCAACGGCGTCATCGAAACCACCCGCAGAATCGCCCGCGGCTTCCGCAACTTCACCAACTACCGACTCAGATGCCTACTCGCCGCCGGCGGGCACCGCCCCTACCGGATCAAACAGACCAACCATGCCTAAATGCGAAGAGCCCATTTTCCGAGATGGCGCGGCCCAAACGGGTTACAGGGCTCTTCGTGGTTGGTGGGGAATTGAGTTCGTGTCGTTGAAGACAAGAGGGCCCGTGGCCCTACTGGGATGAGTGTGTCTAAGCGGCTCTTCACGGTTCGTGGTGATTGTTCTGCCGTGATGGATGTTCATGCCGCCGTCCGGACGGCGGCATGACACTCATCCCGAGAATCCCTTTCCCCACGAACCACCAAGAGCCGGTTAAAGCATCCACAAGCTGGTCCCGGAGCCGGCCGGTCAGCGGGTACCGCCCCGGGACCTGGGCGATAGATTCTTCCTATGCGTTCTGAATCTCACTATAGGTATCGATCCAGCGCTTCACGACGCTTTTCGTACCGAATTCTTGAATAACGCGAGAACGCCCGGCTTCCCCAATACGCAATCGCAGAGCTCGGTCTGCAACGAGTTTCTGAAGCGGGACTTTCGACGCCTCTGCACTATCTACGACGAAGGCGTCAATTCCGTTCCTTAGATCCAGTCCTTCCATAGCTATTGACGTGCCCACCACAGGAACGCCAGCAGCCAGCGACTGTATGGCTCGATTCTTTAGCCCAGTGCCAACCGAATCAGGGAGTAATACGATGTCAGCCTTCCGAAGCACGGCCAAATAGTCTTCAGCCCACGCTATGAACTTGTAATTTAGTCCTTCGAACCAAGAAGCGAATTCAGCGTTCAATTCAACTCTTCCAAGGATGGTGAACTCGACTGCTCGACGCCCAACGTATGAACGAAAGACCTTCCGCGCGAAAACTTTCAACGCATCGCGCATATGTTGTTGCCGAAGATCGGCGTAAACGAGAATATCAACTCGACGATGGAGTTGGGCTTCCCCTGCGAAATCTTCCGGTTTTGCCATTTCTTCGCCACTTAGTTCGGCGGGTAAAGAGACCGGAATCGCAATGACCGCGTCGAATCCGTGAATTTCTGACAGATAGCGCCGATCGTCATCCGAAACTACGTGCCAAATTGGGTTACCCCTACGCAACAAGCGCTCCACCCCGAGATAAACGAAACCAGTAGCAAAGTAGACAACTTTCGGCAGGAAACCATCAGCTTGTCGAAAAAATCTGAAGTTGCGTCTCGATCCCGGATCTATGAAGCTGAGGATGGATCTCGACGCCAGTCTGCGGGTTGAAACTGCACAGGCCGCGATTCCCTCAAAATGAATAACATCAACTTGCGACAAGTTGTACAATCGTCTCCGTAAAGGGCCCGCCGCTCGAGAGAACGGAAATAGATTTCGAATAGCCGAGACGAGGAGCGATCGTGGTTGCTCGGATGGCGGGCTGGCGAAAGCAATCCCGTGTTCGCGGTAGAGGGCTTCCTCATCCAGTGCTCTTAGCGACTTCACGAACCCATGAAGCTCGACCTCGACGCCTTGGTCTTTCAGTCCTCGTACTAGAAGCAAAGTTTGCTGGTGCAACCCTTCCGCGGGAGGGTAACTCAGATCCGAAACCACGTAGGCGACCCTCATGAACTTCGATCTTCCAGAGCATCGACGAGTCCGCTTACCATCGCTTCAACACTGTAACTCGAACCACAGGCATTTGAGATCTCGGCGCCTTTCGCTCGCCATGCCTGGCGGTCATCTACCATTTGCTTCATTTTCTGGGACAAGTCGTGAACGTCGTCCGTCCTAAAATATATGCAATTAGAGCCGTCTTCTACTGCTTCAATCTCTGGTGCGTGTGGTTCAGCACGGGATATTATCATTGGCACCCCAAAGCTGAGGCTCTGCGTCACTGAAAGCCCTACGTACCCTGGAGAAATGCTTGCAATAGCGCTGGAATACAAGGTCTTCAGGACTGAATAGTCCTCAACATGGCCCAAAATGAGCACTGAATCTGCGGCTGGCGATGTCTCTACTTTTCTCTTGAGTTGCTCGGACAAGGGTCCGGCTCCCACGATCACTAGTCTCAGACCGCTTCTGACCGCTAGAAGCTGCTCGAAGGCCTCAATTAATAGTAGTGGCTTTTTCTCGGAGTGAAGTCGTCCAACATATATAAAAGAATCACGGATACTCTCCTCGTCGAACATAAAATCTTCGCGTAGATAGAGCGCGTTTGGTGCAGCCCAAATTGGTAGACTGGGATGAATTTTAGTGAGCTGGTCAGCCTGCGTTCGAGTGTAGCAGATTACACCGGAGGAAAGTCGTCGCATCCTTGATCGCACAATATCTGAGCGGCTCTCCTGGCCTGCTCGAGGAAACGCATGTCCCCAAAGAAGAGTTCGCTTTCTTGCCAATCTCCGAAGAATTAGCAGTATCCACACACAAGGCATTCGAGGATTCAAGTCCATTACTAGCAGGTCGCTCTTCAAGTAGGTGAAGAAAGGAATTGACTGAATTACGACAGCGTGGGCTAGAATATAGTTCTTGACAATTATATGATCGAAGTCTTCACTTTGGATCAATCGAATGGATGGCTCCGGCGCTTTGTCTCCGCTGTATACCTCGAGATTGTCGCCAAAGTGTCGCTTAAGGCCCAACATTGTGTTCAAACGATAGCTCCCCAGTGAAGCGAAGCTCATAACAATTCTTGGTGTGCTATTACTCCGTTTGTAACTCGGTGAAGAACGCTTGAAATATTTGAGCAGACTCTGTGCTGGCATCTTTTTAGACATCGAATCTCCGCCCAATATAGCGCAGGGGGTTTCCGCCTACAATCTGATTTTCTTCAATCTCGCCTCGCACAACGCTCATTGGCGTCACCAGACATGATTTTCCGATTCGCGTCCCTCCCAGAACAACGCATCTTGATGTTATCCACACGCCGTCGCTGATCCATACGGGTGAGGTAACAAGGCCCATGTCGGAGCGATGGGAATGTGTACCCGTTGTCACGAAGGTCTCTTGTGAGATCACAGCATCCGAGCCGATGTAGACATGATCCTGGTTGTGAAACCACACCCCTTCTCCGATCCAGCTCCGGTCTCCGATGTGAAGCTTCCACGGGAACTTCACTCGAGTTCGAGGGCGAAACACGACGCCGGCCCCGATGTCTGCACCGAACAGACGCAAGATTTTGACCCTTAAGGAAGAACTGACCTGCCAAGAATTGGTAATGAAGAGAATCTCCGTGGCTGCCCAGAGGTAGATAAGAACTCTGGGCCTGTCCCAAGCCGCACGCTCGCCTGGGGCAAGCGATAGATCAATAACTGGTACAGCCTCGTGCGCAGCCGCGCGGTTTGACTCATCCGTCATACGTCCCCCGATAAGTGACTGAAGTCTTCCGCCAACTATTGTTGCATCTGTGAGCACAGACAACTTCAAGATCGTCATTATGGGTCTTCACTACGCCCCTGAGTCCACTGGCAACGCACCGTATACAACCGGGCTTGCAGAGGGACTCTCGTCTAGAGGTCACACCGTACAAGTCCTCACCGGCTACCCGCATTATCCTGAATGGAAAGTTCATGCTGGCTACAAGGGCTGGTCCAGCCGAGAAGTAGTCAACGGCGTTCGCGTCAAGCGCTTTCGTCATCATGTCCCTACCCGTCCAACATCGCTGAGCCGGCTACATATGGAGCTCAGCTTCGGCGTTCGCCTCCTGTTTGCCCGATGGGGCCGCCCCGACGTGATCATCTTGGTCAGCCCGGCCCTTTTCTCCGTCGGGGTCGCCTCCCTGCGTTACAAACTAAGTCGGAACCGACCCGCTATTGCAATTTGGGTGCAGGACCTATATAGCCGCGGCGTCGTTGAGGCCGGGAATGGCAGTCGCGGTTTCGGCAAGTTGGCCATCTGGTTGGAGGCACGAATTCTTACGTCGGGGGATGGCGTTGTTGCGATACACGAACGATTCGCACGTTACATCATCGCGTCGCTTCACGGTTCCCACAGTTCCACGAGGGTCGTCAGGAATTGGACTCACTTACCCGAGGCCCCATGTTCAGATCGGCGTGATACCAGAGCTAGCCTCGGATGGTCTGAGGACGAGATCATCGTCCTGCACGCAGGGAACATGGGGAAGAAACAAGGCCTTCACAATGTCGTAACAGCTGCAAAGTACGCTGAGACCATAAAAAGCAAGGTTCGATTTGTACTGATGGGCGACGGGAACCAGAAGATGCGGCTGATCGCAGCATCGGCGGGAATTTCAAACATAGATTTCGTCGATTCTCTCCCCCAGAGGGATTTCCAAGCTGCTATGAGGGCTGCGGACGTTCTGCTAGTCAATGAACTTCCCGGGGTAAAAGACATGTCGGTGCCGAGCAAGCTAACTTCCTACTTCAGCGCGGGTGTGCCCGTTTTGGCCGCGACAGACGAGGGGAGCGTTACTGCTTCAGAAATTGAGGCATCATCGGCGGGGGTTAGGGTCAACGCGAATGACCCGCAAGGCCTTGTGCAAGCGGCCGAGGAGCTCGCGCAAGATCCAGAACTCGCGGCGAGACTCGGCGACAATGGCATAAGATTCACACGAGACACACTGTCGGCAGGCGCGGCCATCGACCAGTTCGATGACTACGTTAGGCACTTGGCACAATCGCGTAGTCGATGAGTCGAGATTTCCTCTTATCGCATACTTGGGGGCACTATGAAGAAACGCGCATTTATCACTGGTATTACCGGACAGGACGGGTCCTATCTGGCGGAACTCCTCCTCAGCAAGGGCTACGAGGTCCATGGACTTATCCGTAGGGCATCAACTTTCAACACGGCACGGATTGACCATTTGTATGTCGACCCGCATGATCCGAAAGCGAAGCTTTTCCTTCACTACGGCGATCTGAGCGACGGTGCACGACTTGTGACTCTGATGGCGGAGATCCGTCCAGATGAGGTCTACAACCTCGCAGCACAGTCGCACGTACGAGTTTCCTTTGACGAGCCGGAACACACTGGCGACACAACAGGTGTCGGATCCATCCGCCTTCTCGAAGCCGTGCGGATGTCCGGCATCGAAACGAAGTTCTATCAGGCTTCATCGTCCGAGATGTTTGGTGCCACCCCGCCTCCACAGAATGAAGAAACACCCTTCTACCCGCGCTCCCCCTATGGGGCCGCTAAAGTCTATAGCTACTGGGTGACGAAGAACTACCGCGAGGCTTACGGAATGTTTGCCGTCAATGGAATCTTGTTCAACCACGAATCGCCCCGGCGCGGCGAAACGTTTGTGACGCGCAAGATCACGCGAGCCGTGGCCGCGATCAAGTCCGGCAAGCAGGATCTGCTTTACATGGGCAACCTAGACGCAGTCCGTGACTGGGGCTATGCAGCGGAGTACGTCGAGGGAATGTGGCGCATGCTGCAAGTTGACGAACCCGACGACTTTGTTTTGGCTACTGGCGGTAACTACACCGTTCGCGACTTCCTTCAAATCTCCTTTGAGCACGCCGGCCTGAACTGGGAAGACCATGTTCGCTTTGACGAGCGCTACCTACGACCCACAGAGGTAGACGCGCTCGTGGGCGACGCATCAAAAGCCCACGAGAAGCTTGGGTGGAAGGCAACCGTCCACACCCCAGAGCTGGCTCGAATCATGGTGGAGGCTGACATCGAAGCCTTGAAGCACGCTGGCAAAGACTGGATCGACGGTGTCGATCTCGATAGTTGGAAGAACTGATGTCCGAGACCGTCTCATTCACGCCTGGCAAGCTTGATCGCAGCTCGACCTTCTATGTGGCAGGACATCGCGGCCTCGTGGGGTCCGCCATCTGGCGCAAGCTGGAGATCGAAGGTTTCACGGAACTCGTCGGCAAGACTTCCACAGAACTGGATCTCAAGGACCGGAACGCCGTCTTTGAGTTTCTTGCGAGGAGCAAACCACGCTATCTAGTTTTGGCTGCCGCAAAGGTGGGCGGCATCCTCGCGAACAACACTTATCCCGTGGACTTCCTGAGCGACAATTTGCGGATCCAAGTGAACGTTCTCGATGCAGCGCGTGAGCACGGCGTTGAGAGGCTCCTCTTCTTGGGATCATCTTGCATCTATCCAAAGTTCGCGGATCAGCCAATTCGAGAGGATTCGCTTCTCACGGGGCACCTTGAACCCACCAACGACGCCTATGCGATTGCGAAAATCGCGGGCATCATGCAGGTCCAGGCTGTTCGCCGGCAATATGGGCTTCCGTGGATATCTGCAATGCCTACTAATCTCTATGGCCCGGGGGACAACTTCTCACCAGAAGGCTCTCATGTGTTGCCGGCATTAATCCGTCGATACGACGAAGCCGCCAAGTCTGGCGCTCCCGTGGTAACCAACTGGGGCACGGGTTCACCCAGGCGGGAATTCCTACACGTAGACGACATGGCCGCGGCTTGCCTTCACCTGATGGAGAACTACGACGGCCCAGAACAGGTGAATGTCGGTACCGGCATGGATGTCACTATCCAGGAACTGGCTGAGATAGTAGCCAACGCTGTCGGATTCCGCGGAGTCATCGAGTGGGACACGTCCAAACCAGATGGCACGCCACGAAAGTTGCTGGACGTTTCCAGACTCTCTGAGGCCGGATGGTCTGCTTCCATTGGCTTGGAAGAGGGAATCGGCTCCACCGTGGACTGGTACCGCGAAAACGCTGGCAGAACAAGAGAATAAGAGGCAAGTCTTGGGGGGCAGCACATCTCACGTTGAAGAAGTTCATCAATCCGACTCAGCTTCGAGAAGCCAGAGTTGGCGGGACAAGTATGTGAAACGACTAAGGTTTATCGACGCATTCGTTGTCATCTGGGCTATTGCCGGTGCATATGGAGTTCGCTTCGGATTCATGGACATCGACAGGCCCATTCCTCGCGATGTGGACTACTTCCTACTCTCCGCGATCTTGATCCTTAGCTGGTGGCTCATGTTGGAATTCTGGGGAACGCGCGAAGCCAAGGTCCTTGGCACGGGTTCCGAAGAGTACAAACGAGTAATCGCAGCGTCTGCATGGCTATTTGGCTTCGTGGCAGTCGTCTCGTACGCTCTCCGAATCGACACCGCAAGAGGATTTGTTGGACTTGCTTTCCCTTCGGGGGCTTTGGGCCTCCTCGTAGCGAGATGGCTTGTCCGGCAGCACTTAGGCGTTGATAGAAAACATGGCCGCAGTACGTCCAGAGTCCTGATAATAGGCAGTCTTAATTCTGCAGCCCACCTTGTGCGTTCGCTGAGGAGCCAGCCGTCGGCAGGTTATTCGCCAGCCGCTGCGCATCTTCCCGGGGTTAGTGTCGACGCTTCACAGTCCGCTCTACTGGGTGTTCCCCTTACAGGGACCGCTTCCGATGTTCCTTCCATCCTTTCTGTGATCGAAAGAACAGAGGTGGACGCAGTCGCGATCTCTGACGGCGCCTTGCTGAGCCCCGAGAACCTCCGCAAACTCGGCTGGGAACTGGCCGCTCGTGACATTGGGATGATTTTGGCTCCAGCATTGACGGATGTTGCGGGTCCACGTATTCATACCCAGCCCGTGGCCGGCCTCCCCCTGATCCATGTCTCTACACCCAAACTCACGGGCGGCAAGAAGGTTGCGAAGAGAGCTTTCGATGTCGTAGGCGCCGGCCTGCTGACGCTCGCAATGTCCCCGCTGTTCGTCTTCCTGGCTTGCCTCGTAAAGACCACAAGTCCGGGGCCGGTCTTCTACTCGCAAGAACGAGTGGGCCTGCGCGGCACAACCTTCAGAATGCTGAAGTTCAGATCCATGAAAGTGAATGCCGATTCCGAACTCATTAAACTGCTCGCGGCACAAGGTTCAAACCACACACCCCTTTTCAAGGTAGAGAACGATCCCCGAATAACGCCTGTAGGCCGGTTCCTTCGAAAGTATTCTTTGGACGAATTACCCCAACTGCTCAACGTTCTGGGCGGAAGTATGAGCCTCGTCGGGCCACGTCCCCAGAGAGAAGGTGAAGTGGCGCTCTACGACGACGCAGCAACACGGCGCTTGTACGTGAGCCCAGGGATGAGCGGACTCTGGCAGGTTAGTGGTCGCTCAAATCTTAGCTGGGAGGAAAGCATCCGTCTGGACCTGTACTACGTTGAGAACTGGTCACTGATGGGAGACGCGGTCATCTTGTTTAAGACATTCAAAGCTGTTTTCGCGGGCCATGGCGCCTACTAACCACCTCTGACGCAGAACGACCCTCTGGGGAAGGCAACAAAATGCGCATTTCAGTCATCGGCTGCGGCTACCTCGGTGCCGTACACGCCGCCTGTATGGCCAAGCTCGGACACGAGGTGATTGGCATCGATGTGGACGAGCGGAAAATCAGCACTCTCTCCGCTGCCCGTGCCCCCTTCTTCGAGCCAGGTTTGGATGAGCTCCTTGGGGACGTGCAGGAAACCGGACGACTGTCATTCACCGCTGACATGTCCATGGCTAAAGGGAACAACGTCCATTTCATTTGCGTAGGCACACCCCAGAAGACGGGGGAAAACGGGGCCGACCTCCGCCATGTGGATGCGGCCATGCAAGCGCTCCTCCCCCACGTCGGGCCAGGGGACCTTGTGGTAGGTAAATCCACAGTCCCTGTGGGGACCGCCTCCCGTCTGGCTGCCAGCTTGGCCGAAAGTGAACCCAACGCCCACCTTGTGTGGAACCCCGAGTTCCTCCGCGAAGGACACGCAGTCAATGACACGCTTTCCCCGGATCGGCTAGTTTACGGTGTGGTCGACGGCTCGGAAGATCACTCCGCCGTTTCGGTACTAGATGAGGTCTACGCTGCACCAATCTCTGACGGCACTCCTCGATTGGTCATGGACCACCCCACCGCCGAACTTGTCAAAGCCGCCGCCAACTCCTTCCTGGCCACCAAGATCTCCTTCATCAACGCCATGGCGGAGGTCTGCGAAGCAGCAGGGGCAGATGTCACACGGCTAGCCGACGCCATTGGAATGGATGACAGAATCGGTCGCAAATTCCTCAACGCCGGCATCGGTTTTGGTGGTGGATGCCTCCCCAAGGACATTCGCGCCTTTATGGCCCGAGCCGGCGAGCTCGGCGCGGACCAGGCGTTGACCTTCCTCCGAGAAGTGGACTCGATCAACATGCGTCGCCGCACGCGGGTCGTGGAGCTAACACGCGAACTGTGCGGAGGAAGTCTGCTAGGACACCGCGTCACGGTGCTCGGCGCTGCCTTCAAACCCGAGAGCGACGATGTCCGGGACTCGCCCGCGCTCAGCATCGCGGCCCAACTCCAGCTCCAAGGCGCCGTCGTAACAGTCACTGACCCGAAGGCATTGAATAACGCCGCCAAACGCTTCCCTGAACTCCAGTATGAGCTGGATTTAGAAACGGCTATCGCCGGAGCCGATACCCTCCTCTTGCTCACCGAATGGCAGCAATACAAAGACCTTGACCCCTTCGAAGTGAGCAGCGGCGTTGCCGGGCTTCGGATACTGGACGGACGAAACGCCCTTGATGCTGCAAAATGGCGCGCCGCCGGTTGGCACTACCGCGGACTCGGAAGGCCTTAAGCGTGACCGACACCAAACAATCCAAAACCACCCCAGATGAACCCCAGTCAAGGCGGACCAACGGCAAAGATGCTCCGGGCAACCGGCGCCGTCTGCTTATTGCCGGAATTTGCCTTGGAGCCATCCTAGTCATCTCAGGAGTCGTGCTTCTTTGGCTGGGCGCCAAGGGCTCCATCATCAAGACAGAGCTTGAGGCATCCACCCAGTTGGTGCCCAAACTCAAAGAGAACATCCTCGAGAACCGCCCGGCCGACGCCACCGCCCTTGTTGACGAGCTTCGGAGACACACCGCGGCCGCCCGGGACGCCGCGTCCGATCCCGTCTGGTCCCTGGCCTCGGCCACGCCATGGCTCGGCGCGAACTTCTCCGCCGCGACTGAAATAGCCCGCTCAGCAGACGACGTGGCCACTCTGGGCGTCACTCCCTTGGTGAAGGTGTATGACTCTCTAAACTGGGACAAGCTGATGCCGGGTGCAAGCGGAACGGACTTGGAACCGATCCGAAAGGCGGCCCCAGCTGTTGCGTCCGCCGCACACGCCGTGAGCGCCTCGGCTGCACGGCTGAACGGGATCGACGCCAGCGGGCTTCTTCCCCAGATCGCCGGGCCGCTGACACAAGCCAGAGAGCAACTTAGCTCCGTTGTGGACGAGTTGGACACGGCATCCGACGCGGCAGGCTTAGCCCCGGCCATGTTGGGCTCCGATAAGCCGCGCCACTACCTGCTGCTGGTGCAGAATAATGCCGAGGCCCGAGCCACCGGTGGCATTCCCGGCGCATTGGTAGTGCTAACTGCAGACAAAGGCAAAATCAGTCTCTCCGCTGAAACCAGCGCCACCGAGCTTGGAGTGTTCAACCCGCCAGTAGCCGTCGATGCTGAGCAACAGCGCAT
This sequence comes from Arthrobacter sp. NPDC080073, assembly GCF_040686575.1. NCBI lineage: Bacteria > Bacillati > Actinomycetota > Actinomycetes > Micrococcales > Micrococcaceae > Arthrobacter > Arthrobacter sp. NPDC080073. Next base: position 328,365 of record NZ_JBFBKR010000004.1, read on the forward strand.
CTACACCGACCGTTTGGGCACGTTCATGCAGGACGTCAACTTCACTCCCGATTTCCCCACCTCAGCTACTACAGCGTTGAAGATGTGGGAACAGAAAAAGGGAGAACACCTGGACGGAGCGATTTCCATCGATCCTGTGGCTCTCGGCTACATCCTGGACGTCACAGGACCCGTCGGCCTTGAAGACCCTCAGATAATTGCTCTGACCGAAGGAAAGCTGCCGACCCAGCTCACCGGCAAGAACGTGGTGAACACCCTGCTCTCCGATGTGTATGTCCAAATCAAAGATCCAAAGATGCAGGACATCTACTTCGCTGGCGTGGCCAAGGAAATCTTCAGTGCTCTGTCTTCTGGCAAAGGGGAGGCGAAAAGCCTTCTTGCAGGCGTCGGGAAAGGCGTAGAAGAACACAGGGTCCTGCTCTGGTCTGGGGACACGACAGAACAGTCCATTCTCGCGAAGTACTCGCTCAGCGGCTCCATTTCCGGCCCCAGCGTTCCGTCGGCCCAGTTCGGTGCGTATTTCAATGACGGTACCGGAGCCAAAATGGACTATTACGTGAAACGCACGGTTCAGCTGATCCAGCAATGCGCGGGTGCCGACGGTTATGGGACTGTCAAGGTTCGAATCACAAGCACGAACACCGCACCTGCCGATGCGGCAACTTCATTGCCGGCGTACGTTACCGGCGGCGGAGCCTATGGGGTGCCGCCAGGCACGGCCCAAAGTAATGTGATCGCCTACGGCCCTGCCCAAGCCCAAGTTGAAACCGCCACCCAAGATGGGAAAACAGTTCCGTTCGGTGCGCAACTCCACGACGATCGACCAGTAGGCACCCTCTCCGTGCGGCTGGCGCCAGGGCAGAGCAGCACGGTGGAATTCACTTTCGGGAAGATCGTCCAACACAGTCAGGCCGAAGTGGTAGTAACACCAACTGTCCAATCCATGGACAAGGTAATACTCCCGACTCAATCGGCAAGCTGTGGGGCCACGGGATAGACAGGGTGTTAACCCTTTGTAACGAGTTTGGATTTACTTTGCGGTAAGTAGCCTTAGGATGGTAACTTCTCTCTTGGGTGGGTCTCAGATTTCAGTTCACGTGTTTGTGGTGGATGAAATCACATCATCACGATGAATTACGTATCAGGTCTCAAGCACGTACCAAGGTCTCAGGGGGACAAAAATGAAGAAATCACTTGCAGTGCTCGCACTTGCGAGCACCATCGCTCTTGCCGCTTCGGCTCCAGCAATGGCCGTCGACTACCCGGCGCCGGTCCCGGGCACCGTTTCTAGCGCGACCGTGACGGTGGGCGGGACGGTCGTATTCTCAGGAACCGGCTTCAAGCCGGGCGAAATCATCACCATCACAATCACCTTTACTGCCGCTCCTCAGGGCGCAGCAGCACCCGGCACGAGCAATGGCCTTGCGATGGCCGTACCGGGAGCCCTTCACTTGGCACCCACGACGGTGACCGCTGTTGCTAACAGCTCCGGCGCCTTCTCCACCGACGTTGCGCTGACCGCGGCAGGTACGTACCAGCTGACGGCCTTCGGCACAGAGTCCCACCACAGCGTCACGGCAACAGTTGTTGCCGCCGGAGTCAGCGGCGCGGGTCTTGCAAACACCGGCGGTGCAGGCCTTGCCAACACCGGTGGTACCGGCTTGGCCAATACGGGCGTCGATTCCAGCCTGATCCTTTGGGGCCTGGTTGGCGCTGGCGCACTCGTAGCCGGCACGGCCTCCGTAGTGGTGGTTCGCCGCCGCGCAAAGAACGAAACCGTAGCCGCAGCCTAACCGCAAAACAAAAGGAGGGGTTGTTTCCGGTGATCCGGAAACAACCCCTCCTTGTTTGCGCATGCGGTAATTTGTGAACATGGGGAGACATTGGCGACGCCGCAAGCGGCTGAGCTTCAGGGTGGGTTTTCCGTTGATTCCACGGATTCCAGCTATTCCGAGTCAGGCCTGGCCGATCATATTTCTGATTCTGCTGGCCGTGGTTTCCTTCGGCGTGGCTGCCTTCGCGCTGATGCGGCACTCGTGAAATCGCGCTCTTGCCAGAAATCGCTTGCCCGCGGTGGACGACGACGCTGGAGTCTTGTGGGCTATTTCGTTGTACTGGCATTCATCGCTTTTTGGCCGACCCCAGTGGACAAGCCGGCAGCAGGCGATCTTGCAGTCCTCTTGGATTTGCTGCACCGAAATGGCATACCCGAATGGATCAACTACGGATTCGTCGAGGCCTCGGCCAATATACTCCTCTTTGCACCTGCAGGGCTTCTTCTTGCACTCACGCTTCGCCGCAAGCGATGGTGGCAGCTCCTTGCGCTCGGCGCGGCTATATCAAGCACGGTAGAACTCGGCCAGCTCCTGTTCCTGCCACACCGATTTTCAAGCTTGCAGGACATCCTCATGAACACCCTTGGAGTCGGCCTCGGACTGCTGGTTGCGGCTGTGTTGAAGTGGCTTCCGCTGAGCACCGCCCGGCCTTGAATGAGACTTGATGTCCGGCGTGTTAAGTTGTAAATCATAGGCGCCACGCCTGCCAGCTAGTGAAAGAGCTACACCTTTGGAATCGCCCCAACCCATTCGGATACTGACAGTTTGCACCGGGAACATCTGCCGCTCCCCGGTAGCCGAACGCTTGCTTCAGGCAGGCCTGGACCAGGTCATCCCCGGCGGCTTCGAAGTCCGCAGTGCCGGCACCCGCGCCATGGTGGGCAACCCCATCCAGCCGCTGTCGGCCGACATCATCCGCACTTACGGCGGCACACCCGAAGACTTTGCTGCACGGCAGCTCACCTCAAAAATCCTGAGGGAATCTGACCTGGTACTCACCATGGCGTCCCACCACCGCGGGGAAGTTCTGCAGCAGGACGCCTCCCTGCTCAAGCGGACGTTCACCATCCGCGAGTTCGCCCGGATGGTGACGGCCCTTGAGGAGCGAGGCGACGCACCGCCGTCGGGCTCTGACTACACCCAACTATGGCGAGAACTGCCGGCACGGGCATCCTCCGTGCGTCACCTCGTCCTCGCGGCGAAATCCGCGGACAACGACGTCGCCGACCCTTACAAACAGGGTGCCGAGGCGTACCTGCGGATGGAAGACGAACTGGCTCCCGCAATCCTCAGGATTCTCCGCTACGCGCGGTTAAGCATGCAGCCGTCCTAGCCGAGGAATTCCTTCATCCAGGTTTTGAGGTCTTCACCGAACTCGGCCCGCTCGGACGCCAGCGTGATGACGGCCGTCAGGTAGCTGAGCTTGTCACCAGTGTCGTAGCGACGTCCACGGAAGATGACCCCGTAAACGCCCGCGCCTTCTCCGTCGCCCTTTGCGAGCGTCTGGAGTGCGTCGGTCAGCTGGATCTCGCCGCCGCGCCCGGGGCCGGTCGCCTCGAGGACATCGAACACAGCCGGGTGCAGGACATAGCGTCCAATGACAGCCAAGTTTGATGGCGCTTCTTCAACAGAAGGCTTCTCCACGAGGCTGTTGACCCGGACTTGGCTCATTTGATTAGACGATATGAAGTCGAACGGGTTAGCTGACCCTACTTAGATAGGCGCTGTGATCGACCGTTGCACCAACCTACGATTAACCCGGACGTCGCCCCGGAGTCTCTCCTGTGCGTTGTCTAGAGGGGACCCATCCGGTAAAGGAAAGCGGCCATTGCGTCGCGGCTGATGGACTGCAGCGGACGGTAGGACCGTGCCCCGCCGGCCTCCGCCCAGCCGGTGGAGATACCCTTCTCCGACATCCAGGCCATCTCCTTATAGAACTGCTGTCCCGTGGACACATCCGTGAACGGCGACACCGCCGGCGGCGTGTATGCCGGGGATCCGGCCATCCGGTAAAGGAAGGCGGCCATTGCGTCGCGGCTGATGGACTGCAGCGGACGGTAGGACCGTGCCCCGCCGGCCTCCGCCCAGCCGGTGGAGATACCCTTCTCCGACAT
>NZ_JBFBKR010000004.1:332411-333057 GCF_040686575.1 Arthrobacter sp. NPDC080073
ATCCAGGCCATCTCCTTATAGAACTGCTGTCCCGTGGACACATCCGTGAACGGCGACGCCGCCGGCGGCGTGTATGCCGGGGATCCGGCCATCCGGTAAAGGAAGGCGGCCATCGCGTCGCGGCTGATGGACTGCAGCGGACGGTAGGACCGCGCCCCGCCGGCCTCCGCCCAGCCCGTGGAGACACCCTTCTCCGACATCCAGGCCATCTCCTTATAGAACTGCTGTCCCGTGGACACATCCGTGAACGGCGACACAGCCGGCGGGATGTATGCCGCAGACCCAGCCTTGAACGTGCTCGTCCAGGACGCGGGCGCGCCGGCGGCGAGGACATAGTCCGTCTGCGCCCGCGCGGTGATGGCGACCGTCCCCGTGCCGGGGTAGGTGCCCGCCGCCACGACGGTTCCGCCGAGGAGATAGTCCACCCCGGTGGTGGCCGGGACCGTGTAGGTGTCGTCCTTCGTGCCGTCCTTGTCCGTGAACGTCACCGCCGCAGGAGTGACCTGGAACGGGGTGGCCTTGAACGTGCTCGTCCAGGACGCCGGGGCCCCGGCGGCGAGGACATAGTCCGTCTGCGCCCGCGCGGTGACCACGACCGTCCCCGTGCCGGGATACGTGCCCGCCGCCACGACCGTGTCCCCGAGGA
>NZ_JBFBKR010000004.1:333153-333349 GCF_040686575.1 Arthrobacter sp. NPDC080073
AGGAGATAGTCCACCCCGGTGGTGGCCGGGACCGTGTAGGTGTCGTCCTTCGTGCCGTCCTTGTCCGTGAACGTCACGGGGGCCGGAACTACCGCAAGTTGTGGTCCGGTGACTGTGATGGTTTGGAGCGTCTGGAAGGTGTTGGTTTTGTTTCCCAGAGTGTCGCTCAAGGGGTAGAGCCGAACGTCCCACTGGC
>NZ_JBFBKR010000004.1:333446-342450 GCF_040686575.1 Arthrobacter sp. NPDC080073
CTCCGAAGCCGAGGGTTTGAGTGGTTCCGACGTTTTTCATGTCGGCCGTGGGAACGGTCGCGCCGGTCGCGTCGGTTATGTGCGCAGACACCGTCACGGTCCCTGGGGTGGAACTGATGTCAACGGAGGTAGGAGTCACTGACGAGCTCGCCAGCACCGGCGGCGCAGTATCCGAAACAGCAGAGGCGGGCCCTGCCCCACCTAACTGCAGGACCAAGAAGAGCACGCTCAGTATGGCAATGAACGATGCACTCGTCTTCGACTTCCAGACACGCATGGGCCCCCCAAATAAAAGAAATAAACGTGGGCTGAAGCCGACGCTCGACACAATCTAGCATCCGGCTCCTAATCGGGACCTAAGAAGGTCCATGCCGACGAGCTGGGCCCTAAGCAGCTCAGGGGTATGCCAAAACAGCATGCCGAGTTCGGCATCCGGATGCGCCGACCCGACATGCTCTACGATCCGCTGACGCCCACGCATACTCGGCGATCCACACGGCTGTCATGTCGGAGGCCGTCCGCACCCTCCGGATGAAGACCACAGCCGTCCTAGCCGAGGAATTCCTTCATCCAGGTTTTGAGGTCTTCGCCGAACTCGGCCCGCTCGGACGCCAGCGTGATGACGGCCTTCAAGTAGCTGAGCTTGTCACCAGTGTCGTAGCGGCGTCCACGGAAGATGACCCCGTAAATGCCCGCGCCGTCGCCTTCGCCCTTTGCGAGGGTCTGGAGTGCGTCGGTCAGCTGGATCTCGCCGCCGCGCCCGGGCCCGGTCTCCTCGAGGACATCGAACACTGCCGGGTGAAGAACATAGCGTCCAATGACAGCCAAGTTTGATGGCGCTTCTTCAACAGAAGGCTTCTCCACGAGGCTGTTGACCTGGACGTAGTCCTCCCCCGCGATGGTCGTAATGTCGGCGCAGCCATACGCGCTGATCTGCGACGGCTCCACCTCGATGAGAGCAATCACCGAGCCGCCGGTCTTCGCTTGAACGTCGATCATGGTTGACAGGAGCTCTTCGCTCTCGTCAATCAGGTCGTCCCCCAAGAGCACGGCAAACGGTTCGTTACCGACATGCTGCTTGGCGCACAGCACGGCATGGCCCAAGCCCTTCGGTGCGCCCTGCCGGACATAGTGGATTGGCCCAAGCCCGGAGGCATGCTGCACGGCGTCCAAGCGGGTTTCGTCGCCCTTCAGCTCCAAAGAGCGTTCGAGATCAGGTGCCCGGTCGAAATGGTCTTCAAGAGCACGCTTGTTGCGGCCTGTAATCATCAGCACGTCGCTGAGTCCCGCTTTCACGGCCTCCTCAACGACCTATTGGATGGCCGGTTGATCCACCACCGGCAACATTTCCTTCGGCATCGCCTTGGTGGCAGGCAAGAAGCGCGTGCCCAATCCGGCTGCCGGAATAACCGCTTTACGAACTAATCTCCCCATAGACATAGGGCAAATCCTACGAATGGATTTTCAAAAAGGCTAATCCCTGAGGCAAGATTTCTAGCCTTCCGGCCAAGAAGTCGTCAACTCCGGGCCGTGCGCACCGGGTGCTTGCTCAGGATGGGCGGGCCCGCGAGTGCTTGCCACCCGTAGGAACCCGGCATAGCCTAGGGGTTCGCATCACACCAGATGCAAGACGCGTCGTCGTCTACCCGGGGGCTGGGCTCGGGACCTGCGCAACATCATCGCGCCGCACTCGTTCACGCCTGCACCAGGAGCACCCCTTGAACACCAAGACCACAGCCAGAAACGCCATCGCCGCCTTAACAGCCCTATTGATCGTCCTCGGCCTTGCTTTTGCCCCAGCCGCAAACGCGGCGGACCCTTCAGTGAAAGTCCTCGATACTGCAAACACCATTACGGACCCCAACTGGTTCAGGAAGGCCTATCAGGCCGGATTCCGGCTGTATGTCATGCACTCGACCGCATGGGGAACCTGCGACACTTGGTCCCGGACCCAGACCCAGCTGAAAATGGCCCTCGACGCTGGTCTGAAAATCGCTGTATACACGCGGGACCCTAACTGCTGGCAAGGCGGGATCAACGCGGCCGGCCCGTACGCGTCCCAACTCCAGTTCTTCGCCCTTGACGCCGAAACGGGCGGACCTCAAATTACCCGCGCCATGGTCGACGGCGTAAAGGGCATGGGTGTCCGGCCCGTGATCTACTCCGGGTCCGGCATGTGGCCGCAATTGATGAACAACACCACGGCGTTCTCTGACGTACCGCTCTGGGACACCGACACCCGCAACATCAACTACAACAGGTGGACGGCCAACTATCTTTCCCCGACGCCGGTTCAATACGGAGGCTGGAATACGCCAACGACGATGCGGGTCGGTGTCCAGCAGAAGTTCAACCAGAGCCTCAACGGGGTCGCGGTCGACCTGGACTCCTTCAACGCAACCTTCCTTAAGTGAATTTCAAAGCACGCTGACCCCCGGGGCGGCCGACTTCGCGCGCATCACGACGACGAACGGGCCTTGCGCACCGGGTGCTCGCTCAGGATGGACAAGCGGTTGAACGCGTTGATACCGATGCACGCCATGCACAGCACGCTGATCTGCTCCTCGGTGTAGACCTTCCTCGCACGGGAAAACAGCTCGGCGGTAGGACGGGCTGTGCTCATGCGCGTAATCTGTTCGGCGAGCTCAAGCGCCACCTGTTCGGCCTCGTTGAAAAGCCCTACCTCGCCATGCACCGACACCAATGAAAGCCGCTGCTCGGTCTCTCCGTAGCCGATAGCGCGGCGGTGATGCAGATCCAGGCAGAAAGCGCAGCCGTTGATCTGCGAAGCCCGGTAATTCAACAACTCCAGGGTGCGCCGCGGGATCCCGGTCCTGTCCGCCTCCGCAGTGACCTGCTCCGCGTAGCCGGATAGTGCCTGATAAAGTCCGGGCTGTTGCTTGTCCAGATAGCCAGCGAGTCTCGGGGTATTTTCGCTCATTCGCCGAGCCTATCGGAGAGAACTCCCTAGTCTCTGGAGTGTCCTCGCTATTTCACGCAGGCTATGGCGCCGCCCTGGAGTGCCCCCGTGGAATCCGCGTAGACGTTGCCCGCAGGTGCTGACGGGGTAGCTGGTGCTTGAGTTGCCGTCCCTGGCGCGGGTGCTGCAGGAGGTGCCGTTGCCGCTGGCGAGGCGGCCGCCGTCGTCGGGGTCGCCGTCGGCGTCGGTGCAGGAGCCGGCGGTACCGGCGTGAGGAGTTCCTTAACGGTGGCCTGCACCTGGGCGATGTCCACGGTGTTGATGGAGGCGCCATCCGGGGACGTTCCGAAGCCTGTGATCGGCAGGGTGGAGAAGGATATGTTGCCCCCGGTCAGGGAGGTGGCCTGCTGGGCAAGCTGGATCAGGTTCAACTCCGAATCCACCACGATGTTCTTGCTCACCGCGTCCAGGACACCCTGCATTTTCCCGATGTCGGTGAAGGTCCCGGCGTCCTTGAGCTGGTGGGAGACCGAGGCGATGAAGGCCTGCTGCCGGCGTTCACGGTCCAGGTCCGAGAACAGGTACGTCGGGTCGGAGGTGTCCCGGCGCTGCCGCACGAAAGCCATGGCCTGTCTGGCGTCGATCTGCTGCATGCCCGCTTTGAAGTCGGCCCCGGAGAAAGTGTCCTGGGTGGCCTTGTTCACGCACACGGTGATGGGCACGATCGCCTGGGCCGTCTGGTAGAACGCGGCCATGGTGACTTCGATGAAGTGGTCGATGTGCACGCTTCCCAGGAACTTGGTCACGGTAGCTATTTCGGCTTTGCGGCCGGCATCGCGGGCCGCCTGGTACGTCGTGTCGTCGTCGGGCTTTCCTTCGTTGATCAAGGAGGTCTTCTCCGCCGCGAATCCGTAGCCGTAAGCCTCTTTGATTTTCGCTTTGAAGGGGCCGCTTCCCGGTATGCCGTCGACTTGGACGTAGTCATCCCGGGGAATGGAGATGCCTGCTGCTTTGGAACCGTCCGCAGGGATGTGGATAAGCATCAGGACGTTGGAGTTGTAACCGCCGATACTCTCATCGCCCGCGTGCAAGGCGTCATACATCTCCGGAGGAAGAGGCTTGCCCTTCTCGTCAACTCTTGTGTCCAGGCCCATCACCAGGATGTTCGTGTCCTGGCTCAGCTTCGGCACCGCCGCGGGCAACGTTTTCAGATCCTTGAGGACATCCGAGCGGTGAACGTTGTTGTTGACCGCAACCGCCGTCGCGCCCACATAGGTGACCGCGACGGCGGCCGCCAGGGCCACCGCGACCGTGACCGACGTGGCCGCGATCAGGATGACGGATTTGCGCCGGGACTTGCGCCGCATGTGGCGAGGACCTTGAAAGCTTGTGCGGTGCCCATCATTCATGCAATTCTCCTGTCCCCGCCGCGGTTGGCGTGGTGGCTGGGTCCGCGGCGCGACCGGCGGGTAAGCAGATTGTAATCGGCCAATCGCGTAATGGACTCGACGACGCGGGAAACCATCAGCCCCCAATGGCGAGCCTCACCGCCGTCGTGGTTCAGCCCTTCTTCCCCCTCTAGCGGCGTTTGAGCATCACCGCGACCGCGGTCCCGATGCTCACTGCGACGGCGAGGACCCCAGGTCCGGTCACGGCCTGACCACGCCATCCCTCCCATGGTGCGGCAGTCGGCAGAAGCAGCACCGCAGCGATCGCGGCCAGGACGAGCACTGCAATGTTGACCGCCAGCCGCATCCGGCGTCCCGACGGCTCCGGTGCGGCCCCGTCCTCGCGCTTCCGCGCGAGGGGGCGCCAGTCCTCCGCTATGAGCCTGGGTACCCGCCTCACGTACGCGAAGACGTGCACTGCGAGGGTGGCGAGCCAGACCAAGAAGCTGAAAACGTGCACCCGGACCAGGATCTCGGGGGCAGGCCCGGTGATGGCCAAGGCGATCCCGCTGCCGATCAGCGTGAGCGTCGACGCGGCGAGCAGCGGAGCGATCACGCGCAGAAGCGGCCGGGGCGGACCCTTGCGGCGGTAGGCGGGATCCCGCGAGTAGTAGCGAATGAATCGCCAGCCGGTGCTGGCGGTCTTTGCCACAACCGGGCCCGCCAGGAGCACGCCAACGAAGAAGTGCGCCACGATCAGGCTGCCCAGAGTCGGAACAGTGGCGATCTCGGCCACCGACAGCACCAGCACCACGGCCCCGATCAGTGCGGTCAGGCGCTCGTTGCCGACGACGCCGGAAGGCTCACCTCCCGCGGGGGGCGGGTTCCACGCTGTCACGCCTTGACGTCCTGGCGGGGGAACACGACGGCGGTCACCACCACGAAGCCGACAATCCACAGGAGCGCTGCCCCCAAGGCCGCCGGATAGCCTTGGGGAGGTACCGGGCCAACCAGTGGCACGGCGGTCCCCACGATGGTGTTGAACACCCGGCCCGGGAACCACTGGGTGACCTGCGGCAAAACCACCGCAATAATGCCTTCGACCACCAGGATGTAGGCCAGGGCGATGCCGACGCCGGTCGCCACCGAACGAGTGAGCACTGCGACGAGCATGCCCAAGGCGCTCACTCCGATGAGGCACAGCACCTCATTGCCCAGGAACGCCAGGAAGACCTGCAGCCCCTCCGGAGACATCCAGGCCGCCGTCTGAATCCCCTGGCCTTGAGCAACCACAAGGATGAAGGTGCCGCTGATGAGCAGGGTGAGCAGCACCGAGAGCAGCACAAAAAGCACCAGCGCCAGCATTTTGCCCGCCAACCACCGCAGGCGGCGCGGCTCACAGACCAACAGGTTGCGCACGGTCCCTTGGGACCATTCCGCGGCGAGATTGGCTGTCACCATGACCAATGCGATGGCAATGATCAGGGAACGGGCCTGGCCAATGATCGAAACCAATCCCTGAGGTGTGGGGAACGCAGCAATCAGGCCGGTCATCTCACGGCCGGTGGCTCCAGATGCGATCTGGTGGAACGTCAGATATGCGATAAAGGTGCTCACCACCAGCATCACCCCGGCGACCGCCAAAACACTCCAGCGGCGGAACTTGAGCAATTCGCTGCGAAACGCGCGGATCACGGAAATCATGAGTGGTCTCCTCTCAGCAAAGCCAGGAACAGCTGCTCGAGGCTGGCTTCCCTTACCCGGATGGTCAGGTCGGGCGCGCCGCCTTCCTTGGCCTGCTGGTTCAAGGTATCGGCAAAACCGGCAGAACAGGCGATGCGCAAGACCTGATCGTCCCTCGTGACCGCATAGCCTGCCTCACCCGCTATCCGGGCCACCAGATCCAACTGGACCGCGTCCTGGGCTTCAACCACTAGTTCGACGCGTTGAGCGAACAGCTCCCGGGCCGGCCCGCAGAACAGGGCCTTGCCCTGATTGAGCATGATCAGCCAGTCGGTGAGCTGTTCCAACTCGCCGAGCAAGTGACTGCTGAGCAGGATGGTTTTCCCCTCGCCGGCCAAACGGCGCAGCATCTCGCGCATCTCGATGATGCCGAGGGGATCGAGGCCATTTGCTGGCTCGTCGAGAATGAGCAGCTCCGGATCCGGCAGCAGGGCCATCGCCACCCCAAGGCGTTGCTTCATGCCCAGCGAATACGTTCCGACCCGATCACGCGCCCGATCGGAGAGTCCCACCACCTCCAGCAATTCGCTCACGCGGGAACCGGGATGGCCTCCAAGGCGGGCGAGCACCTCCAGGTTGGTCCGCCCGGAGAGGCCCGGATAGAACGCAGGCGCCTCCACCAGTGCCCCGACGCGCGGCAGGTAACGCTCGAATTCAGTAACCGAGTGGCCCAGAACCGTAGCGCCGCCCGCATCCGGCCGCACCAGCCCCAGGAGCAGTCGAATGGTGGTCGTCTTGCCTGCCCCATTGGGACCGATAAAACCTGCGATGGCTCCCGCGGGCACGCGCATGCTCAGCCCGTCGACGGCGGTATGCCTGCCAAACGTCTTGCTCAGGCCATGTGCTTCAATTGCGAAGACTCCTGAGGGATCAGGCATGGTCTACATCCGTGCGGTTCATGGAAACAGTTCCTTTCGGGGATGGACGTTCCGACGTGGCGAGGTCCCGCAGTGTCCACATAAGAAAGAATGTATCTTGAGCTACCGAAGGGAAGTGTCATGAAAACGAAACCGGCTGGAACTTCCTTGCTCGACCGGACATTTCGCGTGAGCCTCATCCTGAAGGGCCTGGACGGCGTCCTGGAACTGATCGGCGGCATCCTTCTTTTGATCGTGACGCCGCGGCAAATCGACGATCTGGTCCGGTTCCTCACCCAGCACGAACTCGCCCAGGATCCTCACGACTTCCTGGCGAACAGCCTGGTGCACCTGAGCTCCAACCTCTCAGGTTCGGCGACGCTGTTCGGTGCCATCTACCTCTTGCTTCACGGCCTGGTGAAAATCGTCCTGGTCTGGGCAGTCCTGAAGGACAAGCTCTGGGCCTACCCCTGGATGATCGCGTTCCTGCTGGTCTTCATCCTTTACCAGGGCTACCGGATCGCCGTGGCCTTCTCCTGGGGCCTTGTCCTCCTGACAGCCTTCGACATCTTCATCGTCTGGATCACTGCCCGCGAATACCGAATCCACAAGGCGCGGAATCAGCAGGCCTCTCCGACACCTCAGTCCACAGGCTGAGGCTCGTCCGCCCGCGGGCGCCGCCGGTTGGGCATTACTTTCGAGCAAAAACAGGTCAGCGGGTGGTTTCGGGCGCATCTTTTCAGGTAGTTGCCACTCAAGCGCTGCGCCGTCCGGGTCCCTACCCTCAAACCATGATCACTCTGATGCATGGAGGCCCAAGGCGGCCGGAACCCCCCAAGCGGCCACCGAAAGATGTTCGACGAGAGGCAGCGTGGACCATGTTGTCCATCGCATTGGCCCCGGTCCTGCTGGTCGTAATCGTCCTTGACGAAGCAAGACGCGCCCTATTCCCACGGAGAAGGCGCGACCCTGAGGCAGAGTTCGGCCCGTACATTACTTAGTGCCGGCCACGGTCTTTTTCCGAGCGCCAAGCCTGCTAACCCCTCAGGCCCGGACGTGCGCACGCAGGGCCTGGAAGATCTCGATGAGCAAGCGGACCGCGTGATATCCCACCACCGCGGCAATGATCGCCGCGACCACAGGATCGAGCCAATAGAGGCCTTCCGTCACGTAGATGACGGCCCCTGCCACTGCAACTCCGGCCGCAGCCGCGGCATCCCCGGCGGTATCAAGCAGGACGGCGCGCATATTCAGATCGCCACCGGCTTTGTTGCTGCCGTCACCGCTGAGGATAAGGGCGCCCACGAACATCACGACGGCGGCAACCCCACTGACGATGAGCACCGGCAGCCCGTGCACTTCACTGGTACCGGTGAGGAGGCGTCCAGCCGCGCCCGCCAGAATCGCGAGGCTCAAGACGAGCAACCAGCCGGCGTTGACCCCTGCGGCCCGCGTGGTGGCCATCGGATATCCCTGCGGACGCTGAGGGGTCGGCGCCAGCTTGGACACCCGGACGGCGAACATGGAGAGCCCGATGGCTGCGGCATCGGCCAGGTAGTCCGCGCCTTCTGCGAGCACTCCCAGCGAGTTCGCCGAGATTCCCACAACAAGCAACCCAGCCACCAGCGCAAGGTTCAAAATCAGGACGACGGTCAGCCGACGGGTACGAGTCACCCCTTCAGAGTAACCATGAGGGTCTGCCGGCACGCTCGGAGCGCCAATTCCACTAATTTTCCTTGTTTTCGGCGGAAGGTCGTTCTTCGACCTATTACTGTCGTACCCCTCTGGAATGCTTTGGTTATGGATGGGAGCCGGGGAACACAGCTGATCGGATCGGGCGCGCCGTCGGGCAGCGCAGGTCCGGATATTGCTGTCCCGGGCGTCCAGGTGCGGGACCTGATCGATGCCGTGCACTCGCTTCGGCCGGGCCTCGCGAACGGCGCGGCAGCGGACGGCGGCTCCGAACTTGCCGGCCGCACCGAACCGGCCGACGGTGCCGAATTGATCAACCTCTTGCGTGGGCTTGAGGACCTGAAGTCCGCCGCCTCGGCCGCGCAGGCGAGGATCGCGGTCGCGTTCGATGCCGCCCGGCGCAG
>NZ_JBFBKR010000005.1:0-266188 GCF_040686575.1 Arthrobacter sp. NPDC080073
GAGACCCTTGCCCCCGAAGCCCAGCAGGCCGGCGTCCGCCTTTGCGTGGAGAACCATTTCGGCACCATGACCCAGACGGCAGCGGACACAGCGGCCCTGGTCCGGGAAATTGCCCACCCGTCCGTCCGGGTGCTCTATGACCAGGCGAACCTGACCTTCACGCACGACGAAAACTACGAAGAAGCCTTCGCTGTTCAAGGAGACCTGATCGGTCACGTCCACGTGAAAGACCTTGTCTTCACGGATCCCAACGCGGCCTTCCGTGCCACGGAAACGGCCAGGGTCAACGCCTCAGAGCGGGCCGTACGGTCCCGCGTTGTCGGAAGCGGCGTCGTTCCGTGGTCCCAGATCCTCGCCGCTCTGCTTCAGCACGGCTACGACGACGTACTGAGCATCGAGCTTGAATACCGTTGGCACCCGCAAGACCTCCCCGCACCCGAGGACGGATTCAAGGAATCCGTCGCCGTTCTGCGCTCAATGCTCACTGATCCGGCCAAAGTAAGGAATGCCTGATGAACGCCAACCACCTCCGCGTCGGCGTTATCGGCGCCGGAAACATCGCCACCATTGCCCAGCTGCCTACCCTCGTGCAACGCGACGACGTTGAATTGGCTGCCTTGGTTTCCCGGCGCGAGGATCCAAGCAGCCTGGTCCGGCGCTGGGGCTTCAACTCTGCGTACAAAACGGTGGAGGACATGCTGGCCGCACAGGAGCTGGATGCGGTTTTCGTCTTGACCCCGCGTTCCGAACATGCCCACGCCGTCCAGCTATGCCTCAGCCGTGACGTCGACGTGTTCTGCGAGAAGCCCCTGGCTCCGGCAACTGGTGAAGCGGAACGTCTGGCCGATCTCGCCGACGAGCGCGGACGGATACTGATGGTTGATTTCAACCGCCGGTATGCACCCGTCTACACAGCCGGCCGGGAAGTCTTTGGCACCAACGGCGCCACTTTCTGCGTCGCCCAGAAAAACCGGCCTGGATCGGAATACCGCGCGACATTCGAGAACGCGATTCACATGGTCGATCTGCTCCGCTGGTACTGCGGCGGGGAACCCGTGGATGTCGCCGCGCATGCAGCCGGCAATGACCAGTGGGAAGAAGACGGGGTCGCGGCCGTCATCCGCTTCAGCACGGGCAACACCGGAGTGCTGATGGCAGCTCGAACCGCCGGTGCCTGGAATGAAAAACTCGACGCCTACGGCGACGGGAAGACCGTCGAGGTCAGGGCACCGGAGACGGTTTCGACCACTGTCCAGGGAGTCACCACATCCCGGGAACTCAGCGCCGAGGCGTTTGGCTGGGCCACTGCGACGGACACCCTGGGCTTTTCTGCCGCCGTTCACCATTTCCTCGACCGGGTCGCCGACCGGGCGCAGCCGCTGACCTCAGGCCGCGAAGCTGTCTACACCCAACGCCTGCTCGACCAGATCCTCGCGGCCTCCGGCTTGCCGACGGAGGAGCAAGCCGGTCGGGAATGGGCCAGCCATGCGGTAAACGCAAGCTAAGTCCAACCGAGCTTGAACAAATCTGCTGAAAATAGGGAGGTGCCGACATAGCTCAACTTCGCCTCCGCCAGGGCAGACCACAAGCCGGAGGAGCGGTGAGCCAACCGCCGCGCGGCCGGCTCACCGCTCTTGCTGGCATCCTGCTGGTCGCATTCAGCGCCAGAGAAGCGGTTTCGGCGGTGTCCCCACTCCTTCGTCCAATAAGCGAGGACATTCCCCTCGACGCCGTGACGACAGGGACCCTGGGCATGCTGCCGACCGCCGGCTTCGCCGTGATGGGGTTCGTGGCCCTTCCACTCCTGCGGCGTATCCAGCTCGAACACCTGCTGCTGGCCTCGATCCTGCTGACAACACTGGGCCAGGTCGGCCGCGCACTGGCAGGTAACGTCCCGGCCTTTTTGGCCTTTACCGGGATCGCAATGCTGGGGATCGGGGCGGCTAATGTCCTCACTCCGCCTCTGCTGATGAAGTATTTTCCCGACCACATGGGGATCGTCGCGGCGCTCCACGTAACACTCCTGGGGGCAAGCACGGCCGTGGCCGCCCAAGGTGCCAAACCCTTGTCCAACCTCTATGACTGGCGGTTCTCCATTGGCATTTGGGCTGTGTTCAGCGCGGTCGCCGCCGTGCCTTGGCTGATTATTCTTGCACGCAAGCAGGATGTTGCCCGGTCCGAGTCACCGCCGGTCAGGCCACATCCCGCTGCAAGCACGGTCAAACCCTGGGGATCATCAATTGGCTGGGGTGCTGCACTGATCTTCGCAGGGTTCTCGAGCAATACTTTTGCGGCACTCACGTGGCTTCCGGCCGTTCTTGTCGACAGGGGAATGAGTCAGGAAACGGCGGGATCCATGCTGGCGGTCTATTCAATCCTCACCGTGCCTGTCGCCCTGATTGTGCCACTCGTAGTAGTGAAAATGTCCCGCCCGCTACCCGTGGCAATCCTCTTTGTCGTCGCATTCGCTGTAGGTTACGGAGGCATCATCTTCGCTCCACCCGCCACCGCGATGGTGTGGGTCGTTATCGCCGGACTCGGACAAGGCGTGTACTCGTACGCGTTCACGCTGATCAATAAGCGAACACGAACGCAAGCCGGTTCGGGGGTCCTGTCCGGGTTCGCCCAGGGAGCCGGCTATGCCCTCGCGAGCGGCGGCCCGTTCCTTTTCGGTCTGCTGCACGATCCGGGGGATAGATGGCTGCCTTCGTTCGGCATGCTTGGAGCCTGGCTCCTGGTGCTTTTGGCAGGAGCCCTGATGGTGAACAAGCCGCGCCTGCTTGAAGACGAACGCGGCCGGGAAAGCCCCGCCCAGAGACATCCTTGACACACGCTTTTCACGACCATATGTTTGTTGCAATCGATCTCAGCAACCGATCTCAAAGGAGAGGTTCGATGTTTATCTGGTTCATTTCCGGCTTGACCTTCGGCGTCAAACTATGACCCCGCTGGGCCATGCCCCGCGCGTCGCCGTCGTCGGAGCGGCCGGCTGGGCGGGATCACGGCACGCGCGGGCATTGGCCGCGGCAGTTGCCAAGGTCACCATTCTGGTGGAGAAGGACGATCGCGGCTTCGACCTCGCTCAGGAGCTGGACGCACAGTTGGTGGCCAGTCCAGCCGAACTCCACCCAGAAGACTTGGACCTCGTGGTCGTAGCGCTGCCGACGACGATTCAGCCGGGCATTTGCGCAGATCTGCTGAACAGGGGATTCCGGGTGCTGACGGAAAAGCCGGTGGCACCAGATGCCGAAGGTGGTGCCGTCCTGGCTGCCGCTTCAGGGGTGAACGAGAGACTCATGGTCGGTTATACGCTTCATCAGCATCCTGCAGCATCCCTGGTGGCTCAATGGGTCAAAAGCCAGGACGTGATCGCCGTGGCAATTCGTTCCGCGGCGCACAAACAAAGCATCAACTCATGGCGCGCTGACCCGAAGGTACTGGCCACCAGTACCAGCAGCAGCATGTATGGATCCCCAGTGTCGGAGCACGTTATTTCCACCCTCGACTTTCCGGAGGGTGTCGTAGTCACATTGCAGAGCTATTGGTGTCCCTGGCAGGAGCCTCAAGGTCTCAATCAGGGTGACTGGAGCCTCACTATCGATGTCCTGGCCACTGACTGCCGGATGCTATGCCGGTCTCTTTCGCCCAAGCACTCCGTGCTACAGAAATCGCCGATGCGGTCCTGGCAGCGGCACCATTCCGGGCCGAGGGCATGGGTCGCACCCTCACATCATCGAAAACCTAATCCGCACCCGACCGTTGACTGAACAACCTCAACTAAGGAATTTAGCCATGAAGCGAGCAAGCCACGCCATGACCGCAGGAGAACTGCGGTGCTCCCGCGCCCGGAGCGGAGAGAACTGATGAGCCTCAAAGACCAGGTGGTCCTGGTAACCGGGTCCAGCGGGGGAATCGGGGACGCAGCTGTCAGCGCGTTCACAGCTGCCGGTGCCACTGTCATTGGCGCTGATCGTTCCCCTAAAAAGGACCAGACCTTAGGGGCCTTCTATCCCCTCGACATCACCTCGGAAGAACAGTGCGCATCGGTTGTGCAGGGCATCGCGGCCCAATACGGCCGCATCGATGTCCTCGTCCATGCGGCAGGAGTGCTCGGCACCACCCCCGGCATCATGGAGACAACCACCGATGAGTTCGACTCCATTCTGCGGATCAACGCCTCTGCGACATTCTCGATGGTACGGGAAACGGCCAAGTCCATGCTTGAGTCCGGCACGGCCGGCGCCATCGTGGTCTTATCCTCCGTGGCGGCCAAAGAAGCACGCCTCAACTATCTGCCCTACAACGCAAGCAAGCTCGCCGTCCTGCACATCATGTGGTCCTTCGCCGAATTGCTTGGACCTCAGGGCATCTCTGTCAACGCCATCGCGCCAGGTCCGGTAAACACGCCCATGTGGGCACAGTTCGCCAAAGATTCCGGCCCCGATGCAGCCGCCAACCGGGCGAAGAGGGCGGCACAACTGCCGATGCGCCGGTTTGCCGAACCCGATGAAGTTGCCCGCGCCGTCCTTTTCCTGGCTGATCCCGACAACCGCTACATCACAGGCGTGTCCCTCGACGTCGCAGGCGGAGCACATCTGGGAATGGGAACCTGACCCCCTGCGCCTTGCCTCGCAATCATGGAGGCTCCTTCACTCATCTTTGACCAGATATTTCGATCCAGGCAGGAACTAGAGGTAAAAAATGCATACAGCAATCCGTCATCATCACACTGCTCTGCACGTTGCAGACCTGGAACGCAGCGCCCGGTTTTACGTCGAAGGGCTCGGCTTTACCCGTTTGAATGAGTGGACGTCAGGCCCGTATGTCGGCGAGCTGTACGGCCGTCCGAATGTCAAGGTCAAAGCAATGATGCTCACCGCCGGTGACGGGACTTTCTGTCTGGAACTGGTCCAAGTTGAGGATCCTCCGCCCGCCGTTGATCCGTCGGAAGCGCAGCCTGGCACGGCACATCTTGCCTTCACGGATATCGACTTGCGCAAGGTCTACGCGAGAATGACGAAGCTCGGGTACAGGGCCTTGTCCGAACCGGTCGCGCCAGCGTCCGGACCGGTTGCAGGGGGTCTGCTGATCTACCTGCTCGATCCAGATGGAAATCGCGTAGAGCTTCTTCAGGCGCCCGGCTGGCGCCCGAGCGAAGACTCATAGGTCACTCGCTCTTCCGTAGCCTATTGGCGGGCAGGGTGCACCCTGCCCGCCAATGTTGCATTCACGGATGCAAAAGGGCGGGCCCCATGAGCCGTTGTAAGCGGTCACGGGGCCTGCCTTCTGAGGTTCTTTGGAAAGTGCGGCTGAACGGCGGCTTCAGCTACCCCTTGACACCACCGGATGTCATTCCCGCGACGAACCAGCGTTGAAAAGCCAGGAAGATTGAGAGTACGGGGATGAAAGCAACGACGATGAACGCGGCGAAGAGTCCCCAGAAGCTACCGAAGCCGGTGGTGATGTATCGCACTATGCCGTTCTGGACGGTCTTCATGTCTTCCGTGGTGGCAAGGACGGTGCCCACAAGGAAGTCGTTCCAAACGAATACAAAGATGAAGATTGCCACAGCAGCGATACCGGGCCGGATGAGTGGGAGGATGATGCGCCACAAAATCTGCATACGGGAGCAGCCATCAATTGCCGCTGCTTCCTCGATTTCGACGGGTATGTTCTCGATGAAATTTCGCAGAAACAGGATGGTTTGTCCACAGATGATTGCCGTGTAGACGATGATCAGCATTGGGTAGGTGTTGATCAAGGCGGTCTTGACAAACATTGAGTACAGCGCGATGAAAACCACGATCGCAGGAACCATGGACAGGACCAGAATCCCGGTCATCAAAGTTTCCATGCGGCGGCTCCGGTACCGCGTGGCCACATACGCTGCCGGGATGCAAATGGCGAGGGCAAGGACGATAGAGCCGCCCGCATAGATGAGGGAGTTTGCGAAAAAGCGGATGTTGGTCGACGTCAGGAGACCAACATAGCCCTCGGAAGAGAATGGGGCCGGTATCCACCTTGGCGGGAATTCAAGCGTGCTCGAAGCGGTCTTGAGCGATGTGGATACAATCCATGCGACCGGAGGAAGCACGACCGCGGCGGACAGAATGATGTACGCCCAGACCGGGACTGCGCGAATGAAATTGCCCAGGCGTCGCTGGCGGCGCGGGGTTGTGATGCTCACAGGCTTTCCTTCCGTCGGAAGCGAATGGCGACGAGAGTCAGGACGATATTGACGGCGAAAAGCAGGATTGCCGTTGCAGATGCTCCGGAGAGATCAAACTTGTCGAACATCTGGTTGTAGACACGCATGGACAACGTCTCTGTAGACCCGATGGGGCCCCCTCTCGTGGTGACCAGGATTATGGTGACCATCTGCACGTACAGCATGAGAAGAACGACGACGACGGAGACGATGGTGTTGCGTAAGTAGGGGAGTGTGATGTTCACAAACCCGTGCCAGACACCTCCACCATCTACTCTGAGGCTTTCTCTGAGCTCTTCAGGAATCGTTTGGAGGGCGCCCAGGAAGAGGAGCATGGCTTGCGGGTAGGACCACCAGGCAGTCATCAGGGTTACTGCGACTAGCGCACTGGTCGGTGATGAGAACACATCAGTAGGACCGAATCCGAGGGATTTGGTAATGGCAGAAGCAGGACCGTAATTGGGATTGAGGAACCAAAGCCAGATGGTTCCTGCAGTGGCCTGTGACATCAGCCAAGGCAGCAGGAACAGGCTCCGGACGGAACGCTTGAAGCGGTGAAGATTGTTGAGCACGATCGCTGACAGAAGTCCTGCCGGCAGTGCGATAACCAAGGAGCCGATCGAGAAAACCAAGGTTGTCCATATGCGGCTCGGCAGGTCGGAGTCTGAGAACAATCGGACAAATGAATTCAGCCCCGAGAACTTGCCTATCTGGTAGTAGGTTGTCTCGTGGAGGGCCGTCCACGCTGTGTAGATGAGCGGCCCCACAAAAACAAAGAGGAAGACGGCGCTGACGGGGGCAACGTAGAGCCATACAATTCGATCCCTCCGGACCCGGCGAATAGTTTCGACGCCTGAAGGGGAAGACACGGTCCTGCGTGGTCGTGTGGGGCTTTTTGTTGACATTATCTATGTTCCTTCCGAGGGGAGCCTGATTTCGTCAGGCTCCCCTGATATCGGGCGGCTACTTCTTGTTGGCCGCATCCTGCGCGGAACGGATAAAGTCGTTGCCTGATGAACCTTTGAGGGTCAGTCTCTGCCCGGCTTGGGAGAGGCCAGTGGCAAGCGCGGTCCATGTGTTGGAATAAGTGCGTGGTTTACTGTTGGCCTTGACGTAGGCTGCGATGTCGTTGACGGTCTTTGCCTCGGGAGTGGAGAAGAACGGTTGCTGGTAGGTGGCTGCCCTGGTGGGTACCTCACCGCCCGTTGCCATTAGGGCACCGGCCTCCGGCCCGGTCATGTACTCGATAAACTTCCAGGCGGCCTCGGCGTTCTTGCTGCCATTGCCTATGCCCAAGGTCCACCCAATGGTGGTACCTGTCGTGTCGCCGGTACTGGCTTTAGGCAAGGCCGTCCACTTAAGGTCTTTGTTTTGCGAGCTGAAGGAAACCGCTCGCTCCGTTCCCAAAACTGCCATGGCGACCGTGCCGCTCGCCATGCCGTCAGCTACGGTGCCGTAAGTGTCTGAAACGACGTTGCTACCCAGAGCCTTTGCGTCCCTGAGCTTTGCAAGGAAGTTGCCAAACTCGATTCCTTTGGCCGTCGCGAAATCCGCTTGTCCATCTTTGTTCCAGATTTCTTGGTCAACCTGTGTCATGAAGCAGTTGAAGAAGGTGCTGATAATAGCCGAGTTGTCCGTGTCCGAGAAGCCGGTCCCGAAGCCGGTGAATCCTGCTGCGGCAGCTTTTTGAGCAACGTCGACAACCTGGTCGTACGTGGTGGGAACGGTCGCGCCAATCTGGTTAAGGATCTTTTGGTTGTAGTAGAGGGCGCAGGTTCGATATTCATACGGCACCGCAACTGGTTTGCCGTCAGGGCCAGCAAGAGTGTCGATCGGACGCAGCCAGTCACTCACCTTGGAAGCAGCTTCAGGTAGCGGTGCGTATACGCCGGCAGACGCCATCTGCGGAACGACGGGGGTGTACATCTTAAAGACGTCAGGAGCCTGACCTGCTGCCGCGGCTTGCGGCAGTCTGTTCAACATGTCGCCAAGCGAGACAACGGAGAGGTTGATCTTGATGTCCGGGTTTGCCGCCTCAAACTTGGCAATGTTTTCCTTTAGGGCCTTCGAGCGCGGATTAGCCTGGCTGGGATCGAGGAAGTCCCAGTAATTGAGCGTCACAGCTCCTTTGGGTTCCGAAGCTGAAGGGGAGCAGCCACTGAGAGCGAGGCCGGCTACGACGGCTGTGACGAGCGCCAAGCTCCATCGCTTTTTGATCATGAGTTTCTCCTGAGAACTGGTTTGCCGTTGCGGGAGCATGCCGTGCTCAATCGACGCCTACTAAACGAGGGCCACCGACGGTTGGGAGGAGCCAGTTGATCATCGAGTCTCTCCCTTGAGATCGGTTGCATCTATGAAATTAGCAGTGAGATCGGTTGCTGAGATCGGTTGCAACAAACTTAGGGCCGGAGACTGGCTCTGTCAAGGGAGCATTTGACGCGGATTTGGGAGGTCTGAAATTTGACGATTAGATCCGGTATGTCGGGGCTGGTCACCCTCGATCGTTTCGAAGTGCACTCCAGAGAGTCCCGAGCGATCCAAGCGGGCGCCTGGCCGATCTCAAAGGGCTCTCACTGACTCGCTACTTTGCCGCTCGCAGCAGGCCGGGACTTCCGAGGCTTCTTGCCCAGTACCTGTTGCCGCCGCCGGATTAGGCGGCTTTCGGTTCGTCGCACTTCATTCTTTCCCTGGCTCCACTCCCGGCTAAGTACATGAGCGATCTGCCGCCGCTAGAACAAAGAAACCAGTGTGGACAGACACCCACCGGACTGCTCCGGATTCTGCATTTTCCGCCACATCCCAGTGCTCCACGGCCCTGGAATGCCGCGGTCCGTGCCTCCCAACTGGCTGGCAGTTGTTGTCGTTCTGGGGGCTGAGAACGACAACAACTGCGAGCTGGTTGGGTGGCCCGCGTTTGCGTTGCCGTCTAGCCGTTGATGATTTGGGGTTGGCCGAGGGCTTTGAGGCCTTCGGTGCCGAATTCGAGGCCGTAGCCGGATTGTTTGGCGCCGCCGAAGGGGATGCGGGGGTCGACGTTTCCGTGTTTGTTGATCCAGACGGTTCCGGCTTGGAGGCGGGAGGCGACGCCGCGGGCGGCGTCCGGGTCGGGGGACCAGACGGAGGCGCCGAGTCCGACGTCGAGCGCGTTGGCCATGGCGATGGCCTGGTCGATAGTGGTGTAGCGGATGATGGGCAGGGCGGGTCCGAATTGTTCCTCGGTCACGAGGGGGTTGTTGTTGTCGATGTCGGCGACGAGGGTGGCGGGGTAGAAGTAGCCGGGCTGTGCGGGGTCGGGGTTGCCGCCGAGCAGGATGCGGGCGCCGGCGTCGCGGGCGGCGTCGACGAGGCGGGCGAGGATGTCGTACTGCTGGCGGTTTTGCAGGGGGCCGAGGACGTTGTTCTCATCGAGCCCGTTGCCCATGGGCATGGCGGCGGCCACGGCGGCGAGTTCGGAACAGACGGCGTCGTAGAGGGAGTCGTGGACGTAGAGGCGTTTGAGCGCGGCGCAGGTCTGGCCGGTGTTGATGAACGCGCCCCAGAACAGGCCTTCGGCGATGGTTTTGGGGTCGGCGTCGGGCAGGACGATGCCGGCGTCGTTGCCGCCGAGTTCGAGGGTGAGGCGTTTGACGGTGTCGGCGCTGGAGCGGATGATCGCTTTGCCGGTGGCGGTGGAGCCGGTGAACATGACTTTCCCGATCGCCGGGTGGGAGGCCAGGGCCTGGCCGATGTCGCGGCCGCCGGAGACCACGGTGAGCAGGCCTTCGGGGAGTTCTTCGTTGATCACCGCGGCCAGGGCGAGCACGGACAGGGGCGTGTATTCGGAGGGTTTGACGATGACGGTGTTGCCCATGCGCAGGGCGGGGGCGATCTGCCAGATGGTGATCATCATGGGCCAGTTCCAGGGTCCGATGGCCCCGACGACGCCGATGGGCCGGTAGTGCAGTTCGGCGCGGGTTTCGCCGTCGTCCAGGACGGTTTCGGGGTCGAGCGGGGTGGCGGCGGTGGCGCGGAGCCAGGCGGCGCAGGCGCCGACTTCGAAGCGGGCGTTGGGGCCGTTGAGCGGTTTGCCTTGTTCGCGGGAGAGCAGGCGGGCGAGTTCTTCGGCGGAGCGTTCGACGGCGTCGGCGGCCTTCATGAGCGCGGCGGACCGGGCGTCGTGGCCCAGGCCGGCCCACGCGGGCTGGGCCGCCGCGGCGGCGGCGATCGCGGCCTCGAGGTCCTCGACGGTGTGCACGGGAGCCTCACCCACGGGAGTGCCCGTGGCCGGGTCCAAGATGATCCGGGTTTCGCCGGTGGCAGGGGTGATCCTGGCAAGCAATGAATCGTACGTTTCCATGGGGTCTCCTCTTCGAGTAGCTGGATGAAGCCGTTGCTCGATGTCCGGCTAGTGTTTGTGGGTGTCCTGCGGGTACTCGGTGGTATTCAGCACGCTCAGCCTGGAGTTGAACGGCAGAATCACGGGTTCGGCGGCGGGATCGTCCCATCCGAACATGCGTCCGATCGAGCGCTGCTCGCGGAGATCGACGAGCAGCACGGCCTCAACAGTCATGACTTTCTCTGTCCAGAAGAAGATGTAGAGGTCATCGGCGGCGTCCCAAGTCATGCAGCGGTCCGTGTCGGCGAGTCCTGCTTCGCCGCCCCGGATGCAGTTCCAGGTGAAGGTGCCCGGGTTCAGGTAGATGTGCTCATAGGTTTCAACATCGCTGTAGCGGTAGAAGATCCGCTTTCCGACCAGCCCCGTTGACCGCTGGTGCACAACGGTCGAGCCAAAGGTGTTCGAGTGGCTGAATTCAGTGGTGCTCCGGGTTTTGCCGTCGACGGTGACGAACCTGGAAACGCCGGCGGTCACTGCCCCGGTGTTGCGGTCGAGAATGATGGTGACGTTCTCGGCGTCGACGCCTTGGCCCATGACGAAGTCAATGATGAAGATTCCGGGGCGCGCCTCGATGGCCTTGTAGGTGGCCGTGCCGCTCCGGTTGGCATCACGTTCCGAGACACGCCAGGTGAGAGAGGATGCATCCTCAAAACCGTATTCGGCGGTGGACCCGTCCTGTCCCGGGAGGCGGAGGGTGGTGCCCGCCAGCTCGGGCGACGCCGGGAGGGTCTGGTCTCCGAAGCCATCGAGCATGGCTGATACTGGCGGCCACTGGTCTTCGGGGATGTAGTCCTGAATGTCCGTCGAGGTCATGGTGTGGTTCCTTTTGATAATCATGAGGGGCTTGATGTCGGGTGTTAGAGGATTTCTGCGGCGTAGTCGATCGATGGCTTCTGTTTCCCCCGTAGCAGTCCCGCGACGAGAAAGATCGGTATGCCCAGAAGGAGCCAACGGGCGACTCCGCCGCCACCGCCGAGCAGGGCGTCGTAGTTGTCCAAGGTCAGGTACCCGATGGCGATGAAGGCCAGGACGGACAGTGAAGGAGCGATGACCGTCACCCAGAGATTGTCGCGGACGCCGTTTCGGGCGAAGAATGCGACGATCGCAACCGAGGTCAGAAGCAAGATAGTGATAAAGCCCGCCGTGCCCAGCGCGACGAACCAGGAGAAGACAATGCCGATGGGGTCGGCTCCGGCCAGCAGGAAGGCGCTGATCACGACCAGGACGACCAAGGCGTTGACGAGACCGGCGAAGGACGGCGCTCCCGTTTTGGAGACGGAGGAAAGTTTGGCGGGCAAGGCGCCGGCCCGGCCGAGTGCAAACAGGTACCGGGAGAACATGTTGGACAGGCCCAGGAGCATGGCGATGAAGCTCGTGACAACGAGGACCTGCATGGCAACGCTCAGCCATGGGCCGGCGCTGGCATTGGCGAGGTCAAAGATCATTCCGGCGGGGTTGTTGCTTGCCTCCTGCTGGATGTGGTCTATTCCGATGGAGCCGCTGATCGCCCAGGTGGAGAGCGTGTAGAAGACTCCGACAAAGGCGATGACAAGGTAGGCCGCGCGGGGGATCGTCCGTCGTGGATTTTTCGCCTCTTCGGCGAAGACAACCGTGGCTTCGAAACTCGTGAAGCAGGCGAAGGCGAACAGCAGGGAGATCCCTAGGCCAGGACCGAAGACACTCGATGCGGTGAAACCCTCAAACGTGAAGATTCCCAGCCCCTTCTGGGCAATGAGGGAGATAACCAAGGCCGCGACAACTAGGGTTTCTCCCAGGATCAAGACGCCCAGGACCTTCAGGCTCGCATCGACGCCCTTCATCGTCAGTCCTGCCGTCAATGCCAGGACAACGACTATCCAGACGTAGACGGGTATTCCGATTCCGGTGAGGCCTTCAACCAGTTGCTGGGCGAAGACGCCGAACTGGGACCAGAGGCCTATCTGCAGGCTGAGATAGGTGAGGATGGCGATGCCGGCACCGGCGGTGGCCCATTTGTTATCCAGTCCCTTGGCGATATAGGCGACGAAGCCACCCGCGTTGGTGATGTGGTGGCTCATCCGCAGGTATCCGACGGAGAAGAGCGCAACGAGCAGCGCCGCGATGGAGTAGATCACCGGGGTCCCGGGGCCGCTTGCTGCGAAAAGCACCGGGCTGGCCCCTACAACGGCGGCCATGGGCGCTGCTGCGGCGATGGAAAAGAACGCGACGGCGATGACGCCGAGTTTGTTCGGCCTCAATCGCACTGCGGGAGCGTTTGACACTGGCTCTACTAATCCGAGACCTGCTGAGGTCTCGCCTGGTTCTTGGTTCATGGGCGGCTCTTTCGGAAGCGCAATGGCGGGAAGCCTCATGCGGAAGGTGTGTTAGAAGGCCCGGCTTTCGCGCGCCGATGCGCGGTAGCGGGTAGGTCCGAAGCTCTTTTCGAGGACTGCGGCCCGGGTAGTGATCCCGGCCACATGCAGAACTCTACATCTGTATAGTTTTCTCTGTCAATGGCCTTTCAGTGCGAGCTGACGAGGCTAGACTCGGTCTATGAGCCAGGATTCACGGAGGTTGCCGTACGGAGACGGCCGAGACGCCCTGCTGGCCGCGGTGATCGACGTCGTCGCAGAAAAAGGCCTCAAGGGTGTCACGTACCGCGCGGTCGCCGGCCGGGCCGGCGTGAACCATACGCTTGTCACGCACCACTTCGGATCCATCGAGGGACTTCTGGCCGCCACCATGGAGTGGGCCATTCAGCGCTCCATCGAGGAGACCGGGCTGGCTGGTATCGCGGACTTTGATGAAGGATTCGCCGACTCCCTCATGGCTACGGTGTCGGCTGAACCCGAACTGCAGCTCTTCCAGTTCGAAATGCTCCTCGAGTCCAGGCGCAACCCTAAGATCCTGGCGATGGTGGAGCGGCTTTACGAGACCTACGTGGGAACCGTCGAAGAGGCATTGAGCAAGCGAGGCCTCGACACTACAGGCGAAGCCTCCCTGGCCATCTTTGCCGCCCTGGACGGGCTCATGCTCCAGTTCCTGACGATCACCAACCCCGCGAAAATCAGATCGGCCGTGATCCAGGTGGGCAAGCTGGTGTCCGGACTGCAGAACACTGCAGAGGAATCCCGGCGCCCGGCAACCACCAGCTGAGCACTTGGTCCCGGTCGGTACTGCATCACTTCATGTCAGGCCGAAGGTGCGTCTTGAATGGCGCGGGCTGCCTCGAGGCCGCTTTCGATGGCGCCGTCGATGAAACCACCCCAACCGTTGGCGTAGTCGGAGCCAGCGAAGAGGAGGCTGCCCTGCGGTTTCTGGAAAACCGCCAGAGCCCCGCTGAGAAATCCGGGGCGATGCATGGGCCACGTTTCCCCGGACAAGGGGTCTGCGGTCCAGTCATGGCTTGCGACCCCTAGAACCTCCGCATCAGGCACGAGGAGTTCGAGGGCGGCCTGCACTTGCCGGAGGTCTGTCACGTCCAACCGCGAGGAATCCGGGCCGAAGGCAACGAGAATAGTGTCTCCGTCCTGGTCATACTCTGTTTGGGCAAAATTAAGCTGCCAATCAGCCAACCCCAATGCAACAAGAGGCCTCCGTGCGCCTTTGACTTTGATCCAGGCCTTAATGCCCCTGGAGACCTGGCCCTCAGAAATGGCCTTCGTGCTGGATTCAGGAAGCGGTGGCTCGAAGGAGATACCGCCCATCGCGCCCAAGGGCAGAGTGCAGACCACGTGATTCGCCCGATAGAGCGAGCCGTCGGCCGCCCCGACGGTAGCGCCCGCATCGTCGTGTTTGACCGACACAACCGTCTCATTTAGCCGGATGTCCGTGCCGGCGGCCATGGCTTGGATGAGCGCCCCAGTGCCTCCCTGGATCTTGAATGTGGCGCACGCCTCGAAGCTGACCATCCAGTCGCCGTTGGTGAGGGCGACCCATCGGAGCGCCTGGGTATATGCCGCATCGTCTATTGGTCCGTTGAAGTTCAGCGCCCAGAAGGATTCGAGGATGTCCTTCGAATAATCGGTAATCTGCAGCTCGGCTATTTTCTTCGATAGGGGCGTTGCGTCGATGTCCCTGGCCTCTGGATTGGCCCACGGGGTGAAGGGCTCGGGGAAGTACCGGCGTGCTTCCTCCATGAGCTTCCGGTTGGATGCGTCGATGTCACCCAGGAGTTGCTCCGGGTCGCCTTGGTGTCGCCTTCCGTCCGCCCACCAATAGGCAGTCTCCGGGACCGGGCTCGGCACGGTCCCCAGTCCGTACCTCTTCATTTCCGACCAGACGTGCGGCTGGGTCCAGTGCACCCAGGTGCCGCCTATCTCGAGCGGGCGCCCCAATCGGGTGTCGAGCCAAGTCCGCCCCCCGATGCGGTCACGGGCTTCCAAAACGATCACTGATCGGCCGGACTGGCGCAATTCACGCGCAGTGGTAAGACCTGCGAAACCGGCGCCGATGACAACGACGTCGGTCTGTTCGGTCCGGAAGGTGGTTTCAGTCATGATCAAGCCTTTGGTGGTCGTATTCGGGGAGGGGGTCAGGAGTAGACGAAGAACTCGGTAGTGGTTTCGACGACGGTCCATCGGGTCTGTGCGCCTTTGTTGAATGACGCTGCCGAACCTGGTTTCAGGTCAAAGGTTTCGCTGCCGATGACCTCGATGCGCAGGTGGCCTTCGATGATGTGGATGGTTTCGTCCGCTTCCATGAGCAAGTCGAACGGTTCCGGAGCTTCCTCCTGTGTCACATGCCAAAAGCCAGCCGACAGGGCGGGCCGGTCTCCTTCTCCCGGGCGGCGCACCCACTGCACTTGCCCCAATTCGAACGGCTCGTACTTTTCTGGGTCAAATGCGTCGTGCGCGGTGAATTCAGCGGATGTAGGGGTTGGCATGGCTTCTCCTTGGCGTTGCGATTAGATGATGAAATTAAGCAGATGCTTAGTCGTGTCGTGAGTCACATATAAGCATCCGCTTAGCTT
Source organism: Arthrobacter sp. NPDC080073 (assembly GCF_040686575.1). NCBI lineage: Bacteria > Bacillati > Actinomycetota > Actinomycetes > Micrococcales > Micrococcaceae > Arthrobacter > Arthrobacter sp. NPDC080073. The sequence continues at coordinate 15,535 of NZ_JBFBKR010000005.1, forward strand.
CGCCGTCAAGACTGTTTCAAAGGGCATTAGACTCTGCTTCATGGAAGAATTCGTCAGCGCCGGTTATGGCACCGGCAGAGAAGCCCTGCTGGCCGCAACGGTTCACGTGGTGGCACGGAAGGGGTTGCGGGGCCTCACATACCGTGCCGTCGCTGAGATCGCCGGCGTGAATAACTCGCTCGTGGCTCATCACTTCGGTAACCGGGATGCCCTGATCGAGGCGGCGCTGGAATGGTCGGTCAGCCGATCGATTGGCCTGTCCGGGCTGGAAAACCTGCCCTCGGATAAAGATGATTTTTGCCGCACCCTCATGGCGCTCATTCGCGAAAATCCGGACCTGCAAACGTTTCAGTACGAAATGATCCTGGAGGCGAGGCGGCGCCCGGAACTCGCCGGCGCGGTCCGCCGTCTGTATGAAAGCTACATCTCGGCACTGTCCGTCGGGCTGAGCCGCTTGGGAATCAAGGGTGGTCCAGGAGCAGCGCAGGCCGCCTTTGCTGCCCTTGACGGCCTGGTGCTCCAACTCATCGCGGGGGTGGAGGAAGAAGGGGTTGAGCGTGCCATCCGTTATTTGTGGGGAGTCCTGGCTGGCTCGGACGAAGCTGGATCCCTTTCAAGCCTCGAGGTGTGAAGGGCTACCGCCCTGGCGCAGCCTCCTGCCGCGGGACGTGAGTGCTGGGGTGCAGTGCTGCCCTTAGGACACTGCCGTGACGGACAGTTTCCGGAAAACGGCCGTGCCGCCTTCCACGAACACGTCGGTGCCCAGGCTTTCGGGCAGGGGAAACACCAGATCGCTCAGGACGACCCTGCCGTCTTGGGCGAAGACCTCCACGGAGCACCGGTCGACGATCACCCTTAGCCGCAGCACGCCGTCGTCGAGTTCCACCGACGCCGACTCAGCCGACGCGAACTTGTCATGGAAAGAGGTGTTTCCGGAGTTGCGGCGATCCAGGGTGAGCCGGCTCGTGGTGGCATCGAAGCTCAGAACCGTTGCGGCGCTCCCGCTCGACGCGCTGAGAAGCTTGAAAGCAACGGTCTGTGCCGTGCCGGGCAGGATTTCGGCCTCGATCAGTTGGGCTGATCCGGGCACCGCGTCGGGCAGTCGCACGAGTGAGTCGTGAACTTCCCTGTTCTGGATGGTGCGGGTCGGCTCCCCATAGTCCAACGGCAACACCGGGCGCTGGATCAGGCGCACCAAACCCTCCACCGTCGCGAGCTCGACCTCGCGGGCAAGGGACATCGCGGAGCGCCACGGAGACGTGGGCAAGGAGTTGGCATAGTCCCAGTTGTTCATCCAGCCGATCATGATCCGGCGGTTCTGCGGGGCGTTGCTGAAGGAGACGGCGGCATAGTAGTCCCGTCCCCAGTCGAGCCAGAGACAGTTTCTGAGATCCGTGGTCCCATCGGCATCTGTCGGAACGAGTGAATCAAAGTCGGCGGTGAACTGCACCCCATCGAAGTCCCCGACGAAGTACTGCCCTCCCGAGCCGCCGGCAACGGCACCCGGGTTGATATTCACCACCAGGACCCACTTGACGTTGTCCGGGTCTCCGTCGACGGGGAGCGGGAACAGGTCGGGGCATTCCCATTCGCCTCCTGTCGCGTTTGCCGGGCCGAAGGTGCTCAGGTACTCCCAGTCTTTGAGGTTGGCCGAGCGGTACAGCACAACCTGCTGATGCTGGGCCTCCACCGCCACCATGACCCAGCAGGAACCGGCCGGTCCTTCGTAGTGGAACACCTTGGGATCCCGGAAATGGGCCGAGCCGCGGCCAAGCACCGGGTTGCCTGCGTATTTGCTCCAGGTCATGCCGGCGTCCGTGGAGAACGCGAGAGACTGCGCTTGTGTCCCTTGGTGCGCCGAGCCTTCCTTGAAGGCGCTCGTGTAGATGGCCACCAAAGCCGGATTTTCCACCGTGCCGAATCCCGATGTATTGCCCTCGTCCACCACGATGCTGCCTGAAAAGACGTCTTCTTCCTCGTCGCAGGCGATGGCAACCGGGTGTTCGGTCCAATGCAGGAGGTCGGTAGAGGTGGCATGTCCCCAGGACATGTTGCCCCAGACGTTGTCGAAGGGGTTGTTTTGGTAGAAGAGGTGGTAGATGCCCTGGTGCCACACGAGCCCGTTGGGGTCGTTCAGCCACGTGTTCCTGGCTGTGTAGTGAAGTACCGGCCGGATGGTGGGGACGTTGTCTTCGCCGCGGCCACCGGCAAGGTGCGTTGTCGTTTCAGTCATCGGAGTTCTCCCCGGAAGTCTGGGCCAGCTCCAGCGATCGAACCAGTTCTGCCCGTGTGGGCGGGTTCGCTCCGTGCCGCCCGACCGTTATGGCCGCAGCGAGCGAGGAGGCCGTTCCCAGGCGGCTGAGTTTGCCGTAGCCGAAATCGTCCTGAGCGTCCTCAATGAGGCCAGCGATAAGCGAGGACATGTAGGAGTCGCCTGCGCCGACCGTGTCTTTGACGAGTACCGGCAGTGCCGGCACCTCGATCTCGGCGGCGCTCGAACGCAGATAGGATCCGGATGCGCCGTCCGTGATGACTGCCAGTTCTGTCCCGATATCAAGTAGTCGCCGCGCGACGTCGTGAGGGGACGTGCGGGGATAGAGCCACCGGGCATCGTCCGTGCTCAGCTTCACGACTGTGGCCAGCGCAACTGTGTGTTCGAAGGTCCTGAGTGCTTCTGATTGGCTGTGGAGGAGTGTCGGGCGGATATTGGGGTCATACGTGATCAAGCAACGGCCGGAGAAAAGTTCCAGCAAGGACAGGACCTGGGTTGCTCCAGGTTCCATGAAAGAGGCAAGGGACCCAGTATGCAGCACCTTCGGGAGGAAAGTGGGGCTGATCTGGGGGAGGTTCCATTCGAAATCGAATTCATACTCTGCGGAACCGCTGCTGTCCAGAAGTGCCCGTGCAGTGGATGTGCGGTCGAGGTGCTCGGCTCCCGGAAGCAGGCTTACCCCCGCGCCGTCCATGTGCCGTTGGATGGTCTTGCTGCGTTCATCCCTGCCCAGCGCCGTGAGAAACGCGGTGCTGACGCCTAGCCGACCGAGTCCGAATGCGACGTTCATACCCGATCCGCCGGGAAACTCGACGGGCCCTGCTGCGGTGTCAATGATGTCGATTATGGCCTCGCCGACGACGACGACATCTGTTTCAGGGCAGGGTGGAACAGGGGAGCTGTGCATTTTTGAATCCTTGGAAGGTTGGGCGCGTCGTCTACTGGACGCGCTCGAGGTCAGGTGTTGGCGTGTGCAGGAGAGCCTGGTGCTGCTCTGCTGGAAGTGTCCTCATGTTTTGGGGAGGCGACGGAATCGCGAAGCACGATGGGACAGGGAAGAACCGTCGGGTGAGCGGCGAACAACTGAAGGTCAGTTTTTCCCTCGATGGCGTCGATCAGGTTTTCGGTTGCCCATGCACCCATTTCATAGTGTGGGAGGGCAACAGTGGTCAGGGCCGGATAGAGGCCTTCCGCAATCAGTTCCTGGTTGTCGAAACCTACGAAGGAAACGTCGTCCGGAATCCTCAGGCCAAGTTCCCCGGCGGCCCGGTACGCGCCCATGGCCATACGGTCGTTGTAGCAGAACACGGCCGTGGGCCGGTTTCGGGGTTTCAGCAGGCGCAGGGCCGCCTGGTGGCCGCCGGACACCTCCGAAGGCTCAGACTGGACCAGTTCTTCATGGAACGGCAGCCCGGCGTCGGCCAGTGTGTCCTTGAAGGCCCTCAGCCGGGAGTGGGTTGCCGGCACGTCATCGGTGTTGTTGAGCATGCCGATCCGGGTGTGCCCGGCGTCGATCAGGGTTTGCACGGCCGACCTTGCGCCGCCCGCTTCGTCGGGGATGACGGACGAAACGGTGTGACCGATATCCTCGGAGTCCACGAGGACTGCCGGCAGTCCGGCCAGGTTCTTGGGGACGACCAGCTTCCGGTGGTACATCGTGGCGTACAGAATGCCGTCCACCTGCCTGTCCAGCAGGTCCGCCACCTGGCTTTCCTTGGAATCCTGTGAGCCGGTGCTGGTGGAGTTGATGATCATGATGCGGTACCCGCGGGACCGTGCCGTTTCCTCGGCCCCGAGGATGATCCTCCCCGCGTGCGGGGTGGTGGCGATTTCCTCGCTGATGAACCCGATCATCCCGGAGCGATGGGTGCGCAGGGCCTGGGCGAGCCGGTTGGGCCCGTACCCGAGCCGTTGAGCCGCTTCGTGGACCCTTTCCCTCGTGCGTGCGCCCACCCGGGCGTAGGCAACGTCATTGAGGACATGGGAGACGGTCGTGACAGAAACACCGGCCGCGGCCGCCACATCCTTGATACCGACTGATCTATTGGTCATTGCTCTCCCACATCCTCATTGTTCTGGTACTGATCCTACGTTCGGCCTATTCATTCCGGAGCCGGTGCTTGCTGGAACCCGGGACTTTGCGTCACCGGGCCACAAGTGCATGTGCCGCCTCGAATCCGACCGTCGGTGTGGCCCGAAAGGCGTTGACAGCCCTGTCTGCGATAACTTGGGCGTCACTTCCGGAATCAAGGATCGTATTCCGGGCTGATTCGGGATCGACCATGACGGCCGTAACGGCGAGGACGTCCGAAGCCTCGGTCGTCAATAGGGCGTCCACCTGGGCCGAGAAGCAGGAGTCACTTGACTTGGAGTGAACGTCCATCGCCACCACGTGGTTGTTGGAGACGAAGTTGCCAAACCCCGCCATCAGCCGGATGATGACAGGCGTCGCACCTGTAGGCCGGATGCTCTGCGCGTCGATGACTTCGGAGAAGTGGTTGCCGATGACCGAGTTGTTGTTGCCGCTGACACAGAGAAGTCCGAAAGGGTCCTCCAGCCCGTTGTCGACTCCCAGGAAGGGCGTCCACGGCTCGTGGTCACGCAGGAAGTGATTCGTGGCCACGAGGTTCTCCGAACTATTCGCAGCGAGAACCACCATCCCGGGGTAGAACGAATGCAGACGGTTGTTGGTGACGCTTGAACGCGTGACGCCGTTGAGATGGACGCTGCTCGCACCACGGGGGAAGACGTTGTTCGCGGTGATCAAGAGTCCGCCATGGTTCTCGGCGTAGATCGAGTGGCCCTTGAAGCCTGCCCCGATCAAATTGTCGGTGATCTTTGACGCCTGCCCCCACCCGCGCAACTCGATGCAGCTTCCGCATTCGGCGATGAAGTTGTCGTGAATGGAGAGCGCGTCCGCGTTGTGGATGGTGAGGGCGTTTTCCAGGTAGACGAACCCCATGCCGGTTACGCGGAATGAGTCGTTGGCGCTGGCCACGAAGATGCCGGTTTTGCCGTTGACGTAGGTGTTTTCCGGATCCAGTTCGGAGCCGTCCGCGTTGAAGTGCAGTCCGTCGATGCAGAAGTTGGCGAATTCCACGGAGCTGATCCGGGGGCTCCCGCTTCGCTCGACGTAGAAGGCGGCTCCCTTGGCTTCCTCCCCGTCTCCGCCGAGGGGAAGGTCATTGAGGATCCGGCTCCCTCCGGGCCATAAATCATGCAGGTCCGGCCATTCGTCTTCTGGAACGTTGAACCGGATGCTCGACGACGTGAAGCCGTGTCCGGAGCCTTGGATCCGCAGGAAGCTGACGTCGATCACCACCTGCGTCCGCAGGCGGTAGTCCCCCGGCGGAAGGTAAATCACCGCACCCGGTTTTCCGCCGTCGTTGGCATCGGTGGCGGCCTGCCGGTTCTTGATGTCGGCGATCATGCTGTTGATTACTTCACCGACGTCTTCGGACGGATTGCCGATGTGCCACGTAGTCACGTCGTAGTAATTGTTGCTTGACATGGGTTTCTTCACTTTGTGTTGTGGTTTCTCAGCCCTTGACGGCGCCGAGGGTCATGCCTGCGACGATTTTGCGCTGCAGGAGGAGAGTGAGAAGGATGACGGGGATCGAGTAGACAGCCGCGAGGGCTGTCATGGATCCCCAGTCCAGTCCGAACTGGGTCTGGAAGTTTGCGATGACGACGGGGGTGGTCTGGGACCGGACGGCGGTCATCAGCAGTGCGAACAGGAATTCGTTCCAGGACGCGAGGAAGGCGAAGATCGCGGTAACTGCGATGCCTCCGGAGACGACCGGGATGACTACCCGCCATAGGGCTCCGAGCCGGCTGCAGCCATCCACTGTCGCGGCTTCCTCCAGATCCTGCGGCACGGCTTCGAAGAAGCTGGACATGAGCCAGATGGATAGCGGAAGGGAGATCGTGGTGTGTGCTATGGACAGGGCAATCGGGGTATCCGCGAGACCCACGGAGGCCATCATGGACGCGAGCGGGATGCCGATGGCCACCGGCGGGACCATGCGGGTGACCAGCGCGGCCATGATGAACACTCGGCCGCTTCGGGTCTTGTAGCGTGTGATGCCGTAGGCGGCCGGGACCGCGAGGACCAGGGACAACAAGGTGCTGATGACAGCGGTCTGGATGCTGTTGATGAACGACGCCGGCACGCCGCCGCGGCCCAGCGCGTTGACGTAGTTATCGAGCGTCCATTCTTTGGGCAGGATGGTCGGCGGAACGGCAATCGTGTCGATCGGCGTCTTGAAGGACGTGAACAGCAGGTACAGGAACGGGAAGCCGTAGATGACGAGGGAGGCTGCGAGCAGGATCCACAGAATGGTCCTTGTGCTGCGCTTGCCGGCTTCGAGTCCTTCACGATTGACGCCGCGGCGCCTGCGGCCCTCGCGGGTCCGTGAAGGTTCCGGGCTCGTCTGCGGTGCAGGGATGGTTGGACTTTCCATAGTGCTCATCAGGTGTCCTTTCCTGGCCGCCAGATCGTGGTGACCGCGACGAAGGCTATGGCGAGCATGGCCAGCAGGTAGATGGTGCCCATTGCGCTTGCGAGGCCGGGGTCGCCGAAGCGGATCATGGTCTGGTAGATGAGCAGGCTCATGGTTTGGGAAGCGGACTGTGGTCCGCCGTTGGTCTGGATGAGGATGGTGTCGAAGGCCCTTGCTGCGTCGATGCCGCGGACCACCAGCGCGACGGCGATGACCGGCCGGAGGAGCGGGAGGATGATGCGGAACAGCAGGGACGGTGCACGGGCGCCGTCGAGCCTGGCCGCTTCAATGAGGTCTCCGGGGATGTTCTGCAGACCGGCGAACAAAACCAGGCACATGAACGAGGTCGTGAGCCAAATGTCCGGGATAGCGACGGAGAACAGGACGATGTCCGGGTTCGACAGCCAGCCGATCTGGTTTGGATTCTGCAGGATGCCTGCCTGGTTCAGCAGGGTGCCGAGCAAGCCGAAGTTGTCGATCATGAGGAACTTCCACAGCAGGCCGGCCACGATCGGGGCAATCATCAGCGGGTACAGGAACATGGTCCGCCAGACCTGGGATTTCCGGCCCAACGTGGTGAACAGGAGGGCCATGCCCAGGCCCAGCGCGAACTCAAGGGTCACCACCATCAGGGTGTAGGCGAGGGTCCGCCATCCAGCCCCGATAAAGGCATCGGATGTGAAGGCGCGGACGTAGTTGTCCAAGCCCACGAAGTCACGGGGTCCGCCGACGATCGGGGAGATTTTGAAGAAGCTGTCCGTGACCAACCGGAACAGCGGGTAAGCAACAAAGACTGCGAGGAACAACGCCGCCGGGGTCATCAGGTAGAGGGCGAAGCGGCGATCAGGGATGCGCACGGGATTCTCTTCCGCTGGTTGGGGCCGCGGCCGGCAACGCCATGGGCTGCTGCCGGCCGCGGAGTCTTACTTGAGGAGGGCTTGGATCTTGGACTTGGCGTCCGCCAGCAAGGTCGTGCTGTCTCCGCCGGCGACCGCCTTCTGGAGCATCGGAACCAGCACGGTGTCGACGATTTGCTGCCACTTTGCCGTCGCCGGACGGGTCGCCGTCGCGGGAGCGTTAAGTGTTTCGATCAGCGGCTTGAAACTCTCGTAGCCAGGCTGGTCCTGGTACTTCTGGAAGGCGGAGACTCGTGCTGCCAGGCCAAGGCTTGACTGGACGGCCAGGTCATTGTGGTCGAAGGCGCACTTGACGAACTTCTTGGCAGCGTCCGTGTTCTTGGTTGCCTTCGGTACTGAGAGGTACCAGGGGCCGGGAACACCGGCAACACCGGCGGACCCGCCGATCATCGGGGCTGTTCCGACCTTGCCGTAGACGGGGGAGTCCTTGGGGATCTGCCGGTAGGCATGGGCCCAGAACTGGGTCATGGCCGTCTTGCCTTGGTTGAAGAGGTTCTGGGCGGCAGCCCAGTCGACCTGGGCCGCGCCGGCCGGGGCGTCCTTGACGAGACTGGTGTAGAAATCCAGCGCTTGCTTGTGGGCCGCATTGTCAATGACCACGTTGTTGTTGCTATCCAGGACCATGGGCGATCCCGCCTGCAGCACATGGGCGAGATACTCGGTCTCAACGCCGCCCTTGACGTCCGTGCCGTACATGCCGTCTTTGGTGAAGAAGGCGGAGATGTCCTGGTATTGCTGCCAGGTCTTCGGCGCGGCGAGGTCGTAGCCGTACTTGGCCTTGAAGTCGGCCTTGTTCTTGGCGTCCTCAAAGAGGTCTTTGCGGTAGAGGACTATCTCGGCGTTGGTCCACGCCGGCATGCCAATGAAGTGCCCATCGACGTTGGCTTCCTTGACCAGTGCGGGGAAGATATCTTTCTTCGCCTCGTCGGTGAAGAGCTCATCGATGGGCTGCAGGGCGTCCTTGAAACTGGGCAGCCACACGGAGTCCAAGGCAGCAACATCGAAGGAGACAGTGCCCGAAGAGAACTCGCTGGAGAGACGGTTGAAAAGGCCGTCGTAGGGGAGTTCAACGAAGTTGACGTTGATCCCGCTGTCCTTCTTGCACTGGTCGGCAATCGGCTGCAGTTCTGCATGGCCGCCGGCCTCCACGAGGACGTTGATGGAGCTGCCCGCGGCGCCCCCGGACGTCGCCGGGCCTCCTGCGCCGCATGCGGTCGCGGCCAGGATCACAGCGGTTGAAAGGCTACCGATGGCGGCGAGCCTGGAGATTGTTTTTCGAGAGGACATCGCTGTCGACTCCCTTTCTCGGGAATGGAATACGAAGACTGGATGAGGATTGAAAAACCGTTTTGCCAAAACGACTTGGCAACAGACTATGCCGAGAGGGCGGAGGGTGTCAAGGGTCACAGATCATTGGGGGACGCGTTGGATGTGTGCCAAAAACTTCAGTCCGAATTTTGGTGTTGACAGCCGGTGTGCCGTGCTCCTAGTGTCATCTCTCGTTAGCCCAAACGGTTTGGCACCTCAGTTGTGACATTAGTCCAATGTGGGACATTCACCGGTTCCCGGGAACTAGAGCGCGATGCCGCCGAAGCAGATGACAAGGACAGTCAAGACTTCGGCAGGCCAACCCGGTAGTGCCTGATTCTGAACAGCAGCAGTCTTATCCCATACAAAGGAGACCCCGTGGTAACTGGCAAGAATCTAGACAATGCGAATCCAAGCCGCCGCCGGCTGATCGGCGCGGGAGCCGCCGGAACCCTCGCGGCCGCCTTGACCCTCGGGACAATGCAGAACGCCAATGCGGCCGAGGGCCAGCAAGGTGCCCCCCTCAGTTCGCCCAACACGTACGACGTAACCACATGGAGGATCAAGGCACACCCGGACGTCACCGCGCAGTCCGACATCGGGGCGGTCATCAACGACATCATCGCCGACATCAAGCAACGGCAGACGTCACCGGACGCGCGTCCCGGAGCCGCCATCATTATCCCCCCGGGCGACTACGACCTGCACACCCAGGTCCTCGTCGACATAAGCTACCTGACAATCGCAGGCTTCGGGCATGGCTTCTTCTCCCGAAGCATCCTCGACAACTCGAACCCGACAGGATGGCAGAACCTCCAACCCGGAGCAAGCCACATCCGCGTCCTGACCTCTCCGAGCGCGCCCCAGGCATTCCTCGTCCGCCGGACAGGGGATCCCCGTCTTTCAGGAATCGTGTTCCGGGACTTCTGCCTCGACGGGGTCGGTTTCACCCCCGACAAGAACAGCTACCACAACGGCAAGACCGGAATCGAAGTCGCCTCCGACAACGACTCCTTCCACATCACCGGCATGGGATTCGTCTACCTCGAACATGCCCTGATCGTGCGCGGCGCCGACGCGCTCCGCGTCAGCGACAACATGATCGCCGAATGCGGCAACTGCGTCGAGCTGACCGGGGCCGGCCAGGCCACAATTGTCAGTGGAAATCACATGGGCGCCGGCCCTGACGGGGTCACACTCCTCGCCGAGAACCACGAGGGCCTCCTCGTCACGGGCAACAACCTCTTCCCCCGCGGCCGCAGCCTCATCGAACTCGCCGGCTGCAACCGGTCCTCAGTCTCCTCGAACAGGCTCCAGGGCTTTTACCCTGGCATGCTCCGCCTGCTGAACGGCTGCAAGGAGAACCTCATCACGGCCAACCACATCCGCCGGACCAACGAGGGGTACCCGCCGTTCATCGGCCGCGGCAACGGCCTGGACGACCTCTACGGCGTCGTCCACGTCGCAGGAGACAACAACCTCATCTCGGACAACCTCTTCGCCTACAACGTCCCGCCCGGCAACATCGCCCCCGCCGGCGCCCAGCCGACCCAGATCCTGATCGCCGGCGGAGACGCCAACGTGGTCGCGCTCAACCACGTGGTCAGTGACGTCGCTTCCCAGCACGTCGTTCTGGACGCATCCACCACCCGCTCGAAAGTGCTCGACAGCGGTACCGACTCCCAGATCACCTCGTACAGCACGGACGCCGCTATCCGGCCGACCCCCTGACAGGCGGAGAGCAGCTTCTCGGATACCACCGAACGCGCCAGGGCATTTCTTATGTTGGGGTCGGACCGATCGGTGGTATCGCGGGGAGCCTCAGCGGTCCTTGAGAGGCTCCCCGATCAATTCGAGCTGCCGGTTGCTCCAGTCGTGGAAGTAGGGGGCGGCGCCGTGATGGTGCTTGTTGTTGTACTCCTGGGCAAAACCCAGTGCACCTTCAAGCCCGGGGAAGACCCGGTCTTTGGTGTGATCAGCACATCTGACGAGGTAACCGAGCCCCTTAAAGCCGTAGCACTGGGTTACATAAGCGGGTCGAGTCAAAATGTCCCCCTTGGTGTCGTTCCGCCCTCCGACGGGGCCCGCCTAGATGGTTCCATCTCCGGAATCCTGATCTACCTCAGTCACTGGTGATTTGATCCATGTGACGACCACACTCACCCCGCCGTCCTCGTCCCGTTCGGTCTCGATTTCAATCTCGGAAGCCGACGCCCCCATATCGAGAAGTTTCCCCCGGTAGGAGGCCACCAAGGCGTCCAGGCTCTCTTCTGTCCACTCGCCGGGACGCATCCTGGTGGATATTTCAACCGGGTCTGGCTGGTAGAGCGTCACGCCGTGCCTCCTGGGATCTCCTTGCCGCAGGCTCTTCCCCGACGGATCTTCCGCCGAGGCCCCCCGCTCGTGGTCGGGAACGGTTGGGGTTCAGAAGCATCGATGGAGCTCATCGTTCTCTCCTGCTCTCACTGACGACTTACTGCCAAGAAAATGTAAGCATGCTTACTATTCGGGTTTAGTCAATATCGTAAAACAAAAACGGGCCGGGAGCGAGGGATGTTGGGGGCAGGCTTGGATTGGTGCGGGAGACGGAGGAAAGAGTGGGCTGTCGCGGGCAAGAGCGTTGCCCGCCGGCGCTGGTTTAACCGCGGTGCGGGGAGCCCAGTTCGACGGGTTCTTCGTCGCTGAGGTACGCGGCCTCGGAGTGGGCGGTGATGTCGATGCCGCGTAGTTCATCCGCTTCGTGGATGCGCAAGCCCATCGTGACGTTGAGGACCTTGGCGATGACCCAGGTGACGATGAAGGAATAGCCGAGCACGGCCAGTGTCGCCACGGTCTGGATGCCGAGCAGGCCGAACCCTCCGCCGTAGAACAGCCCGTTCACCTTGTTCGGGGCCGCGGCTGTGGCGAAGAACCCGATCAACAGGGTTCCGAGGATGCCGCCGACCAGGTGCACACCGACGACGTCGAGTGAATCGTCGAAGCCCAGGCGGAACTTGAGTTCGATGGCCAGGGAGCAGACGGCACCGGCGATTACCCCGATGGCGAGAGCGCCGAGGGGGCTGACAGCTCCGCATGCGGGAGTGATGGCGACGAGGGCCGAGATCAGGCCGGATGCGGCGCCCATGCTGCTGGCGCTGCCCAGCCGGATACGTTCCACGAGGGCCCAGGCCAGGAGTCCGGCGCAAGCGGCGACGGCGGTGTTCAGGAACACCACGGATGCGGACTGGCCGGCGGTGAGGGCCGATCCTGCGTTGAAGCCGAACCAGCCAGCCCACAGGAGTCCTGCGCCTACCAGGACGAGCGGTCGGCTGTGGGGTTTGGTGTGTTCGCTCTTGGGCCAGCCTGCGCTGCGTCCGAGGACCAGGGCGAGGGCGAGGGCGGCGATTCCGGCGTTCATGTGGACAGCTGTTCCGCCGGCGAAGTCGATGGCTTTGAGGTTGTTGACGATCCATCCGCCGGTCACGGAGCCGTCGGCAGAAGTGAACGCGAATACCCAGTGGGCGACGGGAAAGTAGACCAAGGTTGCCCAAAGCGCGGCGAAGGTCATCCACGCACCGAATTTCATTCGTCCGGCGGCCGCCCCGGCGATGATCGCCGTCGTGATTCCGGCAAAGAACAGCTGGAAGGAGGCGAACAGTGCCGCAGGTATGGGCGCGTTCGGGTCCTCGGCGAGCAATTGCTCCATCCCGAAGTACTCGGCGATGTTGCCGATGAGGCCGGCACCGCCGACCGAGTTGCCGAAGACCATCGAGTAGCCGAAGACGGCCCAAAGCACCGCGACGATGCTCATTCCGCCAAAGCACATCATCATCATGTTCAGGATCCTGCGGGAACCGACCATTCCGCCGTAGAACAGGGCAAGGCCCGGGATCATGATGCACAGCAGGGCGCCTGCGGCGAGGATCCAGGCGGTATCTCCAGTATTCATGGGGCTCCAATCAGGAAGGGGGAGGCTGACGGCCGTAGACGCAGGAGGCGTCGCTCAATGTGACCGTGGGATGAAACCATGATTCATGACAGTGAACGACCGCAGGTTTCGCTCACGTAAAGTTCCCGTTGCATTCGCCGCCCGATCGTGACATGTGGATTTAACACTTCAGGAGTGTGCCTGTAACATCATTCTGACTACTGTGGTTCAACCGAGTTTCCCCTTAGGTAACACCAATTGAACAGGACAGTTCCGATGACCAGTGTCGCAACCCCTGAAGTACCAACCGAGCAATCGGTGCCGGCCGAGGCCGGAGAGATTTCCCTCGCGGACATCGCCAAGGCCCACAACGTGCGGTTCCTGCTGGCGACGTTCGTGGACATGACCGGCAAACCGTGCGCCAAGCTGGTCCCGGTCGAAGCCGCGGACGAGCTCGAGGCCGGCGCCATGGGATTTGCCGGGTACGCGGCCGGGCTGATCGGCCAGAAGCCGCAGGACTCCGATCTCATCGCAGTGCCCGATCTCACCTCGTTCACACCCGTTCCGTTCATCAAGGAGGGCCTGGCGATCATCCACTGCGACCCGCACGTGGACGGCGCCCCTTGGCCCTTCGCTCCGCGGGTGATCCTGAAAAACACGCTCGCACGGCTGGCGGGGAAGGGCATGCAGGCCAAGGTGGGGGCCGAAGTCGAGTATTTCCTCGTCACCAAGAACCCCGATGGCTCCCTCAGCACTGCGGACGCCCGTGACGACTCGCCCCGCCCTTGCTATGACGCCCGCGGCGTCACCCGCATGTACGAGCACCTGACCTCCATCTCGGAGGCGATGAACGGCCTGGGTTGGGGCAACTACGCCAACGACCACGAGGACGCCGCCGGACAGTTTGAGCAGAACTTCAATTATGCCGACGCACTCACCACGGCGGACCGCGTGGTCACCCTGCGCTACATCGTGAACATCCTCGCCGAACAGCGCGGCATGACCGCGACGTTCATGCCCAAGCCGTTCACCGACCGCACCGGCACCGGCCTGCACTTCCACCTGTCCCTATGGTCAGGCGCGGAGGCACTGTTCCCGGGGGACGACGACGGTGCGGACGACGGCGGCAGGGGACTCGGTCTCTCCGACCTCGCCTATTCGTTCATCGGCGGCATTCTGGAGCATGCGCCGGCCCTTCAGGCGTTCCTCGCCCCGACGGTCAACTCCTACAAGCGGTCCGGCGCAACCACCAGCTCCTCCGGCGCCACCTGGTCACCGCGCAAGGCCTCGTTCGGGGGCAATGACCGCACCCACATGATCCGTGTTCCGGACAACAAGCGGATCGAACTGCGTTCCGGGGACGGCTCCGCCAACCCGTACCTGGCCATCGCCACGGCCATCGAAGCAGGACTCGACGGCGTCACGAAGGGAACCGACCCCGGCGCACCGTCCGGACCGGGCGAATCACAACCGGACGCCCACTTGCTCCCGGCGACCCTCCTGCACGCCGTCGAGGCGCTGCGCCGCGACCCGGTGATGCTTTCCAGCCTGAGCGGCGACGAGACGATCGGCAGGTACTACGCCGATGCCAAGGAAGAAGAGTTCCTGGCCTGGCACAACCAGGTCAGCGACTGGGAAATCCGCACCTATTTGACCTCGATCTGACAGACCCCACTAGCAAAAGCCTCACTAGCAAAAGGACACACGATGTGCGGAATTGCCGCGCTGCAGCTGCGCAACCCCTCGCTGCACCCACAGATGGGCAGCCTCCTGTCCTCCATGATGTGCCAGATCGTGGACCGCGGACCGGACTCCGCCGGCCTGGCCGTCTACGACACTCCCGGCCTCGTCTCCAAGGGCACCTCCACGCTCAGCCTGCTGGGCAAGGACCAGGGCCTGCCGATCGGCGACATCACGGGAGCACTGGAAAACCTGCTGGCGCGGTCCGCCGCGCCGTCCGTCAGGGTGGTGGGGGACACCACTCTGGTGAGCGCCGCCGTCGGGACTGACCTTCTGGTGAAGGCAGTCAGCGAAACCCTCCCCGGTTCCACCATCATCGGCCGCGGCGAACACGTCGCCGTGATGAAAAGCGTGGGCCACCCCATGGAGATCGCCGCCGAACACGGACTCGAGGCCATGGCCGGAAGCCAGGGCCTGTCCCACACCCGCATGGCCACCGAATCCGCCGTCACCGCAGGCGGGTCCCACCCGTTCTCCGTGGCGGATGACCTGTGCCTGGTCCACAACGGATCCTTCTCCAACCACGCCACCATCCGGCGGGAGCTCAAACGCGAAGGGGTCGTCTTCGATTCGGAAAACGACACCGAAGTGGGGGCCCGCTACATCGCCTCACGCCTGAAGCAGGGCGATGACCTGGAAACGGCCCTCATCAACCTCGGCAAGGTCTTCGACGGCTTTTACACCCTGGTGGTCACCACCGCCGGCAGCATGGCAGTGGTCCGGGACCCGATCGCCTGCAAGCCCGCCATCATCGCCGAAACCGACGACTATGTCGCGATGGCCTCCGAATACCGCGCGCTTGCAGCCCTGCCCGGCATCGAGACAGCCCGCATCTTTGAACCGGAACCCGGAAAGGTCTACACATGGTCACTCTGACAGCCCCCGAAACAGCAGCACCCGCAACAACGATCGATCTCGCGGAATCCTCCGTCCGGGGCCTCAACCAAGCCCTGCACGAGGCGACGGACGGGCAATCCTTCGTCGTCGAACGCCCCGGCGGCAAGCACAGCCTCGCCGTCGGAATCGACGCCGATATCTCTGTCACGGTAGAAGGCCATGCGGGCTACTACGCCGCCGGAATGCACCAAACAGGCACCGTGACCATCAACGGCAACGCCGGCGTCGGACTCGCGGAGAACATCATGTCCGGAAAAGTGCACGTGAAAGGTGACGCGTCCCAGTCGGCCGCAGCCACCGGACACGGCGGACTCGTGGTGATCGACGGCAACGCCGGGGCCCGTTGCGGGATCTCCATGAAGGGCGTAGACATCGTGGTCGGCGGGAACATCGGCCACATGTCGGCGTTCATGGCGCAGGCCGGCCGGCTCGTGGTCTGCGGGGACGCCGGTGATGCGCTGGGCGACTCCATCTACGAAGCCCGTATCTACGTGAAGGGGACCGTGGCGTCCCTGGGTGCGGACTGCATCGAAAAGCCGATGGAAGCCGAACACCTTGAGGAACTCGCAGGGCTGCTCACCACGGCGGGCCGGACCGACAACGCTGCGGACTTCAAACGCTACGGCTCGGCACGGAACCTCTACCACTTCAGCGTCCACAACTCGACGTCGTACTAAAGGACACCCCCATGACCATCACCTCACCGCCGCAGGACACCGTCCTTCCGGCCCAAAGCATCCCCGCCCGGCACACGGAAGAGCTTGGCCTGCGCGAATCCGCCACCTTCGACCGCGCGACCATCGCCGACATCCAGCGCGCAGCCGCCACCGGCGTCTACGACATCCGCGGCTGGGGCGCCAAACGCAAGGTCCCGCACTTCGATGACCTGCTCTTCCTCGGCGCCTCCATGTCCCGCTACCCGCTGGAGGGCTACCGCGAAAAGTGCGACACCGACGTCGTCCTCGGCGACCGCCACGCGAGCAAACCGCTGCACCTGCAGACCCCCGTGACCATCGCCGGGATGAGCTTCGGCGCGCTGTCGGCGAACGCCAAGGAAGCGCTGGGCCGCGGGGCCAGCGAGGTGGGAACCTCCACCACAACGGGCGACGGCGGCATGACGGCCGAGGAGCGCGGCCAGTCCAAGCACCTCGTGTACCAATACCTGCCCTCCCGCTACGGCATGAACCCGGACGACCTGCGCAAAGCCGACGCGATCGAAATCGTGCTCGGCCAGGGCGCCAAACCCGGCGGCGGCGGCATGCTCCTGGGCCAGAAGATCACCGAGCGAGTCGCCGGGATGCGCACCTTGCCCGTGGGCATCGACCAGCGCTCCGCCAGCCGCCACCCCGACTGGACCGGACCGGACGACCTCGAAATCAAGATCGGGGAACTGCGCGAAATTACCGACTGGAAGACCCCCATCTACGTCAAGATCGGCGCCTCCCGGCCCTACTACGACACCGCCCTGGCAGTGAAGGCCGGAGCCGACGTCGTGGTTGTTGACGGAATGCAGGGTGGAACCGCCGCCACCCAACAGGTCTTCATCGAGAACGTCGGCATCCCCACTCTGGCCGCCATCCCGCAAGCAGTCCAGGCCCTGCAGGAACTGGGCATGCACCGCAAAGTCCAACTCATCGTTTCCGGAGGCATCCGCACCGGCGCCGACGTCGCCAAGGCCATGGCCCTCGGTGCCGACGCCGTCGCCATCGGTACCGCCGCGCTGATTGCGCTGGGGGACAACGACCCCCGCTACGCTGCCGAATATGCGGCCCTGGGATCGGCGGCCGGGTTCTACGACGATTTCCAGGACGGACGCGACCCCGCCGGCATCACTACCCAGGACCCCGAACTTTCCTCGAGGCTGGACCCCGTTGCCGGCGGCCGGCGCGTGGCCAACTACCTGCGCGTCCTGACGATGGAAGCCCAGACGATCGCCCGGGCCTGCGGAAAATCCCACCTGCACAACCTCGAACCCGAGGACCTCGTGGCCCTCACCATCGAAGCCTCCGCCATGGCCCGCGTTCCCCTGGCCGGCACCAACTGGATCCCCGGAGCGAAGTAGTGCCGGAGTCCGCTGAATATGTCGTGGTCGGCGCCGGGCTGGCCGGCGCCGCCACGGCGTGGCAGCTGGCCGCCCGCGGCCACGACGTCACGATCCTCGAACGCACGCGCCCGGCCAGCCACGACGGCAGCTCCCACGGATCCGCCCGGATCTTCCGCTACGCCTACCCGGACGCGTTCTATACCCGGGCTGTCATCGAGTCCAAGGCCTTGTGGGATGAACTGGACCGCGCAAGCGGGCTGGAACTGATTACGCCTTTCGGGGCGGTGGACTACGGTTCCGGGCGGCAACCGGAACACCTCGCGGGCATCCTCGCCGCGACAGGCGTCGAGCACGAACTCCTCAGCGCAACCGAGGCAAGAGCACGCTGGCCGCACATCGCCTTTGATACCGCCGTGCTCTGGCACCCCGGTGCCGGAGTGATCGACGCCGAGAGTGCAGTCAACGCCATGATCGGACAGGCAGTGAAGCACGGCGCCCGGCTGCTGACCGGCTGGAACGTCGCGCGCGTGGACAAGCGGGGATCCGGCTACCGTCTGGTTGCTGACGGCTGGGAGACGCTCGACGCCGGCAACGTCGTCATCAGCGCCGGCGGCTGGTTGCCGTCGTTGCTGGGACAGTTGCCGCTTCCGCCGGGGTTCCTTACCGGCCTGCCGGAGTTCACCGTCCGGCAGGAGCAGGCCTACCATTTCCGCTACCGTTCCGACGGCGGTCCATGGCCCACGTTCATCCATAAGGGCCCCGACATCCAGACCTACGGGCTGCCCGGAGGCCGCGATGCCGGCTTCGCCGGGCAGAAGGTCGCCGAATACAACGGCGGAAAATTCATCCCCTCGGCCGCTGCCCAAACCGGCCTGGTGGACCCGGACAACCGACGGCGTGTCGCGGACTACGTGCAAAGATACCTACCCGGCCTCGACCCCGAGCCATACGCAGAAACGACCTGCCTGTTCACCAATACCCCCAATGAGGACTTCGTCATCGACCGGACCGGCGGCCTCACTATCGTGTCCCCCTGTTCGGGGCACGGCGCGAAATTCGCGCCGCTGATCGGGCAATGGGCCGCCGACATGGCCACCGGGACCGGCGATATCCCGGCGCGCTTCCGGCAAGCCACCGCTCGGATCATCAACCAACCTTCATACAGAAACGGACCCAGTACGTGACCCCTTTGGCGACCAAACCGGCAAGCGACACCGTCACCGGCCTCCTGCGGGACATCTCCAGCGTCGGGACAGACCCGCGCCGCGGCGGATATTCCCGTCCGGTCTTCTCCCACGCCGAAACCGAGCTGCGAAGCTGGTTCATCGAGCAGGCCGGCAGGCGCGGACTCGATATCACCAATGACAACAACGGGATCGTCTGGGCTTGGTGGGACACTGCGACCCGAATCCGCAAGGACGCCGTCGTCACGGGCAGCCATCTGGACTCCGTACCCGGCGGCGGCGAGTATGACGGACCCCTGGGAGTCGCCTCGGCCCTCGTCGCTGTCGATGTTCTCAAGGCCCGCGGTATCCGGCCGCGCCGCCCTCTGGCGATCGCGGTCTTCCCGGAAGAGGAAGGCTCCCGGTTCGGCGTCGCCTGCCTGGGCTCCCGCCTGCTTACCGGCGCCCTCGACCCTGACAAGGCACGCAAGCTCAAGGACGCCGATGGCAACACTTACGCGGATGTGGCGGCGGCCAACGGACAGGACCCCCGGTTTATTGGCGCAGACCCCGAAACCCTCCAACAGCTGGGCATGTTCGTGGAACTGCACGTCGAACAGGGGAGGGGACTGGTCGACCTGGACCAACCGGTGGCCATCGGATCCTCCATCCTGGGCCACGGCCGGTGGAAGCTCTCCGTGAACGGCCAGGGCAACCACGCCGGAACCACCCTGATGAAGGACCGGAGAGATCCGATGATCGCAGCAGCCAAGATCATGATCGGCATCCGCGACACGGCAAGGAATTACCGGGACGCCCGCGCGACCGTGGGCCGCCTGCAGCCCGTTCCCGGAGGCACCAACGTCATTGCCTCCCGGGTCGACCTGTGGATCGACGTCCGGCACCCACGCGATGAAGTCACGGCAGCGCTCGTCGAATCCATCCACCTCAACGCACAGGTCATCGCCGCAGAGGAAAACTGCACTGTGACCTTCGGCGTTGAATCGCTCAGCCCCACGGTGCACTTCGACACCGGCCTGCGGGACCAGCTCCAGAAGATGCTCCCGGATGCACCTGTCCTGGACACGGGCGCAGGCCACGACGCCGGAGTGCTCGCAGGCCACATCCCCACCGCGATGCTGTTCGTCAGGAACCCCACCGGGGTCTCGCATTCTCCCGAGGAGCTGGTGGAGGACCACGACGCCGAGGCAGGTGCCTTGGCACTTGCCGATGCGCTGGCCGGCTTGCTGGGCGAAGCCAGGCACCTGGGCTAGAACGGGCACTTGGACTAGAACGGGCGGACCCGACTTATGATGGCTGAATGAGCAGCCCCTCAACCAGCCACACGAACCTCGCGCCGGAAACCGAGCGTTCGGCAGGCACCGACGGCACGGACGCACCCGGCAAACTTGAACGCGTCATCGCCGGGCAACTCCGCCGCTACCGCTCGGCCCAGGGACTCTCGGCCGCCGAGCTCGCCGCCAGAACCGGCCTCTCCAAGGCGATGATTTCCAAGATCGAGTCGGCCAGCACCTCCTGTTCCCTGACATCGCTGCAGCGTCTGGCGGACGGTCTGAACATTCCTGTCACGGCGTTGTTCCGGGGCGCAGACACCGACAGGGATGCCACTTTCACCAGGAACGGTGAAGGCAGCCTGACCGTGCGCAGCGGAACCCAGCACGGGCACGAATACCGCGTCCTGGGGACCCTCAAGGGCCGCACGGACGCCCTCGAGCCCACTCTGGTGACGCTGACTGACGCCTCGGATGTCTTTCCGTTGTTCCAGCACCCCGGCACGGAATTCATCTACATGCTCTCCGGCAAGATGGTCTACGGCCACGGCGCCTACGAGTACACGATGGAGGCCGGGGATTCGCTTCTTCTCGACGGCGAAGGGCCGCATGGTCCGCTGGAGCTGATGGAACTGCCCATCAGGTTCCTGGCCATCTCCGCTAAATAGGGACGCAGCTAAATAGCGACCCTCGGACGGCGGGCTAGCCCGGCTCTCCCAACCCGGCTTGTTCCATCAGCTCTGTCAGCCATGGCCGGTGGGCACGGTGGAAGACGATTCCTTCGGGAAGCCCCTGCACGGTCGGGACGGAGTGGGCGATGTCGACGGTGATCCGGCTACCAGCCATCGGCGCGTTGGTGATGTGCAGCTCGCCGAAGGATTCCGGGAGTGCCGGGTCCATCCAGAATCCGCCGCGTGAAATATGGGCGTCGTAGCGCATCAGGCTCGTCACCAGCCGGATCGGCGTGGTCGCTGCCCAGGCCTGCGGGGAACATGCCGTCGGATACGGAACGGGCTCGGTGACCTGGTCGCGGCTGAAGCCGCAGAACAGTTCCGGGAGCCTGCCATTGGTGTAATCGGCCGCTTCGAAGAGGGCGGTGGAGATCCGCTGTGCTTCTTCCACGAAGCCGTAGCGCATCAGGCCGACGGCTATGATCGCGTTGTCATGCGGCCAGACCGATCCGTTGTGGTAGCTGGCGGGATTGTAGGCGCCCATGTCGCTCGCGAGGGTTCGCACTCCCCAGCCGCTGAACATCTCGGGGGACATGAGGCGTTCGGCGACCAGCGGCGCCTTGTCTTCATCGATAATGCCGTGCCACAGGCATTGCCCCATGTTCGACGCGCACGCGTCGACCTGCCGTTTCTTGCCGTCCAGAGCGATGGCATAGTAGCCGCGGTCGGGCATCCAGAACTGTTCGTTGAACCGTTTTTTCAATTGCGCTGCTTCGCCGGTGAGCCGGGCGGCCAAGGGTGAGTCACCGGCGTCGTACGCCATCCATGCCCGGGACAACAGCGCGGTGTAGACCAAAGCCTGGACTTCGCAGAGCGCGATCGGGGGTTCGGCCAGCCGGCCGTCGGCGAAGTTGATGCCGTCCCAGGAGTCCTTCCAGCCCTGATTGATGAGGCCCTGGTCGTTGAGGCGCTCATATTCGACGAACCCGTCGCCGTCCTTGTCCCCGTACGTGCGGACCCAGTCCAGTGCGCGGTCGGCGTGGGGCAGCAGCGCCTCGATGGTGTCCTTGGCAAAACCCCAGCGGCTCACCGATCCGAGCGTCATCACGAACTGCGGGGTGGCGTCGACGCTGCCGTAGTAGACGGACTTGCCGCCCAGGGAGAGCCCGCTGGAGACTCCGAGCCTGACCTCGTGCAGGATCTTACCCGGCTCTTCCTCGCTCATGGGATCCACCACGCTGCCTTGGCGGTCGGCCAGGGTCTGCAAGGTGCCCAGTGCCAGGGACGGGTCCACGGGAAGCGCCATTTCCGAAGCCCAGAGCGAGTCCCGGCCGAAGAGCGTCATGAACCACGGAGCGCCGGCGGCCACCACGATCCGCTCCGGATGGGCAGGATCCTCAATGCGAAGCGCGCCCAGGTCGTCGTAGCTGCGCCGCAGGGTCCGTTCGACCGAACGGTTGCCCATATGCAGTTGGGGAATCTTCGCCACCCATTCCTGGCGGCGGCGGTCGCTACGGGATACCTCCCCTTCGGCCGGACGAACGAACGATGCCACCGGTACGGCGCCGTCGACGGCGGGCACCACGCTCACCCAGGTGCTCCAGTGGCCGTGCGGCGGGACAACCAGCCGGTAGCTCAGGGCCTCCGGGGAGACGTCGGCGCCGCTTGCCTTGACGACGATACCCTTCCGGAGGTCCTGCCAGGCGGCCCTAATGGTCAGGCAGTCGCCCTCCGGGTGGCGGGATTCTTCCCAGCGCCGCTGGACGCGAGCCTCCTTTACCTCGAAGAGATCCGCGAAGTCGGCTTCGACGCTGAGGGTGACCACACATTCGGCGTCGTCGGAGGAGTAGTTCCGGAGGGTGATCTCCTCCAGGATCCCGGCACTGACTTCCCGCAGGCGCTCCACGATCATGGGGCTGTCCGCGTACCCGTCGGAGCGGGGAACACGGCCAATGAACAAAGCCCGGTAGGGTTCCTTCGTCTCCGCCGTCAGAGGCTCCAGGGGCTGGCCGTTGACTGCGAGGTTCCATCGGGACAAAATGCGGGTGTCGTCATGGAAAACACCGTGCGGATGCTCGGGATGGATGTCTCCATTGGCCGAGGAAATACAAAAGGACGAACCCTCCACCAAGGTAACTGTGCCGGACCCCACCGGCCCGGCTGCCGTGTCAGCATTCCATCCAGCCATCCCCGCCTCCTTCAACGGCTCACGACCGGCGCGGCGCTATGCGGCCCTGGGTAAACCCGTCGATCGCTTATTCCGTTGAATAGACGCTACGCCTTTGCGCGCATGGATAGTAGGCGGTGCGCGCATCCGGGACCGGGATCGGCGGGCTTCCGGCCTGCCGGGATGCTGACGGCCGACTTCAGTGTGCCGCGGGTACGCGCTGCTCTTGGAAGGCCGGCATGACGTGTTCGATGAAGAGTTCCAGGGAACGCTTCTTCTCCTCGTGGGTGAGGCTGTTGTCGGACCAGATGCTGAACTCGTCGACGCCGAGTGCCTCGTAGTGGCGGATGCGCTCGGTGATCTCGTCAGGCGTCCCGATCATCGCAGTCTTGTGGAGGGATTCAGGGGTGAACTCCGGGCGATCGGCGAATTTCCCGGCCGGGCTCGGTTCGAGGAAGCCGTTCTTCGGAGTGGTCTTGTTTCCGAACCAGGCATCAAACGTCCGGTAGAACTTCTGAATGCCCTCGGCAGGACGCCGCCATCCCTCGGGGTCGTCTGCGGGGTGGACATGGGTGTGGCGGAGCACCATGAGATCCGGCCGGGGGACTCCGGGGTTGCGTTCTACCGCGGTGTCGAATTTGTGCGCAAGGTCTTCAACCTCTTCGTCGCCCTTCATGAGGGGAGTGACCATCACGTTGCAACCGTTGGCGACCGCGAACTCGTGTGAGGAGATGTCACGGGCGGCAATCCACATGGGCGGCGTCGGCTTTTGGACGGGCTTCGGGACGCTCGTCGAGGTCGGGAACTGCCAGATCTCGCCGTCGTGGGCGTAGTCACCTTCCCACAGTGCACGAACGGCAGGTACCAGTTCGCGCAAATGCTTGCCGCCATCGACTGCGGACATCCCGCCCATGAGTCGGTCGAACTCGAACTGGTAAGCACCTCGGGCGAGTCCCACTTCCATCCGGCCGTTGCTGATGACGTCAAGGAGCGCCGTCTCGCCGGCGACACGGAGCGGGTTCCAGAAGGGTGCGATGATCGTTCCGGCACCCAGGCGGATGCGTGACGTGCGCGCCGCCAGGTATGCGAGCTGGGGCAACGGGCTGGGGGAGATGGTGTACTCCATCGAGTGGTGCTCACCGATCCAGATGGTGCTGAAGCCTCCGGCCTCAGCGATGAGCGCGAGCTCGGTCAGGTTCTCGAAGCATTCTTGGTGTGAGACGGTCTCGTCCCAGCGCTCCATATGAGCGAAAAGGGAAAAGCGCATTAGAGACTCCTTCGTTCTGCCGGCGACGTTCGCCGATACGTGCTGGATGGGTGCCTATTACTGGGCGGCTGCGTTGCGTTCGGTGATGGTTTGATTTCCGCGGGACCAGTGTTCATGCTCGATTTCGCGGATGATGACCGTGGTGTTTTCGGGTGCCGCGCCCACCGAGCTTTCGGCGGCACGGTGAAGCTCGCCGATGAGCGCTCGGAGCTGCTCCGGGGTGCGGCCGCGGGCAATGGAGACTTCGATAAGAGGCATTACGACTCCTCTAGCTGCGGAGGACGAACAAACGCAGCATGCTCGCTGACGAAGGGCATGGTCAGCTCCTCATGATGAAAGGGTCGGCAATGGGGGATTCGTCCGTGTTGATCCAGACGCTCTTGAGCCTGGTGTATTCACGGATGCTCTCCATGCCGTGTTCGACTCCGACTCCGCTGGTCTTGAAGCCTTCCCGGGGCGATTGGGGAGACATCGTGCGGTAGGTGTTGACCCAGATCGTGCCTGCTTCCAGGCGGCTGGCCATCCGGTGGGCCCTGGCAAGGTTGGTGGTCCAGATTCCGGCGGCCAGCCCGTAACTGGTGTCGTTTGCCAGGCGGAGCACTTCTTCTTCTGTTTCAAACGGCATGATGGCTGCGACGGGGCCGAAGATCTCCTCCCTGACGACGCGCATGGAGTTGTCGACGTCGGTGAGGACTGTAGGTTCGAAGAAGTAGCCGCCGAGCCCGATGTCGGGCCGGCCGCCGCCGGTGAAAACAGTGGCACCTTCGGAGACGCCGAGGTCGACGTAGTTGGCGACCTTGTCCCGCTGGTCCTGGAAGGCCAGCGGCCCGAGCTCGGTGGCGTCAAGGAGCGGATCTCCGATCACGATGCTGCGGGCACGGTTGGCTACACGCTCCAGCAGTTCGTCGTAGACAGCCTTGTGGGCGAACACGCGGCTGCCGGCGATGCAGGTCTGGCCGGCCGCGGCGAAGATGCCGGCCACGACTCCCATGGAGGCATTGGCGACGTCGGCATCGGCGAAGACAATGTTCGGTGATTTGCCGCCGAGTTCCAGTGTCGAGCCGATAAAGCGGGACGCGGTGGAGGCAGCAATGCGGGCGCCCGTGGCGGTGCTGCCGGTGAAGGAGATTTTGGCCAGGCGGCGGTCATCGACCAGGGCCGCTCCGGCTTCTGCTCCGAAGCCCGTGATGACATTGATGACACCGGGCGGGAAGCCGGCTTCGTCGGCCAGCGCGGCCAGGCGCAGTACGGTTGCCGAGGTGTACTCGGAGGGTTTGATTACGATGGTGTTACCGGTCGCGAGGGCAGGGGCGAGCTTGCTCGTGGTCAGGGTCAGGGGAGAGTTCCACGGGGTGATGGCACCCACCACCCCGAGAGGTTCCCGGAGGGTGTAGTTCAGCATTGCTTTGCTGGAGCCCGGGATGGTGTCGCCCTGTATCTTGTCGGCCAGCCCGGCGTAGTAGTAGTAATACTCGGGCATGGCGGCGAGCTGGGCGCGCATTTCCCGCAGGAGCTTGCCGTTGTCTTCGGACTCCATCCGGGCGAGGTCCTCGGCGTGCTCGCCCACGAGGTCGCCCAGGCGGCGGAGCAAGTGTCCCCGTTTTGTCTGGCTGAGGTCCCGCCATGCAGGGTTTTCGAAGGCTGCCGCCGCGGCGGACACTGCCCGGGCGACATCGGCTTCGTTGCCGCGTGCGGCCCGATACAGCACGTCCAGGGTCGCCGGGTTGGTGCTTTCGAAGTAATCCCCGGAGGACGGCGGCACCCACTCCCCGTTGATGAAGTGTTCGTAGCTGCGATCAGTGGACATGTGAAGGCTCCTTGATGAATGCGATGAGAGCGGTGGCGAGCTCTTGGGGACGCTCTACCGGCATCATGTGCCGGGCCCCGCTGATGACGGAGTAGGTGCTGCCTGGTATGGCCGCGGCCAGCCGGGCGCTCATCTCCGGCGTCGACCCGGGGTCCAGCTCGCCGGTCACGGCATAGGAGGGAACGGTGATCCGGGAGAGTTCGGGCGCGATTTCTGCGTCGGCGGTTGCGAACACGCGGTAGCAGGCAAGGAACGATTTCGGGTCGTTGCGAAGCAGGACTTCCCGCGTCGCTTCGACCATCTCCGCCGGGACGGAAGAGCCTTCCGGGTACCAACGGCGGATTGATGCCTCCACCGTCGCGGGGAAGTCCGATTGCGCTGCGGCCAGGCGCTTCATCACCGCCGCATGTTCCTCCGCTGTACGTGCGCACACGGATCCGACCGAAACCAGCGAGGCGACGAGGTCAGGCCGGAACCGGGCCAGATGCTGCGCTACCAGGGCGCCCAACGAGAAGCCGACAACATGGGTACCCGGTTCGAGCCGCTCTGCGACGTCCGCCGCAAGATCTTGAAGCGTCAGTCCTTCGGGGGCTGGCTGTTCTCGCCGTCCGTGGCCCAGAAGTTCGAGGATCTGGACGTCGTATTCCGGTTCGAGGAATTCACGCAGGGGCCTCCACATCGACCCGTCGAGGCCGACGCCGTGGATCAGGGCTATGCGGACGCGGCTCACGAGGGCCTTCCTCTAATTCGTTTCGGTGGCGAAAGCCGCGAGGCGTTGCTGAGGGCGTCCCTGGGCAGCGGCGGCGAGGGCGATCACGATTTCATCTGCGTGGGGTGCGTCATTGATGCGCACCTCGATGCTCTGGTGGTGGGAGCGGATGGTCGCGTCCGTGATGTGCTTGAGGGGAATGTCGAAGACAACCCCGGCGGGCCCGCGTTTTTCCACGGCTGGCAGCAACGTTGTGGCGTTGGCTGCGTCACGGAAGTGGTTTCCGAAGGCAAGGGTGTGGATGAGGCCGGAACCGTGTTCGATTTCACCATTCAGGCCGACGATTGCGGCCTTGCCGTACGCTTCGGCCGGGGCGCCGAGAGCTTCGAGCACGCGGGGGGCAAGCAGCGCCCCGATGTCGGAGGCGTTGGCGTCGATTCCTGTGGAGAGGTCCTCGACGAAGCCCTGGCCGGCCCAGGGGTTTTTGACAATGGCCGCGACGACGGCGACACGCGCGGAGGGTGCGACCTCCCGTCCGCCTTCGATGAGTACGTCTTCGGTGAAGGTGACGATCTTGCGGATGCTCATGAAATCAATTCTCCTAGTGTGTCTGCTTTAACGATCGGGTCGGTGAGGCGGTCCCCGATACGCGAATGGGGGCGGGGCCCGGTGGATGCGCCAAGGACGACGACGATCTCGCCGGGCCGGGGCGCGTCACCGATCCGCGTGGTGATGGTCTGGTAGTGCGTGCGGGTTGCGGCAGCGTTTTTATGCCAAAGGGGCACGACGAGAGTGCTGCCGGCGTCGGCCCGATCATCCGCAAAGCAGATGATCGATTCGCCTTCGAAATACTCGCGGACGAGGTTGCCGAAAAACGGAGTGTGAATGAGCGCAGCGCCGTGCTCGATCTCCCCGCCCGTTCCCACGATCGCTGCCTTGCCGAAGGCCTGGATGGCATCCACGCCACCTAGCCCGGCAATGAGGACGTCAGCGAGCTTCCGAGCGAGTACGGGGGCAAGCCGGACCACCTCCGCGGACAGGTCATCGCTCGGCTTTCCGCCCAGCCAGGGATTTGCGACGACCGCGGCCGCCGTGGCCCGAACTGCGGGCACAGCCGGGGCGGACCCGTTCTCGAGGAGGAGCTCCTCGCTGTAATAGACGATCTTGCGGATACCGCAGCCCTGGTCGCCCATCATTCGGTACCGGCCGGGGCGGATTCCCGGGTGAACCGGGGCATGACCTTCCGGGAGAAGAGACCCACTGCACGCTGCAGCTCTTTAATAATGGAGAAACGCATGGCTTCCTCTCGTGTTGTCGTTTATTAGTTCCGGCGTTCCAGCGCAGGGTCGGGGTTCAGGGCTTCGCGGGACGTAGCGTAGACGTGGTTCCGCATGGCCGCCTCGGCGCCAAAGGGGTCCTTGTGCTCGATCATTTCGAGGACGGCATGGTGCTCCCGGGTGGAGGCGGCGATCCGGCCCGGATGTTCGACGGTGCGCACTACGAGCCTCTGGTACGCCAGCTGGTTCATGAGCCGTTCATAGTGTTCGTAAAGCTTGAGGTTGTCCGAGCCGCGGACAATCGTCCAGTGGAATTCGTGGACGAGCCGGGCATAGGCCTCCTTGTCTCCCGTGAGGACTGCCTCGTCGGAGTCCTGGAGGTTCCGGCGGAGCACTGACAACTCGGAGACGTCCCCGCGCCGGGCCAGCAGCGATGCGGCCAAGCCCTCCAAGGATTCCTTGAGCTGGAAGAGTTCGACGATCTCCCGGCGGGTGGGCTCCCGCACGAAGGTTCCGACCTTCGGACGGATTTCCACCAGCCCTTCTTGCTGGAGTTGTTTAAGGGCCTCCCGAACAGGAGTCCGGCTGACCTCGAACTCCTGGGCGAGGTACGCCTCGGGCAGGAGCGCGCCCGGTGGGAACTCGCCGCCTAGGACGAGCCTCCGGATCCTCTCGAGGAGGCCTTCCTGCTCGACAATTTCTGTAGTGGACATCAGAGCGTCTTGCATACAAGCAGCTTATGATGCATGCATGAAATCAGTCAAGGGCGCGATTGACCTTTCCCGTCTTCCGCGGATTTACGCCAATTTAAAGGTCTTTTAGTCAGGCTATTGACCCCAACATGTGACCTGCCTTACCGTCATTGGTATGCAACAGACTCTTGAACCGCTCATCACATCAGCTTGGCGCGAAGCCTGGGACAAGGGTGACCTCAATGCCCTTGACGGTCTGATAGCGGATGACTACACGCGAATCAGCAAGGCGACGGGCGTCACCGTCGACATCACTGGCCTAAAAGCCGAGATCGCCGCGGTGCGGGACGCTTTCCCGGACCTGCGCACGACTATCGACAACATCGTTGAAGGGGACGGAACGGTGGCCGTCTTCTGGACGTCCACCGGCACCCACATCCGCGAGTACCTCGGGGTTCCGGCAACAGGACTCACCGTCCAGACCAGGGGCTCGAACATCCTGGTCCTCAAGGACGGAAAGATCACGAAGGAAACCGTGACGTGGGACGGTAGCGAACTGCTGGCAGCACTTGGGATTCGCCCGCTGCGGGGGACAGCTACGCCTGAAGTCGGAGACAGCGGAGACTCCCCGGAGCTGGATGCAGACTTGATGAAAGCGTTCAACCGTCAGTTCATCACCGGCGTCACCGTGGTCACCACCAAGGAAGGCGAAACCCCTAAAGGGCTGGCAGCAAACTCGTACTGCTCTGTCTCCATCGAGCCGCCCTTGGTTTTGATCTGTGTCCAGAAAACCTCCAGCACCTACCCGGCGCTGTTCTCATCGAGCCACCTGGGCATCAACATCCTGGGAACCGGACAACGCGAAACTGTTCGTGTTTTCGCTTCCAAGGCTCCGGACAAGTTTTCGGAGCTCGAGTGGCACGAGGGACCTAACGGCAGTCCGCTTCTGGACGGATCCGCTGCTTCCCTGGAAGCAGAAATCCAGGAGCGCTTCCAGGCGAAGACCCACACGGTCTTCATCTGCCGGGTCCGGCACGCCGAAATCGACGACTCTGCGCCGATGGTCTACAAGGCCGGACGGTTCTACGACGGCGGAAATCTCGCCGAACTCTAAGTGTCGGCACGGCTGATGAGCCTTGCACGGGAAACCAGCCGCACCGACACAACCTGCTCTCTCAAGCAGCGCACCTAGGTGCGCATTCCACCATAGGACAAAAAATGAGCCCAGACACCATGAGTTCCGTCTCAGAAGACAGCATTGCTGTAGATCGCGGCTATCGCGACAGCCTCACTAAGATCGAGCCGTACGGCATCGAGCACATCCCCGACGTCGAACGCCACGGCAAGCCGCGCTCGCAGTTCTTCCTCTGGTTCGCAGCCGGCATGAACTTCCCCATCGTCGTCCTCGGCTTCAGTGCCACCTACTTCGGACTTCCCTTCTGGGCCGCAGCGCTGGCGATTGTGCTTGCGGGTGTTACCTCCTCGGCCGGAATGGGTTACCTCTCCGCGATGGGCGTCCGGCTGGGCGTACCCCAGCAGATGCAAGGGCGCGGTCCGCTCGGATTCATCGGCAACCTGTTCCCCGTGGCATACGTGAACGTCTTCGCCGGCATCGGCTGGGCGGCAGTGACTGTCATCCTCGGCGGTAAGGCCATCGCTTTGCTCACCGACATTCCCTTTTGGCTCTCGTCGCTTGTCCTGATGGGCATCCAGCTCGGCGTAGCGGTCATCGGATACAACCTGATCCACTTCCTCCAACGCATCCTTTCATACGTCCAGGTGATCGGCTTCGTCTTCATCACCGTGGTGGCAGCCGCCAACGGACACATCGTCAATGACTTCAATCCAGCGGCAAAGGGTTTCGACGGCATCGGCGGATGGATTATCTTCTTCGGCTGGTTCTTCTCCTTCATCGTCGCCTGGATGCCTTTCGCCTCCGACTACTCCCGCTACCTGCCCAACACCGCCAGCAACCGCCGCGGCGCCGGATGGGCCACAATGCTCGGCAACGCGGTCACGATGGTCTGGATGGGCGTTCTCGGCACGGTCCTCGGCTCAACAGCCACCGCGTCCGACAGTATCGGCGCCCTCAAGGAACTCATGGGTGGGTGGGCGCCGATCGGCCTCGGCGTCGTCGCATTGTCCTCCTTCACGCAGAACTTCCTGAACGTCTACGGCGGTGCCATCTCCATCCAGACGATGGGTGTGCCGGTCAAACGCCACACGGGAGTTATCTTCATCTGCATTGCCTCCTACCTTGTGGCACTCTGGGGCCAGGGCGGCTTCAACGAAGGCTTCACGGCATTCCTCAACCTGACCGCATATTGCATCGCCCCGTACGTCGCGGTCCTCGTCTGCGACTACTTGTTCGGAGGCCGGCGGACCGAGCGCGGACTTCGTGAGCTATTCGATAAGAGCCGGAAATTCGAATGGGGGTTCGTGGCCTGGGCTGCCGGCGTCGTCCTTTCCTCCCCGTTCTGGATGTCGTCCATCTACACGGGCCCCATCGCCACTGCGTTCCCCCAGATCGGTGACCTCTCCTACTATGTCGGAGCCGCCGTCGCGACCGGCGTATATTTCCTCACCCACCGCCGTCGGCGCCTCTCCGGGCACGACTTGCTGGACCGCAGCGCAGCCGGGCGCACCCTCTAAAGCGGGTGGCTCCCCGCCGCCAGGTGGGGAGCCACCGACCCGGCCACCGATCGAACCGGACGTGGAGCACCATGAGTCCCGCAACTCTGTTACCCGAAAGGCTGACGATCCACGACGAACAAGGCGCCTTCCGGTGGGCGGAGCCTTCGAAGATCAGCCGACTCAGCAACCGGCTGGAGTGTGATTTCCACACGATGACCAACCCACAAGACATTTGGAAGGAACCCTCAGTGGCTGGAGGAAACACGGTGACCATCGAGCGTGAAGCAGAACTCCTCGCGTCCGTCCCGACCGGGCTGCTGATCAATGGGCGGTGGCGGGAGGCGTCCGACGGCGGCAGGTTCGACGTGAACGATCCCGCCACCGGGGACGTGCTCTCCACGTTGGCCTCGGCTACGAGCGAGGACGCTGTCGCCGCACTTGACCCCGCCGACGCGGCCCAGGCCGCCTGGGCGCGCAGTGCACCCCGCGAACGGTCCGAAATCCTGCGCCGCGCGTTTGACCTGGTGACCAGCAGATCGAGTTCGGCAAGGTCGGTTTCAACGCCGGAGTGATATCCGATGCAGCTGCCCCCTTCGGCGGCGTCAAGCAATCAGGCCTCGGCCGGGAGGGCGGCGCCGAGGGGATCGCTGAGTACACAACCACCCAATACATCGGCATCGCCGACCCTTCTGCCGGCAAGGAAGGCCACACATCGTGACTAGCAGCAACAACAGGGCTTCAACGGGCGGGGCAAAGCGATATCTGGTGGTGATTGACATGCAACACGCCTTCCACCAATCGGGGGAGTGGCACGTCCCGCGGTACGACGAAGCGGCCCGGAACATCGCCGCCCTGTCGGACTCCGGACTGGATCCCATCCTCACGCGCTTTGTCCCCGACCCCACAGAGAATGGCTCATGGTCCTCCTATTACGACCGCTGGCAAAGCATGCGCCTGGATCCCGCCGATCCCATATGGAACATCGCCCTTCCGGACGTCGAAGTCCACGGCTCCATTGATCTTCCGACGTTCTCGAAATGGGGTGAAAAGCTGGCCGAGCGGATTCCCGTCGGGGAAGAGGTAGTCCTCACCGGTGTTGCGACCGACTGCTGCATCCTGGCCACCGCTCTCGGCGCCGCTGACGCAGGCCGATTCGTCACAGTGGTCGAGGACGCCTGCGCCGGCCAAAGCGATGCCGCGCATCAGCAGGCGCTGAACCTTCTGGAACTCCTTTCACCGATGATCAGAGTCGTCAAAAGCGATTCCCTCCTTGCTTGAGGCGGGAAAGCGAAGTGAGACAGTGCCGTATGACGAGGGCATGGGCACCGAAGCCTATCCTCAACTGGCCCTGCTCGAATCCGTGGCCAGGTTTCTTCCGCAGGGGTGCCCGCAGGTGAGGGGCCGCTTTGGCCCTGACTGTTGACCGCCTCGGCTCCCGTGCTTGCCAGCGGGATCAAGACGGGTAGGTTCATGGCCGGTCTGCCCGATGTACCTCGGCTTCCTCAGCTAGCGGCATGTCGACGTCGTCGAGAGCCGTCAATTGCCGGCTGCACCGACTCCGCCTTCGATAGGGAAGGTAGGTCGCTCAGTCCTAGGAAAACCAGGGAGCGGCACAGCTGCTGACATGATTCCCCTCGCCACATAACGTTGTCTGTGGGGACGTAACGAAACCGGTTTCCGGATGAGTCCCTCCAAACCCCCCACTCACCTGTGCCTGAAGGATGCCTGTGCAAGGGCGCATTCCGGTGCGTAACAACGACAGAAGAGAACTGTGGATTTTTCACTCATGATGGCTTGTGCAGTCGTCAAGTCCGTCAACCATGAAGCACTCAGCGCATTGCCAAATGCCCCGGTCATTCCTCCACGACCGGCCGGAAGCCCCCGCAGGGGCCTGGTCCGCCTGCGGGGATCGCTGGCCCGTCTCCTGCACGGGGCAGCGTGGGCCATTGAACCTCGCTCCGCCATCCACCGGGGAAGACAGACCCTCACTCAAGGAGACAGCGGCCTCCCGGAGCGTGCCTGAAACATCCACGTTCCTGAAGCCAGGTCCACCCTGACCCAAGAGCAGACTTCTCAGCTTCTCATAGTCGGGCGAGTGCGTATCAAGGCCAAGGCGGTGACGACGGTGAGCGCGAGCATTACGCTGCCGAATATCACGACGGACTGGACCAGCGGCAGGGATTGCATGATCAGACCGAGCGCAACGACGGGAACCGCCATACCGATGTAGCCGGCGAGAAACAGCCCGGTCAATGCCTCCCCTCGGGTGTCCGCCGAGGAGATGGCGATCACCGAGCCGATTGCGGACTTGAACGTCGCGCCGACCCCGGAGCCGGCAACGATTCCGCCGCTGATCAGCAGCGGCAGTGACGAAGAGGCGATTGCAGCGATGACCGCGGCAATTCCGGCCGCGAGGAGGCTGAGTCCGGCGGCGAGCTGTGCGGTGCGCGACCAGCGGGAGGACAGGACTTGGAAGGATGCCGAGGAGGCGAAAACGACGAATGTCACCCCGCCGGCCACCAAGTGGGAAGCAATTCTCAACTGCCCCGAGGTAAAGGCTGGGGCCAGAGAGGTGAAAAAGCCGAAGACGGCGAATCCAACGAAGGCCAGAAGGGTTGAAGCCAGGTACTGTCCCCGCGCGGCTTGAGGAATGTTCATCCGCTGGGGCCGGTAGGTCCAGGTTCCGTCGACCGTGTTGACGGTTTCGGGAACCGTGACCACCAGCAACAGCCCGATCAGCAGCAGGAACGCGAATACGACGTACGGGGTGTAGAGGGGCATCGGCGCGTACTCGGCCATAAAGCCGGTGAGGAGGGGGCCAAGGCCGAGGCCCCCGATATTGGCGGCGGTGGAGATAACCTCGGCCCGCCGGGATCTTGCGCCGGGTCTTGCCACACTGCGCAGTTCTGTCATATGCGCTGTCGCGGTGGCCGTGAGCATACCAATGCCTAAGCCGCAGATGAATCGCGCCAGCAGCAGACCCGGTAGCTCCGGCCAGACCAGGAAGACCAGCGCCGCCACGACGTTGAGCACAACGGCGGGTGCGATAACCCGACGACGGCCGAATCTGTCGGAAATATGTCCGGCCAGGAAAAGGCTGACCACCACTCCGGCAGCGTACGCCGCGAAGATGAGCGTGACGGTGAAGGCGTTGAAACCGTCGCGCTGCTGGTAGAGCACATACAGCGGGGCGGGGGCCGAGGCGAAGGCCATCGTGATCATGAAGACGAAGGCGACGATCCAGAATCCTCGTGCGTGCCGGCGTTCGTGCGTCCGAGTAGCCGCGGTGCTGGGTGCAAACGAAGTTGAAGTACTAGCCATTCCTCCAGTATTCAATTGGTCTGCCATCGCGTCCAACGCTTATTAACGCTAGTATCCATCGCGATCAGCGATAATAGAGACATGCAGCTCTTTCACCTCGAATACTTCCTTGCGGTCGCCGAGGCCCTGAGTTTCACCGGGGGCGCCCGCCGGGTCAACATCGTCCAGTCCGCCGTCTCGGCCGGCATCAAACAACTCGAACGCGAGCTTGGCGCAGAATTGTTCGTGCGCCAGGGCCGCAGCATCCGGCTCACGTCTGCGGGGGAGGTGCTGCTCCCGCGCGCACGCGTGGTCTTGGCGGATGTACAGGCCGCACGGGACGCCGTCGACGCCGCCAGAGGGGCGGTTCGAGGGACAGTTGTCCTCGGCACGCTTGCCCACGTCGGATCCATTGATGTGTTGCAGATCCTGCAAGAGGTCCGCCGGGACTATCCGGACGTCGTCGTGAAGCTCCGGCAAACCGTCCAAGGCACGCGTACCAGCCTGGAAGACCTCCGCTCCGGAGCCTTGGACCTGGCGCTGGTCTCCGTGCCCGAGCAGACTGCTCCAGGTTTTGAGCTATACCCCATGCACGTCGAGGGAATTGACTTTGTCTGCTCGGTCCGGCACCGCCTGTCCGGGCGGAAGCGCGTGGCTCTGTCCGAGCTCGTCGACGAACCCTTTATCGACTTTCCCGAGGGATGGGGAAACCGCGCGACTGTGGACAACTCCTTCAGCTCTGCCGCACTGAACCGTACGGTCTCCACCGAGGTCGTGTCCTTTTCCATGGCCCTGGAACTCGTGCGGCAGGACCTTGGAGTTGTCTTCCTGCCCCGGTCCGCACTTTCAAAAGAGACCGGGGCTGGCACTTGGTCCATCAAAACTCCCCTGAGCTGGAGGATCCAGTTGGCCCGCTCCGCCGCCCGGCAGCCCACAGCGGCCGAACAGGCACTGATCCTCAAATTCAGGCGAACCACCCAGCCGGTGGTTGCTCTCTAGTCAGATACGACGTGGACGCTGATATCGGGGTGGCTTTGGAACATGGCGAGTTGCTCCGGAGTGATGGATGAGTCGGTGATAAGGGTCCAAGGACGATCGATCGCTGCCCACCAGTGTGCCGATTTGGCACCCAATTTGCTGGCGTCGGCCAGCACATAAATCTCGTTGGCTGCCGAGATCATGGCGCGTTTGAGCGAAGCCTGTTGATCAGTGGTTTCGCTGAGACCACGAAGGGGATCCACCCCATCGGCCCCCAGGAATGCCGCGTCCGCGGTGAGGCTAGTCAATGCCGCTTCCGCGAGGGGGCCGACAGTTCCGGAGCTGATGTGACGCAGGTGTCCTCCCAACAACACGAGATCGACACCCTCGGCGTGCTCGAGTATCCGGGCGCACGTCATCCCATTCGTGATGATGGTCAGTTCCGAGCGGGTTGTCAGGTTCTCCGCGAGAGCGCCGACTGTTGTGCCGGCGTCGAGCAGATTGACGGAACCCGGAGCGACAAGCGAAGCTGCGAACCGACCGATCATGAGCTTCGCGTCACGGGCGACGAGCTCGCGCTCCTGAAGGCTCTGCTCGCGTGGAGAGTAGCCAGCGGTGACGGCGCCTCCATAGGTGCGATGAATTCGACCGCTGGCCGTGAGGCGTTCGAGATCCCGGCGGATCGTCGAAAGCGATACACCGAATTCTTCGGCGAGCTCTTCGACAGTAGCCGGACGGACCTCGAGTATTGCGGCTATCGTTGTTCGCCGCCCGTTAGCATTCATGGTTCGACTATTTCACCTCGGCGCGTGTTGCTTTTCTTCTCTTATTGCGGCTGTTCGATGTACGCGACGGCGGACGTGAGGGCGTCGACGTCGCCGAACGCGCCGGATTTGGTTATGAACGGCTGTATATGGCCGGGCATCTCGGCGTCGACGATCCCCGGCAGGATTTCGCCTCTGATGTTCAGGACGGCCACGCCAAGGTGGTTTAGCACTGCCACGGCTGTCTCTCCGCCGGAGACGACTATCGAGGATGCGTGGGACGCAGCCGCTGCCGCCGTGGCGCCGATCGCGGCGGCTACGATCTTCGCCTGCTTCTTGTCCAGGGCGGCAGCCAGATCCGGGGTGAGTACGGCTTGTCCACGATCGAGGGCGTCTCTTAGAGTGGCAATCGTTGCACCGACGTTGATTGCTCCAGAGGGGTCTCCGGCGTCCAGCCTTTCGGTGTGGTCCAGATGGATGTGCTGGAATCCGGCTCTGACGAGCTCATCCAATTGGGCACGGCTCGTCGGCGCATAGCTTCCGATGACGACGAGGGAGTGGCCTCCGGCCCGATGCCCACCCTTGACTGGGATCGGCCGTGCCCGCTTCGCAGGCTCGTCGGATTTCAACGACGAGGCGAGTGCCGCCGAGATGCCCCCGGAGCCGACAAGGAGTGCCCGGTCACCGAGGGATTCGGCGGCCGCGACTATGGCAGCCAGGTCGGAATCGTTCCGGGCATCGACAATAGCCGTGTCGATGTGCGCGCTAAGGATCTGTTCGAAGCGAGCCGCGAGGGAAGCAGGGTCGGTCCAGTCGTCAGTCGAGACAAGTGCGTGGCTTAGTCCGGGCCCGGACAGCACATCTGCTACTCGACGTTGGCTGCCGAGCGGAGTGCCGGCCACGTGCACGATTCCGTTGAGGGTTGTGCGTCCGGTTCGGGGAAACGCGGGCGCCACGATCGCGAGTATCGGGCGATCGGGCAAACGCAAGGCTTCGAGGGAAGCCGCGATTTCGACTCCAACGTTGCCCCGCAGCAGCGAGTCGATTTTCTTGAAGACGCGGGCGCCATTCCGGCCGGCCCGTGAAACGAGCCCACCCACCGTTTTCCTCGCAGTGAGACCATCCGCGTAACGGGATTCAGTATTAATCGCAAGGACCTCTGCGGGCGGCCAAGCGACGGTGGGATGAACGAGCACAGCGGTTTCCCGGCTCGCTGAGAACGGGACTGCAGCGTCAGCAGCCCCGGTGAGGTCATCGGCGACGATAAGGAGCTCCACTATGCGGCGATCTGTATGGGAGCAGCCTGAGCGCTCACGTTGATTCGCTGCGCTTGGGAGGCAGCAAATAGAAAAATCCCGCCCGGGATTTTCCGGAGTGTCGCCTTGATGGATACGGCCATGTCTCAACCTTAAAATCGTCGATTTCGCGCCGATTACGTGTAGCGTACGTCGCGGAATCTGCGCCGAACGCGCATATTTGTGCTTACAGGAGTCTTCCTGGGGGAGTGGTGCCAAGCGGCTTCAGTTCACCAATCCTGGAATTCCCTGGTCAAGCCGAAGGGAACGGAATCGCTGAGGGCGACCGTGAAAGAGTCGTGTCCATGGCGTGAGACGAGTATTCCACAGCGTCGTTCCCGCATTGCTACCGCCCGGGCAGCGCTCACCGCTTCATCGAGTTCGCGGTCCATGCTGGCACGGTCCGTCGCCGTGATCGTTAATGTGCCAGGACTGACGGTGATCATGTGTTTCTCCTTTAGTGTTCTATATGTCAGGTGTTGCTGTTCCCGGATAAACGACTTCGGCCTGCCGTGAATAGGGCATACCGGCAGGCCGAAGTCGTTCTTGGGAGCCTTGTCCGCGAAGGCCCCGATGCTCGGGGCCTATTCGCCCTCC
This sequence comes from Arthrobacter sp. NPDC080073, assembly GCF_040686575.1. Taxonomy (NCBI): domain Bacteria; kingdom Bacillati; phylum Actinomycetota; class Actinomycetes; order Micrococcales; family Micrococcaceae; genus Arthrobacter; species Arthrobacter sp. NPDC080073. The sequence goes on from NZ_JBFBKR010000005.1 coordinate 53,735, forward strand.
GGTCGCGGCGGGGCGAGGTCGATTGCTTGCCGCAAAGCCTCGAGAAGCGATTTGTGATCTGCTATGTTTTCGCCTGCGATGTCGAATGCCGTCCCATGGTCAACTGACGTCCGAACCACGGGAAGGCCGACCGTGATGTTGACGCCGTTCTCTAGCCCAAGAACTTTCACAGGACCATGACCCTGGTCATGGTACATCGCCACGACAAGGTCAAAGTCCCCCCTGCCGGCCCGGAAGAACACGGTATCGGCGGGCAGCGGACCGAAGGCATCAATTCCTTCCGCCTGGGCTTGCTTGATGCCCGGCTCAATCTTGATTGCTTCTTCCCCGTTGCCGAACAAGCCGTTTTCACCGGCATGGGGGTTGATGGCGCAGACAGCGATTTGAGGGTTCGTGATACCTGAACGGATCAGGAGGTCGTAGCCGCGTTTGATGGTCCTGTAGACGAGCGGACCGTCTATTCGCGCCACCGCATCCAGAAGGCCAAGATGGGTTGTCACATGAATGACCCTCATCTTCGGAGCCGTCAGCATCATGGAGACTTCATCCGTGCCGGTTAGTTGCGCCAGCAATTCGGTGTGCCCGGGGAATTTGTGTCCTCCGGCGTGAAGTGCGGCTTTGTTCAAGGGTGCGGTACAGATGGCATCGATCTTGTTGTGCGTGGACAGTTCTACTGCCTTCTCCAAGAACAGGTAGGCCGCATGCCCGGCCTCGGCCGATAGTTCTCCCCAAGGTAAATCGGCGCGGACACTGGGCACATCCAGGCAATCAATGGTTCCAGCCTCAAACCGCGCCTGGGACGGCTCGCCGATGCTGTTGACCTTAAGGGCACTTCCGACCACGTCCATCGCCAGTTCCAGTCGACCCCTGTCACCAATGACAAATACGCGCGCCCGATCCTGGATCGAAGGATCCGCCATAGCCTTGGCGATGATTTCAGGGCCGATCCCTGCTGGATCTCCCATCGTGATGGCTACAATCGGTCGTCCCATTATCTGTCTCCTCTAGTCAATGAACCGGGTTGTTGTATTTGTGGCAGGTTGCCGATGATTTTGGCCGGCCACCGATGGCTTTGGTAAAGATGGGCCGATCCGGCATAGCAACGTGATGGGCCTGCCGCCTGAACAGCGCCAGGCAGGGAATTCACGACCCCTGCGGCCAGCCCGGCCGAGCCAACCAGAAGGCTTTGGAACTCCAACAATCGGTGCGCGGTCGCTACCGTTACGAGGTCCTCGTCTGTCGTGCAGTCGACGACGGCCGCATCACACTCCGCAAGGAAGACCCCGCGGATCCGGTCGGCAAGAGTCTGTGCGTCCGCATATTCGCTCCTTTTGATGACGGCTGGACGCAGGCCGCCCTGGCGAAGTGCTTCGACGACATCGATGCTGTTCGTTTCGCCTGCTGCGCTTGGACCATCAATCAACGCGGTCCCGTCGACGGTTATTCTGGCCGCCGCGGGCAGCGCTGGTGCGACAACCGCGAAGGCAGGCAGCCCCTTCCGGCCCATTGCCCGGAGCGCGTCGGCGACTTCGTCGCCGACATTTTGGCTACAATCCACGATGCCTCCTTCCTCGGACAAATTGGGCAGAATACTGTTTGATTCTTTGCAGCAGCTTTGTGTCTGGGGTTCAGACGCGTTCATTCGGCCCTGCAAGGTGATTATTGTGCGACGGGGGCAGCGATGGCGTCGTCGACGCCATGGGCATGTGCCGACTCTTCTTCTCCAATGGGGTGTCGCGGCAAGGTCAGCGCGACGACGACACCTGCCAACAGGAAGATGCCGGCGACTACGAAGGCACTGTTGTAGCTGTGTGTGGTGTCAACGATGTAACCGGTAACGATCGGTGCCGCGGCCCCGAACGTGTTGCCCCCGATCATGGCTATGCTGTTGGCCCTTCCGGCCAAGTGGCGCGACCTGAGCAAATCGCCGAGCAACGCCAGGTTCATGGAGACGGTTGTAGAAATGCAGGTCATCGAGATGCTGATCAGGATCAGGATCATGGTGACGTCGGAGAAAAACGGCGTCAGCAGGACGACTGAACTCGTCAAGAGACAAGCGGCAACGATATAACGGCGTCGGGCCGCGGATTGTGCATGTCTTTTCAGCCTGCGATCAAAGACGATACCGAGTCCGATTCCTGCCAGGACTGCGACGACGTACGGTACTGCCGTAAACAGTCCCGACTTCATGATCGACAAATGGTGGACCTGCTCCAGATATCCCGGGAGCCAAGTTAGAAACAGGTACTGCGTGTAGACGGCTGCCGACTGGATGAGCGCCACGCCCCACATGCTTCGGTATCGCAGGAGGCTCAGGACGCCGCCCTTGGGTTTGCCCTCCTGTGACTGTTCACCTGGTACCTTCCGCTCCTCCAGGATCATGGCTCGCTCTGGCTCCGACAGCCACGTGGCCTTGGACGGATCACGGAACCAGATCAGCCAGGCAGCAAGCCAAATGAATCCGAGGGCGCCCATGATTACGAACATTGTCTGCCAGCCAAAGGACGTAATCAGGGCCGCTGCCAAGATTGCTCCCAGGGCCGGTCCCGCATAGGCACCTGAGTTGTATATGGAGGCAGCGCGGCCACGCTCGCTGGCGGGGGCCCATTCCCGCAACACTCTTCCGGCGGCCGGATATGTTGACGATTCCCCGACTCCCATGAGCAGCCGGGCTCCAATGAGGCCACCGAATCCGCGGACGATACCAACGAGCATCGTGGCCAGCGACCAAACGACGATGCTGACCGCGTTGACTACCCGCGGGCCGAACCGGTCGGTGAGCATGCCGCTGGGAATGAGGAAAAGCAGGTACGACCATAGGAACGCCGAAAGCATGAGTCCTACCTGGGTCGACGAGAGATTGAGCTCCTTCTGGATAGGTGCTACCGCGACGGAGAGCGCGGTCCGATCCATGTAGTTGATCATGACCAGGACGAAGAGCAGGAGATAGATCCACCAACGGCGGCGGGCGATTTTCATTTTCAAAACCTCGTTGTTTCTAAGAATTTAGTTGGAGCTGCCGGCAAGCAGGTCGATGGTTGTGGTTCCGGCACCGTCGGGCTGCCAGATTTTTACTCCTGCCTCGAGCTGGGAATGCGCGATGGGCTCCCCGTCTCTGAGGCTCAGCAATCGGTCATGCCCGGGTACGAGAATCGAAGAAGGATCATCGAGGAGCATCCTTCGGACGGTTTCGATGCTTTCCCGGCTCAGGTCAGGATCTAGGGTCATGTCGGCGACCCCTGACATCAATTCAGTTTCGTTCTTGACGGCGTCGCCAGCGAAGATCGCGCGGCCACCCTCAACCGCCGCGTGGTAGGCAAAGTGCCCGGGCGTGTGTCCCGGAGTCGCCAACGCAAAGAACCCGGGCAATGGTTCTGCGCCGTCGGCAATCCGTTCCACGCGATCGGATTGGCTAAGGAAATCAACGTGGAACTCCGGCAGTTCCCACGTTCCTACGGGTTGTTCGACGGCCCATTCCAGCTCCGGTCGCGGCACGATGATGCGCGCGTTGGGGAAAAGGGGAAAATTGCACGCGTGGTCCCAATGACAGTGCGTGAGCGCGACGGCGGTCACGTCCTCGCGTCCGATGCCTTGGTTCGCGAGAGCCGCCATGAGCGGGACCCGGTATCCGTAGCCGCCTGTGTCGACAAGGATGGTCTCCCCTTGCCCTCTCAGGACTGAGACGGTGCTCCATCCCAGTCCACCATGGCAGGTACTTCTGCCGGGAAAACCCTGGATCAAGATAGTCAAGTCATACACAGTGCGCCTCCTTGCGATACATGTACTGACAGATGCGCCGGCCAAGCGCTTCACGGTCGATTACTTCCGGGTGCCTCGCCGCACGTCGTTGATGCTGGCGCCTGCTTGCACTGACGGGGGTTAGGTCAATGCATGGTCGATGCATATATCTTGACATCGATGCGCGTTCTACGCAATAGCAATGCACATTTTGCGCAGAACTGAGAAGCGGGTTGCCGGGAGAGGCGCTGTCGTGTGGGTTTACGATTTAGGGCAGATCAGAGATGCGTGAACCGCGCAGTCCGCGGTGGCCCGGTCATTGAATCAAGCGTTTTGCAGCTTCAGTTGCCCGGGAGGGTCTGCTTGTTCGGCGGTGGGGTTTTTCGCCACCAACACGTCGATCCCTTCCGCTTCGAAGGCCCTTAGTTCGGCCGGTTCGGCGCTTTCGTCAGTTACCAGCGTCCAAGGTTTGCCCAGGCGGCTCCAGAAGTGGAAAGGCCGGTGGCCGATCTTTGCGCCATGCGCGAGAACATAGACGCGCTCTGCGCGTCGGGCCATGAGTTCCTTGAGCCTCGTCTGGGTGAGCTCGGCCTCACATATGCCATCGGTCGCACTGACGCCGTCGGCCCCGAGAAAGGCGCGGTCAAACGTCATGCGTTCCAGGGCTGCCTCCGTCAACGGGCCGACAAAAGCTTGACTGAGTGCCCGCAGCCTTCCGCCGAGGCACTCCAACTCAACGCCTTTGCTGTCATTGAGCTCCGCTATGACTGAAAGGCTCGTTGTGGCGACGTGAAGCCGGCTCGTCGCCTTAAGCTCGTGGGCAAGCAATGCGATGGTCGATCCAGCGTCGAGTAGAACAGACTCTCCTGGCCGAATGAGCCCGGCTGCGCTCCGGGCGATCGCCAATTTCGCGTCGTACGCTTCGCCTGCGCGCTCCCTTAGCGCGGATTCAGGATGGGCGGCCAGTGCCATAGCGCCGCCGTAAGTCCTGGCGAGGAGTCCTTCAGCGGTGAGGCGCGCGAGGTCGCGGCGGATAGTCGATGCCGTCACATTGAAGTGGGCGGCGAGTTCATCCACGCCTGCCAGGCCGACAGTGGTGGCGCGCTTGACGATCTCCTCGCGGCGCAGGTGGGAGTTCGTGGCCAATTCGATGCCTTTCGCTACGCGTCAGGCCGATGCACATCCCGTACACAGCTTTCGACGATGATCAGATGCTACCCGGGCAGGACCAGTCGGCGCTTCCATTGGTCACTTCGCTGATCCACGATTTCCTGAGCGAAGTCCGCAACCCGTTTTCGTATCGGATGCGGGAGTTACCTATATTGTTTACAGCTATTCGGCAAAAGTTGGGAAAATCCCCGCACATGACGAGGTCCCGCGGTCTAGGGTGGGACATCGAGAGGACAGGCAAAGTGACTGGATCACGCAACGGCACGCGCAGCCGGGACGACGGGCCGGCGGGTCCGCCGGGCGGTCTCATCGTCGGCGCGTACGCCACGTCTCCCTACCGCAACGACTGGCATCCAGAGTTCGAGAGTCGGCTTTTTGGCCTGCTCTCGGCCATGCCCGGACTCCGGGGCCTTGAAATTCCATGGTTCGGGTCGCTGCACCAATTCGACGATAACTGGTTGCTGACGCATCTTCGTCCTCATTGGGACTTGGTCTTGAACGATATAGGTTCCGGCCTCCGGGGGGTCGCCGCGGATTCGACGTACGGACTTGCCTCCCGCGACCGGCTCGGCCGGATGTCAGCGTTGAAAATGGCAGCCCGACTCCGCGACGATGTAGACAAACTGAATCAGGCGGCAGGGCGACAGGCTGTCATCGCCGTCGAGTTCCATAGCCCGCCCCCACAGATGAGTAGCAGTGAGGCCCTGGCGGAGTCACTAACCCGGATACAAAGTTGGGATTGGGGGGAAACCAGCCTGCTTGTCGAGCACTGCGATGCCCTTGTAGCAGGGCATCCACCTGCCTTCGGCTACCTCTCCCTGACGGACGAGCTATCAGCCGTCATTTCCTCGGGGACAGACTTTGGAATCTCCATCAATTGGGGCCGTTCCGCTATCGAGTTACGCGATCCGGACCGTGTGCTCGAGCATATCGCTGAGGTCCGGTCAGCAGGGCTTCTCCGATCGATTGTGTTTTCGGGGGCTGCGTCACAGGACACGGAATTCGGTCCGTCCTGGGTTGACGCGCATCTGCCTCCCGCGGCATCAAATACCAACAGGTTCGGCGAACCCGCGTCCCTGCTGACCCCGGCCCGGATGAAATCCGTTCTCGATGCATCAGGCCAGCTTGACTGGATTGGCCTTAAGATCGCCGCCCGACCTGTGGACTTACCGTTGGCCGGACGGATCCAGCTGCTTTCAGATTCAATTCGGCTGGTCAACGAGGCTTGGGCGTCCGCATCTGTGTAACCTCGAGCCTGCATGTTGTGGAAAAAGCCTGTCACCCGCTTCCTCGCCGCTAGCCGGTGAAGAATTTCCCAGCGAATCCAAAAACCGATCACCTTTAAGAGGTCAGCCCGTGCCCCCACGCCAATCTTCCGAGTCTTCCAGAGTCAAAGCCGCGGTCAGCGACGCGTATCCTTCCATGCGCGCGTCCATTCTCGAAGGCAAGATCCCCCCCGGAACTCGGATCAACATCGACGCCGTTTCCCGCAGCCTGGGCGTGTCCCAAACGCCGGTGCGTGAGGCGCTGCAGCGGCTGGAAGGGGACAACCTTGTGGTGTACAGCCCCGGCCGCGGCTACAGTACAACGCCCCTACTGGATCTGGCCGAGCTGCGCTCCCTTTTTGAATTCCGGCTTCTGGTAGAGCCCTGGGCCGCGCGCTCGGCGGCGGTGGATCGGCTCGCGAATCCCGCTGGTGTGCTCGGGAGCGAGCTGGCGGCGTTCCGAAGCGCAATGCAGGGCACGGGCGACCGGCGCCAGGCCCTCGTGGCGCACGACGCTCGCTTTCACGACACGATCCTGGCTGCGTCGGGCAACGATGTGGTCCGCCACGCCTTTGCGCAGACGCACTGCCACCTGCACACGTTCCGGCTTTACCCTGCTGACGTCGATGGCGCCATCACCGTCGCTGAGCACTCAGCCATCCGGGAGGCCATCGAGGCCTGCGAGCCGGAGCAGGCCGAGGCGGCGATGGCCGAACATATCAGGAACTCATTCGGTCGGTTTGCGCAGGCTTTCCCGGGTAATTCAGGGTTGCCGCCACTGGAAGACAGCGGCCCCTCAACGCGACACATTGTGAGGTGAAACGAAGCCCCGGCTTGGCGCCGGGGCTTTTTGCTGGGCTGATCCCTTGATCTCGCTGCCGTTTCCTATATGATTATTGAAATTCATATAGGAAACGGCGATTCCGTCGTTCACTGAGAGAAGAGATTCATGCCCTCCATCATTTCCATCACCACCCAGGACGTCCGGTTTCCCACGTCCTTGGAGCTCGATGGCTCCGACGCGGTCAACGTTGACCCGGACTACTCGGCGGCTTACGTTGCCATCTGCACGGACGCGGGCGAGGAGGGGCACGGCTTGGTGTTCAGCTGCGGGCGCGGGAACGACATCATTACGTACGCCATCGACGCCTACTCCCGCCTGCTGCTGGGCCGCGATATTGACGAGTTGATTTACGATCTGGGCAACGCGTCCAAGCGCCTTATCCACGATTCGCAGCTCCGCTGGCTTGGCCCAGAAAAAGGCGTCACGCAAATGGCGGCCGGCGCGTTGGTCAGCGCCCTTTGGGACATCCGTGCCCGCCGTGAAAACAAGCCTCTTTGGCTGCTCCTCAGCGAAATGCCCGCCGAGGAAATCGTCGACGCTGTCGACTTCACGCATATCCGTGATGCCCTGAACCCGCAGCAGGCGCTCGACATCCTGCGCGCCGGCGAAGAAGGCAAGGCTGCCCGCATCGCGTCACTCATGACCGACGGCTACCCGGCTTACACCACGTCGCCCGGGTGGCTCGGTTACAGCGATGAGAAGCTGGTGAGGCTGAGCAAGGAAGCCCTTGCGGACGGCTTCTCGATGATCAAGCTCAAAGTGGGCGGGGACATAAACGACGACCGCCGCCGCATGGCCATCGCCCGCGAAGCGGTCGGAAACCTTCCTATCGCCATCGACGCCAACCAGCGCTGGGAGGTGTCCGAAGCCATCGATTGGGTTAAGCAGCTGGCCGAATACGATCCGTACTGGATCGAGGAGCCCACCAGCACCGACGACATCCTGGGCCACGCGGACATCCGCCGCGGAGTATCGCCGGTTCGTGTCGCCACCGGCGAGGCCGTGGCCAGCCGAATTGTCTTCAAGCAGCTCATGCAGGCCGGCGCCATCGATGTCCTTCAGCTCGACTCCACCCGCGTGGGTGGCGTGAATGAAAACATCGCGAACCTCCTCCTCGCCGCCCGCTTCGATGTTCCCGTATGCCCGCATGCCGGCGGCGTGGGGCTGTGTGAACTGGTCCAGCACTTCTCTTTCTTTGACTACGCTGCCATCACCGGCACGCAGGAAGGCCGGATGATCGAATACGTGGATCACCTGCACGAACACTTCGCCGAGCCCGTCCGCATCCTCAACGGCCGGTATGCCGCGCCCCGCCGCCCGGGGACGGGTGCCGAGATGCTGAGTGCATCCCGGACGACATGGGAATTCCCCAGCGGGGCCGGCTGGCTTGAGGTGGGCGACCGAGCGGCCGTGACGGGCGCGTCCCTGGTTCCCGCGGGCGGCGTCCGATGAACACCACCATTGACGACCTCAACGCCAAGGTGGAGGCTGCCCACGGTGCCTTCGAAAAGGGCCGCGCCGCGGGTCCGCAGGTCCGTGCTTCGTGGTTGGAGGCTGTTGCAACAGGGCTGGAAAATGCCGGCGGCGCCCTCGTGGAGCTGGCGGTCAGGGAAACACATCTCAGCACGCCGCGGCTGGAAGGCGAATTGAAGCGCACCGTCTTCCAGCTGAGGCTCTTTGCCGAAGAAATCCGGCAAGGCGAACACTTCGACGCGACGATCGACCATGCAGACCCCGGCTGGGGCATGGGCCCGCGCCCGGATCTCCGCAGGGTCAATGTCCCACTCGGCGTTGTTGCGGTCTTCGGGGCGTCCAACTTCCCGTTTGCCTTCAGTGTCATGGGTGGCGATAGCGCTTCGGCTTTGGCCGCCGGCTGCGCCGTCGTGCACAAGGCGCATGACGGCCACAGGCAACTCGCGGGGCGCACGGCGGAAACCGTGATGGCCGCACTTGACGGCGCCGGCGCACCCCCCGGCCTGTTCTCGCTCGTGAACGGACGCCCGGCAGCGGAGGCGCTGGTAGACCATCCGCTGATCAAGGCCATTGGGTTCACGGGCTCGACGGCGGGCGGCAGGGCATTGTTCGACCGCGCCGCCGCGCGGCCCGAGCCCATCCCGCTCTTTGGTGAGCTGGGCGGGATAAACGCCGTTTTCGTTACCAGGGGGGCCTGGGAGTCCCGGCGAAGCGAGATCGTCAACGGTTACGTCAGCTCGTTCACTATGGGCATGGGGCAGTTCTGCACCAAACCGGGACTGTTGTTCGTTCCTGCTGGAGGCCGGGATGAGGTCCGCAGGCTCTTGAGCAATGCCCTGGCCGGGTTCGCACCTGCCCAGCTCCTGAGTGAGCGGCTGCATCACGGCTTCCGGGAGGCAGTAGAACAGCTTCGGGACACCGACGGCGTTGATGTCCTGGTGGAAGGGGACTTCGCGGCGACGCCGGCGCCCACCCTGCTCCACACCACCCCAGCTGCTGTGCGCCGTGATCCGTCGATCCTTCGTCAGGAAATGTTCGGGCCGGCCAGCGTAGTTGTGGAATACGCCGATGAGTCCGAACTTGCGGCCCTCGCACAAATGCTCGAGGGGCAGCTCACCACCACGTTGCAGGCAGAGCCGGATGACGACGTTACCGAGCTCGCGGCGCGGCTGACGGACGTCAGCGGTCGCGTGCTGTGGAACGGCTGGCCGACCGGAGTCACGGTCAGCTATGCCCAGCACCACGGCGGGCCATACCCCGCCACGACCTCGGCCACCACCTCCGTTGGAACGGCCGCCATCCGCCGCTTCCTTCGGCCTGTGGCCTATCAGTCGTTCCCCGAAGCGAGACTGCCCGAGCCGCTGCGGGATGACAATCCTTGGAACGTGCCCCAACGAGTGGACGGCGAGTGGCGCGCCAGGGGACGCGTTGTCAACTCACCATCGATTGAAGGTTCGCGATGAACTCCCGCCACACCGCAACCTCGGTCCTACCCGACGACGCTGAAGACGCGCTACTGATCGGCCGGATCTGGGACGTCGAAACCGCCGGTCCCCGTGTGGTGGCGGTCCGCGGAGAGGACATGTTCGATATCCAGCGCCTGGCCGGCACGGTCTCCGAGCTGTTGGAGCGCACAGACCCGGCGGCCGATGTCCGCTCGGCTATTGCCGACAGGTCGGTGATCGAACCACGGTGGAAGACTGCCGACGTCGTCGAGGCGTCCCTCCGGCAGGACACCAGTCGACCCTGCCTGCTGGCTCCGGTTGACCTCCAGGTCATCAAGGCGTGCGGCGTGACTTTTGTGGACAGCATGATCGAACGCGTCATCGAGGAACGCTGCGGCGGAGAGGCCAGCCGGGCCACGGCGATGCGCGAGCTCGTGGGCAAGGCACTCGGCGGCAGCATCACCGGGGTTCGCCCCGGGTCTCTTCAGGCCGCCGAGGCCAAGCGTGTCCTGATCGCCGAAGGTCTATGGTCCCAGTATCTGGAAGTCGGAATCGGGCCGGATCCAGAGGTCTTCACTAAGGCGCCGGTGCTCTCGTCCGTGGGTCTAGGCGCCGGCGTGGGGATTCCATCCTTTTCTTCGTGGAACAACCCCGAGCCGGAGCTCGTGCTCATCGTCAATTCGCGGGGAGACGTGAGGGGCGCGACCCTGGGAAACGACGTGAACCTGCGCGACGTCGAGGGCCGCAGTGCGCTCCTCTTGGGCAAGGCAAAGGACAACAATGCCTCCAGCGCGCTGGGACCGTTCATTCGACTGCTTGACGAGGGCTTTACCCTCGACACGGTACGGCAGGAAGAGATCCTGCTGCGGGTGGAAGGTACGGACGGCTACGCAATGGAGGGCCGCAATTCCGTGGCCAGAATCAGCAGGCCATTCGAGGAACTTGTGGCGGCCACTTTCGGCCCGCACCACCAGTACCCCGACGGTTTCGCACTGTTCACGGGCACCTTGTTCGCACCCACCCAGGACAGGGACACACCGGGGCAGGGATTCACCCACAAGACGGGTGACGTTGTCACCATCAAGAGCCGCCACCTCGGCACACTCGTCAACCATGTGGCCCCCGCCGAAGAACTGCCGGAATGGACGTTCGGGGTCCGACAGCTGTTCAACTACCTGAGGTCCGAAGAACCTACGACGCCGGTCCACGGCTAACGGGTCCCACGATCTGCTGACGGGGCGGGGGTCGGGCCGGGCCGGCCTGCGCTCCACAGTCGGCGGGCTGACGGCTCAGCGTCGCCGTCGCGGTGTGGTGGGGGAGTGCATTCGTACATGATTCCACCGAATCCTATTGTTCATCTGTTGGTGGCCGTAGATTTGGCTATCCTTCACGAACGGCCACCGTTGCCCCGGCAATGTGTTGAACATGACAGATGACAGACAAATTTTTAGTAAAGCATTTTCACGACGCGGTTTTTTCGCGGCGGCCGGAGTCGCAAGTGCCGGCGCAGCACTGGCCAGCGCGGCACCTGCCACCGCGGCCACTGGGGGCAAGGTGTCGGCGTTGCCGACGACGGTAGGCGACCCTCTGACAACCCCGATCGTAAACGGCCTGCACCTCCAGTTCGGGGCGGATGCGTCCAGCGAAGTCGTGGTGTCATGGCACACCCTGCAGCCGGTCAGCCATGCCCGGGCGATGCTCGGTGAATTGGACGGAAGCTACAGCAAGAGCCAGGATGCGGTGCAGACCAGTTACACCGACGGCAAGTCAGGTCAAATCGTCTACGCCTATCACGCGAAACTCACCGGCCTGAAATCGTCCCACGACTACGTCTACGCGGCCATCCACGACGGCGCGCAGCCTGAGTTTGGTTCATTCCGTACCGGACCGCGTGGCCGCGAGGCTTTCACGTTCACCAGCTTCGGCGACCAGGGCACACCGACGTTGGGAAAGAAGTACGTCCCGCCGGCGGGAGTCACGATCGCCAATCCGCCGTGGGTCAACGACAATCTCGGCTCGCCTGCAGCGGGGGACATGCCCGCTGGAATCGAACGCGTGCAGCCCTTGTTCCACTTGTTCAACGGCGACCTCTGCTACGCCAATGGCTCCGTGGACCGAGTACGCACCTGGACCGATTTCTGGGACAACAACTCCCGCAGCGCCCGGCACCGGCCATGGATGCCGGCAGCGGGCAACCATGAGAACGAGCTTGGCAACGGGCCAATTGGCTATGCGGCCTACCAGACATACTTTTCGGTACCGCCGCAGCCGGGCCAAACCGATATCACCCGCGGGCTCTGGTACTCCTTCACCGTTGGTTCTGTGCATGTGATCAGCCTGGCCAACGATGACGTCTGCATCCAGGACAGCGGAAGCAGCTACGTCCGCGGATACTCCCAGGGCGCGCAGAAAGCATGGCTTGAGAAGGAACTGATCGCTGCCCGGTCCGACAAGAACATCGACTGGGTTGTGATCTGCATGCACCAGGTCGTCATCAGCACCGCGAGCGCGCTCAACGGCGCCGATCTGGGCGTCCGGCAAGAATGGGTGCCGCTGTTCGATAAATACGGCGTTGACTTGGTCGTCTGTGGCCACGAACACCACTACGAACGATCTCACCCGATCCGCGGCCAGCAGCCCAACGCGACACTGACCCCAATCCCGGCAGACACCAACACCGAGACCATCGACACTACCAAGGGCACCGTGCACATGGTCCTGGGAGGCGGGGGCACCTCAGTGACCTCCAACCAGATGTTCTACAATCCGCCCGCCTGCCGTGTTATCACCAGCGTCGGCCCGCTCAACCCTACGACCAACAGGCGGCCACCGGTTTACACGCAGGAAGACGCACCCTGGTCGGCCAAGCGCGACGCCGCCAACTCGTACGGATTCGCTGCCTTCACCGTCGACCCGGGAACCCAGCCCGGCGGAATGACCAAACTCCAAGTCACCTACTACAACGTGCTCGGACCACAAGGACAGCTGGCCGCCTTCGAATCCTTCACACTGCAGCGGCCCCGCACGGACAACACCCGCCAAGGCACCGGCAGCGGAACCAACAAAGGCCAATAAGGCTAAACCCCGTCCGCGGCTAGACGACGTCGGCCCGCTTCCGGGCGGGTCCGACACCCCGGCAAGTCGCGCCGGGTACCCCTCGAGAAAGATTGAAGAACACATGCGATACCTCGCTCATCAATTCACCTGGAAACCACTCGCGGCCGCCGCCGGCGCCGCGGTCCTGGCTACCTCCACCCTCACCGCCGGCCTGTTCGGCTTCGGAGCCGGCCCGGCCACCGCCAGCGAAAACCACGCGGACACGGCCACACCCATCAAGCACGTGGTGGTGATCTTCGGCGAGAACGTCTCGTTCGACCACTACTTTGCCACCTACCCCAAGGCTGCCAACACGCCAGGTGAAACCCAGCAGGGAACCGGGCTCCCGGCAACGCAGTTCACCGCCGCAAGGAACACACCGACGAACATTGCGACACTGGCTCACGACGGCCTGCTGGCCCCGAACAACCCGAACTCCATCCAGCCGCAGCGACTGACACCGGCACAGGCCGTCACTTGCGACCAGAACCACACCTACACCGCCGAGCAGTTGGCCTACAACGGTGGCCTGATGAACAAATTCGTTGAGAACACTAGCAAGGACGTGTGTGCAGCGAACCAATATGGCGCGCCGGGCCTGACCATGGACTACTACGACGGAAACACCGTCACGGGCATGTGGAATTACGCCCAGAACTACGCCATGAGCGACTCGTCCTTCAGCACCGGCTTTGGTCCGTCAACCCCGGGCGCGTTGAACCTGGTCTCGGGCCAGACCCACGGTATCCAGGAATTCACTGCCGCGGGTGCACCGGTCGTTCCGACAGTCAGCACCTCCACCGTACGCGTCCCAAACCCGAGCGGCGTCGGAACAGTGATCAACGACCCCGACCCTGTCTACGACGACTGCTCCAACAGCAGCCATAAGACCACCAACAACGTGGCCGGCGCGCAAGGTAAGAACATCGGCGATCTGCTCAACGCCAAGGGAGTTAGTTGGGGATGGTTCCAGGGTGGATTCACCCCGACCGCCCCGGCGTCCGGATCCACGCCGGCTTCCTGCCTGAGCACGCACGCCAACGTCACGGGCGCCTCCATCGTCGACTACTCGCCGCACCACGAGCCCTTCCAGTACTTTGCCTCCACCGCCAACCCGCACCACCTGCCGCCGGCTTCGGTCTCGGAAATCGGTCACAACGGCCAGGCCAACCACCAGTACGACGTGACGGCGTTCGACCAGGTCGTCAACTCGAACAACATGCCCGCCGTGTCGTTCCTGAAGGCGCCCCAATACCAGGATGGCCACCCCGGAAGCTCCGACCCGATCGACGAGCAGGCCTTCGTCGCCAATCAGGTCAATGCCATCCAGAACTCCCAGAATTGGAACAGCACCGCCGTCATCCTCGCCTATGACGACTCTGACGGATGGTACGACCACGTAGCAGCAGCCGTGAAGAACTCCTCCAACTCTCCCGATGATGCCGCGTTCTGCCTGAACGCGTACAACAAGGGCGTTCCCATGGCCGGCGGCTACGCGGACCGTTGCGGCCCGGGCCCGCGTCAGCCGCTGATCGTGGTTTCTCCGTTCGCGAAGACGAACTTTGTTGACCACACCCAGACGGACCAGACATCCATTCTGCGTTTGATCGAGGACAACTGGAGCACCGGCCAGGTCGGCGGTTCCTCTCTTGACGCCAGCGCGGGCTCGTTGACGAACATGTTCGACTTCAAACACCCCAACACGGACAAGGTCATCCTGAATCCGACGACCGGTGCCGTCGTCCCCGGGAAGGACACCAACGGCAACGGCAACCATAACGGAAACGGCCAGAACGGCAACGGCAACGGTAGCGGATTCGGCAACCAGATCAACAACCGGTGGAACGGCCTGAACTGACCCTCCATCCTGCGCTCTAGCCGCAGCGACACATTCCCAGTGACATAGCTTGAGACGGCCGCGACAAAGTCCCGGCGGTCTCAAGTGGTCACGGGTACAGAGTGAGCCCCAACCCCTGAGGGCCCAATTTTCCTAAGCCGGATCAGTCAAGAACCCGGCGCCGGATGCATCCGTGTTTTCCGTCGTTTGTGCGCGCTCCCAGGCCGTCGCCGCTTCGGCGCCGAAACTGCCTAGCAGTGTGAGGGAATCGGCCGACGGCGAGCCGGGCTTTGCGGAAAATACCCGCAGCACCTGATCCGGGTCGTCCGGGAGCGTCAGGTTTTCAACGTTCAGTTCCAAGTCGCCGACGACGGGATGGTGCAACCGCAGACTGCCCGCAGACCTCCTGGACACCCGGTGTCCGGCCCACCACAGGCGGAAGTTCTCGCTCTGAACTGCGAGTTCACCAACGAGCTGGTTGGCCTGGGCGTCGTCCGGATGCCGGCCAATGTCCACTCGGAGGGCTCCGACCGCTTCGGCCGCTACGGAGTTCCAGTCCCGGAAGAGTTCCTTCGCGCGTGGATCGAGCATCATCCAGCGAGTCAGGTTCCGCTCGGCAGCAGGCATGGATGCGAAATCGGCAAGCAGGAGAAAAGCCAGGTGATTGCCCGCCAAAACATCCGTTCGGCGCCCCAGTACCAGTGCGGGCACGCTTCCCACGGCGTCCAACAGCTGCTTCAGGGCAGGCCGAACGCTCTGGGCCGCCAGGGGTGGACGCTGGGACTTCGCACAGTTCTCAAGCAGGTCCATCATGTGCGCCTGTTCGCTGGGATCCAGGCGCAGAGCCCGGGCTACCGAGTCCAGTACTGCCCGGGACGGGTGGATGTTGCGGCCCTGCTCGAGGCGCGTGTAGTAGTCAGTGCTCACGTCCGCCAGCCGGGCTATCTCCTCGCGGCGCAGCCCGGGAACCCGCCGGACACCCGAAGTACCCGGCAGGCCGCCGTCCTCGGGCTTCAGCCGTGACCTCATGGCCTTCAGGAATTTTCCAAACTCTGCGCTCTGACCCATAAGTCCCATTGTCCACGGCCCGATCACAGCTTTCTACAAGGAAGGTAGGACTGTCATTCCTAGGAAAGGAAGGGAGCGGCATACCGGCTGACACGACATCCCAAGATGGGTAGCGTATTTTACAAAGCCCGGGAGCACAATTCGCACCGAATTTCGTGCGGGCGCTCCTAGGCACAACCCCACTGACGGAAGAATCGATAGTGTCGCAGACGCAAGAAACCACCACACCCACCGTGACCCTGAACAACGGCGTCGAAATTCCGCAAATCGGCTTCGGCGTATTCCAGGTTCCACCGGAAGAGACACAGCGAATCGTCGAGGAAGCGCTTGAGGCCGGCTACCGCCACATCGACACCGCAGCCGCTTATCGCAACGAGGCCGGCGTCGGAGCAGCCATCGCTGCCTCAGGCATTCCCCGGGGTGAAATCTTCATCACCACCAAGCTGCGCAACGGCGAGCAGGGCAACGCCTATGAGGCCTTCGAGAACAGCAGGAAAGCGCTTGGTGTCGAGTACGTGGATCTGTACCTGATTCACTGGCCGGTGCCCTCACAGGGGCTCTTTGTCGAAGCCTGGAAAGCGATGGAGAAGCTCTACGCCAACGGCGTGATGCGTGCCATCGGTGTCTCCAACTTCCTCGGCGAGCATCTGGACGCGCTACTGAAGGACGCTAGTGTGGTCCCGGCCGTGAACCAGTTCGAAATCCACCCGACGTTCCAGCAGAAGGAGTTGACGGCCAAGTGCCGTGCCTTGGGCATTGCGGTGGAGGCGTACAGCCCGCTGGGGCAGGGGGCCGATTTGAATACAGCCGCGGTGAAATCGATTGCCGCCAAATACGGCGCCACACCGGCCCAGATCGTGTTGGCATGGCACGTCGCTTCAGGGATTATTGCCATTCCCAAGTCCTCGACGACTAGCCGCATGCGGGAAAACGCCGACGCTGCGGGCATCACCCTGACTCCCGCGGACCTTGCCGCCATCACACAGCTCGAGAGCGGTGCCCGAATCGGCTCGGACCCCGCCACGGCGTCGCACAGCCAGCTTTAGGTAAACCGGCAATGGGCTGAGGCCGATTGCGCGCGGGACTCGACCGCTCCCGCGGTCGAGTCCCGCGCTGCCTCCCGGCCGATGCAGCCTCTATCCTGCAATCGGCGCAGGCCCGCCCTTCCTACTTTTTCAGGGATTGGGCGATTTGGGTCATGATGGTGGGGTCGGAGAGGGTGGTGGCGTCGCCGGGTTCGCGGCCTTCGGCGACGTCTTTGAGGAGGCGGCGCATGATTTTCCCGGAGCGGGTTTTGGGTAGTTCGGGGACGACGAGGATGTGCCGGGGTTTGGCGATGGGGCCGATTTCCTTGCCGACGTGGTTGCGGAGTTCGGTGATGGTGGTGTCGCCGTTGTCCTGTCCCGACGGGGCGTCCCCGCGCAGGATCACGAACGCGACGACGGCCTGGCCGGTGGTTTCGTCGTTGGCGCCGACGACGGCGGCTTCGGCCACCCAGGGGTGGGAGACGAGGGCGGATTCGATTTCGGTGGTGGAGAGCCGGTGTCCGGAGACGTTCATCACGTCATCCACCCGGCCCAGGAGCCAGACGTCGCCGTCTTCGTCTTTCTTGGCCCCGTCCCCGGCGAAGTACATGCCTTCGAACCGGGACCAGTAGGTGTCCTTGAACCGTTCGGGGTCTCCCCAGATGCCGCGCAGCATCGCGGGCCAGGGTTCGCGGACCACGAGGTAGCCGCCGTGCCCGTCCGGGACGGAGGCCCCGGCTTCGTCGACGACGTCGATCGCGATGCCCGGCAGCGGGACCTGCGCGGAGCCGGGCTTGGTTGCCGTGACCCCGGGCAGCGGCGCGATCATCTGGGCGCCGGTTTCGGTCTGCCACCACGTGTCCACGATGGGTGCGGGGTGTTCCTTCTTTTCGCCGTTGCTGCCGGCGTTGGCGCCGATGACGTCCCGGTACCACATCCAGGCTTCGGGGTTGATGGGTTCGCCCACCGAGCCCAGGACCCGGATCGAGGACAGGTCGTATTTGCCGGGGATGTCCTTGCCCCATTTCATGAACGTCCGGATCGCGGTGGGGGCGGTGTAGAGGATGGAGACCTTGTATTTTTGAACGATTTCCCACCAGCGGCCCTGGTGCGGGGAGTCCGGGGTGCCTTCGTACATGATCTGGGTGGCGCCGTTGACCAGGGGCGCGTAGGCGACGTAGGAGTGGCCGGTGACCCAGCCGACGTCGGCGGTGCACCAGTACACGTCCGTGTCCGGGTGCAGGTCGAAGACCGCCTTGTGCGTGTACGCGGTCTGGGTCAGGTACCCGCCGGTGGTGTGCAGGATGCCCTTGGGCTTGCCCGTGGTCCCGGAGGTGTACAGGATGAAGAGCGGGTGTTCGGAATCATGGCCCACGGCGGTGTGCTCCGCCGACGCGGCCCCGACGGTGTCCTCCCACCACCGGTCCCGGCCCTGGTCCCAGTCCACGTCTTCGCCGTTGCGCCTGACCACCACTACCTTTTCGACGCTGTGGCCTGGGGCGGTCAGGGCCTGGTCCACGGCGGGCTTGAGCGGGCTGGGCTTGCCGCGCCGGTAGGTGCCGTCCGCGGTGACCACGAGCCTGGCCTGGGCGTCATCGATCCTGGAGCGCAGGGCGTCGGCGGAGAACCCGCCGAACACCACCGAGTGCACGGCCCCGATCCGGGCGCAGGCCAGCATCGTGATGACCGCTTCGGGGATCATGGGCAGGTACACGGCCACCCGGTCGCCCTTGGCCACGCCGAGGGCTTCGAACGCGTTGGCGGCTTTTTTGACCTCGTCGGTGAGCTGGGCGTAGGTGTAGGTGCGGGTGTCGCCGGGTTCGCCTTCGAAGTGGATGGCGACCCGGTCCGCGAGCCCGTTCTTCACGTGCCGGTCCAGGGCGTTGTACGCGGCGTTGACCTTGCCGCCGACGAACCATTTCGCGAACGGCGGCTCGGACCAGTCCAGCGCCTGGCCGAAGTCCGTCTCCCAGTCCAGCAGTTCCCGGGCCTGCTTCGCCCAGAACGCCGGACGGTCCGCGTCCGCTTCCGCATAGACCCCGGCGCCGACTACCGCGTCCGCGACGAACTCCGCGGAAGGCGCGAACTTCCGGTCCTCATGGAGAAGATTCTCGAGGGCATCGCCATGCTGGGGAGCACCTGGTGGCGTAACGTCGTAGTTTTCGCGCATCTTGTTAGTTCCTCGTTTCTGACGGGGTCTCTCGATGGTCTAGCGACTCAGCCACAAGCGATGCGTCGAACTGGTGCGAAGATGCAACGTCCTGATGCGAACGCACGACCCGGCCATATATCAGTGAAAAGACCGGGTCCAGCACCGAGGGTTCGAGCCCGCTCGCTGTAGCCAACGCGCGGAGCTCGTTCAAGTGCTCGGCCTCGCGCCGGGGATCTGAAGCAGGAAGCGAGTGTTGTGCCTTGAGCTCGCTTACCTTTCGTGTGATGTCGAACCGCACCGCAAGAATGTGGAGTAGCGCGCTGTCGATGCTGTCCACGCTTGCTCGAAGTTCAGCAAGTTCTGCGGCTGCGTTCCCTTCGGCGTGCGATGGGGAATCGGGGGAGGGCATAACCTGATCTTTCAGCTTGGGCCGAAGGCCGGCTGGCCGCTGCGGGTTGCCGAATCCTTGGCCCCGTCGAGAGCCCGGGCGATCCAGTCAAGTCGTTCGAGCGGCATCATCGCGTAGTGATAGAAGTCAACACTGGACGCTCCTGCGGCACGCGCGGCCGAAACCTTGGCCGCGAGGTTGCTCTCGTCCGAGCAATCCGGCTTGAGGGGCCTGAACCCGTATGAGATCGGCACATCGTCACCGAGCAGAGCGCGGTAGCCCCGCATCATCGTGTCCGCCCGCTCAGGGTCGTCCGTGTAGATCAGGGCGAGGTACTCGTCGGCAGCGCCCGCTGCTGCCCGTGGATCGATCCCGAGTCGCCGCGCCGCCGTCGACGTCGCCTCCTCCGGGGTGACATCGGTCATCACGTGCGACATCGCTCCCGAGTGATCGATGAAGCTAAGACGTACACCGTTCTGCGTGGCGACACTCGTTATATCCCTTGTCAGGGCGGTGATCGTCGCAACCCGCGAAGTTGCGTACCGGTCGAGGTCCTCAGCGAGGGCTGCCTCGAACCCGCCAGTTGCGCCGGCCAGTGCGGCATCGATGGCGTAACGGAGCGCGGTCTCGAGCGACGGGACGTCAACTCCGTGTTTGGCCCCCGCTGCGGCGCATGAATCGCAGAAGCAAAGCCCTAGCGCGGAACGCACATGGCCGGGGATGTCGATGAGGTACCGCTCATGGTGTTCGCCGTGCTCGAAGGCACGGTAGTGCAGGCACTCAGCCAGCAAAGTCGAGATCGGGTAGCTGCAGATGTCGGCAGTGAGCGCCGCGAAATGGTCTTGCACGAGCGGATTCGACGGACATAGATCACCCCGCATCCTGTCCCCGAAGACGTTCCTGACGGAGGTGTCAGGAACCGCCGCGCTCAACCTTGAATTGTGCGAGTAAATCGTCCACGCCTTCACGTCAGTGCCGCGCCGCTCGGCGGCATCCGTCACCAGGCCGAGCACGTCCATCCCGTCCGCGTCACTAGCAAGGGGTGGAGCGAATCCGCCGGGGTACAACCTCTTGTTCGGCCTGAACCAGGCGATGTCTCCCTCATGACGGTAAACCCGATGGCGCGGGTTGTGCGGGAAGACATCCCGGGCGTTGTGATAGGTCGCCGACAGCGAGATCGTGTCCACGCCAGCCCGGGCCGTGAGGTTGTCAAGCACCGTCTCGACGCCCTCGCCCACGATGTCTGTGCCGAAGACGAACATCGACGATTTCATGCTCTGCTCCTGTCGTTTTTGCGGAACACCGTTCCGGCTTCCGCTCCTGTGTCTTCGCCGTCGGACACGACGATCCGTCCGTTGACGACAACGGTGCGCACGCCGGTCGAGAATTGGTGCGGCCGGTCGAAATCAGCCCGATCGGAGACAGTCGCCGGGTCGAACAGCACCAAATCTGCCGCTGCCCCCGCTTTGATCACCCCACGGTCACTGAGGCCAAGACGCGAAGCGGGCAGCGATGTCATTTTGCGCACCGCGTCTTCGAGCCCCAAGACCTGCTCCTCGCGAACATAGCGACCGAGGATTCTCGAGTATGTGCCGTAGTTTCGCGGGTGCGGGCGGCCGCCTGCCTCCGGGCTGAGGGTCCAGCCGTCGCTTGCAATCGCAGTGAATTCGTTCGCCATGATCGTCCTGAGGTTCTCTTCGGACTGGCCGTGCACAACCGTCAGGATGTCGCCGCCCGCTGCAGCCAGCAGGTCGAGAACAGTGTCGACCGGTTCCTGATTCCGTCGTTCCGCCACCTCCGTCAGCGTCAAGCCGATGTACTGGGCTAGCGGTCCTTCCGGGACCTCTGCGATAACAACGAAGTCCGGTTCGAACACCCGCAGCCCTGCGATGAGGTCTTCCGGCCGTTGCGCGGCAATCACCTCGCGGATCTCGGCGCGCTGCTCAGGGTTCGCAAGCCGTTGCTGCATGGCCGGGACGCCACCGACGAGCGCCCAGCGCGGGAGGATGACCGCGAGGGTCGTACTGCCGGCGGTGTATGGGTACTGGTCGAGCATGACATCGAGACCATCCGCGCGCGCCGATTCGATGAGCGCGAGCGAGCCGGCGAGCTTCGGCCAGTTGTCGCGCCCCATGATCTTGTGGTGACTCAACTGCACCGGAACGTGCGCCCGCCGCCCGACGTCAAGTGCCTCTGCCACCGCCTCGAGGAGTGTCGTCGCTTCGCTCCTGATGTGCGTGGCATAGAAACCGCCGTAAGGTGCCACTGCCTCGGCGACAGCGACCAGTTCTTCCAGGGCAGCTGCGCTGGCGGGCGCGTAGGTCAGACCCGTCGATACTCCGAAGCCACCGGCCTGCATCCCTTCCGCGACGAAAGCCTGCATTGCCTTGAGCTGGGAGGGGTCCGGCACGCCGGTGTCGAAGCCCATCACTGCCATCCGCACCGTGCCGTGTCCGACGAGGCAGGCTACGTTTGCGGCGAGAGGCAGCCCATCGAGCAGTTCCAGGTACTCTGCAGCGCTGCTCCAACTGCCCCACGGCAACCCCGCGTCGAGGAAGCCGCTGTACTCGCGCAGCATGTCCGCGTGCTCCTCGACGACTGGGAAGGGCGAAAAGCCGCAGTTGCCGGTGAGGTGTGTGGTCACGCCCTGCAGAGTCATCGAAGCCGCCCGGGGATAACTCGGCAACGCGAAGTCCGTGTGGGTGTGGAGGTCGATGAACCCAGGGCTCAACACCATCCCGCGCGCGTCGATGGAGACAGCCGCGCCGCCCGTGACCGAACCTACTGCGTCGATCCTGCCGTCGACCACGGCGACGTCGGCGGTGAAGGCGGCGGCGCCCGTCCCGTCAACGACGTTCGCCCCGCGAAAGACGATGTCAGGCATCTTGGAGAACCGCCATAACGCTCACTTCGACCAGCACGCCGGGCCGAAGCCCGCAGTAAATGGTGGTTCGCGCGGGGCGTGGCTCTGAGAAGAACGGGGCGTACGTTTCATTGAACTCGGCGAAGTCGTCGACGTCGGTCAGGTAGGCGCTGGTGCTGATGACATCATCGAACGTCGCGCCGGCCGCGGTCAGGGCAGCTTCGACATTCTCCATCGCGAGCTTGGTCTGGGCGGTGACTCCCTCAACAAGGGAGCGATCGGGGAGGTATCCGCACTGACCGGCGATGGCGACAACCTTGCCGATGCGGACACTGGCCGAGTACGGGCCGCCCGGCGCCGGACCGTCGGGGACGGGGTTTGCAATTCTAGTCATGGGTGACCTCCTGGTCAGAAGAATGTGAGAACACCGTCGACGACGTTCCAAGCGTCGTCGACCAGCGGAATGAATGGCATTTTGTCGAATGCGCCGCAGGGATGCGAGAGTCCCAGTGCGACGATGTCCCCGGGAGCGATCGACACCGGGGAGCCGACGGACATGAACGCGTGCTGGTCCATCATGCCGGTGACGATGCAGTTCTCGAGTTCGGTGATGGAGCCGTCCCTGCGGTGCACCCGCATGGGCAGTGGCATCTCGACGTCGTACGGAACATCCCTTTTTCCCGTGCCGAGAATGACGAGACCGGGCTCTGGCACAGAGAGCACCACGGCCCATGACTCCAAGGCATCACGCAGGCTCAGCGTCTCGTCCGCTTCGCGCCTGCCGTCAAGGGGTGACAGCCGGTGATACCGGCCTGCATCATGCGAGAGATAGCATCCGCTTCTCAGGACAATACGAGGGACAGCCGTTCCGGCCGGCCAGTTCGTGAGGCTCTCCACCACGCGGTCGAAGTACACGCTCCCGCCTGCGCTCACGATGACCTCGTCTCCAGCGAACAATCCAGCGGAAGAGAGCGAGACCACGAGCCCGCGCACGGCGTTGAGCAAGTGGTCGACGGCGGCGATGTCTTCGAGGGACGCCGACCGGCCAGCGAGCCCCTCGTAGGTTTCGACACCCACCAGTTCGAGCGTTTGCGATGCGGCGATCGATTCAGCCAGGCGCATGGCATCGGCAAAGTCGCGGATGCCTGTCCGTCCCCCCGGGACGCCAACCTCGAGCAACACGGGCAGCCGCCGCGTGGTGAGCACACCATGGAGCGCCGCATCCATCACGGCAACCGTCTCGATCGAGTCGACGAGGCACATGAACTCGAATCCGGCGTCGTGCTCGAGTTGCCCGCCCACCCACCGAAGCGCATCCGCTTCGACGAGTTCGTTCGCCAGGATGACGCGCGGGACCCCGAACTGCCGCATGATCTGAACCTGGCCGGGGGTGGCGGCTGTCATCGCCCACGCTCCGGACTCAAGCTGCCAATCGAACAGTTGCGGGCTCATCGTTGTCTTACCATGCGGTGCGAGCGAAACCCCGTAGCGCTCACAGTACGCAGAGAGCGTCGCGATGTTGTGTCGGACCGCGTCAACGCGAAGCGTGGTGATCGGGAGTGAGAGATCCCCGCCGGCCACGTTCCAGCCAAGCGAACCAATCTCGGACAACTTCACAGTCGCCCCGAGCGGCACTCCCTTGTATCTCCAGTCGAGCGTCGCGTGCTCGATCGTCGACAGATCCATGATCATGCGACCGGGTTCTGCACGATGACTGAGTTCCGGAGCGTTCCGACACCCGGAATGGTGCTCTCGACTACATCACCTGCTCGAATGACGACAGCCCCGGGGGTTCCTGGGGAGATGATGTCGCCGGGGTACAGCGGCATGACCTTGCTGTGGAAGCTCACCAGGAAAGCGGGGGAGAAGGTCATCTGGGAGACAGTGTTCTCCCGCCAGACTTCGCCGTTGCGTACCGTCTTCACCACGACGTCCTCAAGGCTGCCGTCGTCGCCGAGGACCTCGTCGAGGGGAACGATCTCGGGGCCGAACGAGAAGAACGACGGAAAATTCTTCGAGCGCGTCAAGAAGCGGGGGTTGCGCTGAAGGATGTCTTCTGCGGTCTGGTCAAGGATCGGAACGACCCCCCAGACGTAGTCGAGAGCCTCTTCTTCTGAGACATCGCGGCAATAGCGGCCGATCACGATGCCGAGTTCGGCTTCTGCAGTCACCCGCTCGCTCTGCTCGGGAAGCACGATCTGCCCGTCCTGGCCGATGATCGTATGGTCGCCCTTCATGAACGACGCTGGCTCTGTCGGCACGTTCTCCGACAAGTCCCCGGCGTGGGCCCTGTAATTCAGCCCGATTCCCCAGATCTTGCGCGGCGAACGGTATGGCGCGGTGAACACGACGGTCTCACGCGCCGAGAACACCTCTTCAGGGGCGGACTCCGCAGCGGCACAGGCTGCCGCGAACAGTTCGTCGTCCAGAAGCATCATGGCGTCACCGCTGAAACCGGGGATCAGGTCCTCAACCGCGGCCACCCCTCTTTCCGGGTGCACGATGGCCGCTTTCGCGTCGTCCTTCTGCATGATTGTTGCGAGATGCATTGTTATGTCCTTCACCTATTCCGTCAGTACCAAAGTTCTTTGTTCACGATGTTCTCGAGCGCTGCACCTTGGACGAATGCCTCTGCATTGCGCTTCAGCACCCCCAGACGCCGATCGTCGATATAGGGCCCCACCACAGCGACATGGGGCGTCAGCAGCGCGCGCGGTTGACGCCAGAGCGGATGCTCGGGCGGGAGCGGCTCGACCTCGAAGACATCGAGCGCGACCGCGCCGAGAGCGCCGCGATCGAGGGCGTCGTTCACGGCCTCAAGACTTACGGTCGGACCTCTGCCGATATTGACGAGCATCGCGTGGGGTTGCATCAGGGCGATCCGGCGAGCGTTGATGAGTCCCTCGCTTTCCGGAGTGTGCGGCAGGGTGAGCAGCACAATGTCTGCACCCGGGAGGAGGGAATCGAGCTCGTCAGGTGTGTGCATGGCCACCACGCCCTCGGGAGGGGATGCCAGCTGCGGATCGACCCCATGTACGGTGACACCAAACGCCGCGAGCATCCGCGATATCTCAGCACCGATCGCGCCTACGCCGACCACAAGGGCCGTCGAGTTCTGCAGATGAATGACATCCGAATCGGCCAGATGCCGGTCCCAGTCGCCGTTGGCCTGCTGCCGTATGTAGACAGGGATGTTCCTGGCGATTGCCAGCACGAGTGCGACGGCGTGGGTTGCGACGTGGTCGTTGTAAATGCCCCTGAAGTTGGTCACGGTCACCGGATGCGCGGTGAGCTCGTCGAAGAAGTAGCCAGGGGGCGGGGCAGCCATCGGGGCCTGAAGCCAGCTGAGCCTGTCGGCGACGGCGAGCATCCTGCGGTCGAGCGTGCCGTATGCGGCCTCTGCAGCGGGGAGCACTTCCATCGCTTCGGCCTCGTTTTCGGCGCATACAACCTCGAGTCCGTCGATTGACGCGAGCTCCGCTGCCCAGGACCGTGTCAGTTCAGACTGCGGGGGAAGAATCACCATTCGCTTCGTCATGCGCTGACCTCCGAGGCCGTGTGCTCGAGCCGGTTCCGCCAGTCGGCGAGGCCGGCGTAGGCCAGCAGGTTGTGTTCGAAGATTTGCGCCCACCGGGGGGCGAAATTGGGACTGTCGCCGCCGATGTGGGGTGTGATGATGAGATCGGGGCAATCCCAGAGCGGGGAGTCCTGCGGCAGCGGCTCCGGATCGGTCACATCGATGCCCGCACCGCGCAACTCGCCGTCACGAAGTGCAACGAGCAAGGCGTCGCTGTCCACGAGTGGTCCCCTGCCGACATTTACCAACCATCCTGCCCCGAGGAGGGCGAACTCCTCTGCTCCAATCAGCCCGCGGGTCTCGTTCGTTGCGGGGGCAGTGATCATCAGGATGTCCGCCCAGCTGCACAGCTCGTGCAGGGCCTCAGGCCCGCGAACCACCGGGACGCAACCCCTATAGCTTTCAGGTGTGCGCTTCAGGCCGGCGACCTCCATTCCCCATGCGATCGCCCGGCGGGCAACCTCCTCGCCGATGCGGCCGAGCCCGATGATCGCCATCTTCTTGCCGCCGAGCTCCTCCGCCGTCATTGACGACCACGTGTGGGTGACGGAGTTGCGAACGGACTGGCCGATTCCCCGCGTGACTCCGAGAAGCAACGCGAAGGCGTGCTCGGCGACGCACGAGGCGTGCACCCCGTGCGCGGTGGTGAGTTCGATGCCATTCCGGCTGAAATCCTCAAGCGGGTACTGATCGGTACCGGCGCCGTTCCCGGCCACCCAGCGGAGGCTCGGGGTCAGGAAGTCATCCCTCCAGTACGAGGTGACAAGCACCTCTGCACCTGCGGCGAGTTCTGCAGCGACGGCATCCCGATCGGGGGCGAGGACGACATCCAGATCGGGCAAACCCTTCACAGTCTCGGGAACGCCCGTCGGACATCCGGGATCGACCACAACTCTTATCATTGAATTCCTTTCCATCAGACTGTTGGTACCCCGGCGCCGCGAGTACTCTCGCTGCGCGGATCAAGTACGTCACGAACGGCGTCGCCGAGCACGTTGAAGGCGAGCACGAGTGCAACCACCGCGACGCTCGGCCCGAGCACCAGCCACGGCGCCACCGTGATGAAGTTGCGCCCGGTCGACAGCATCCCTCCCCAGTCGGCCTGGGGAGGACTTACTCCCAGGCCGAGGAAGGCCAGCGAAGCATAGGCGAGCTGGGCAGTCGACATACTCAGCGCGGCGAGCACGATGACAGAGGGAAAGACGTTCGGCACGACGTGGGTCCAAAGGATCCTGAGTGGCCCGACGCCTGCCAGCCTTGCCGCGTCGAGGAACTCGCTCGTCTTGATCTGCAGTGTTGCTGAGCGACTGAGCCGCACGAATCGTGGAATGTAGAGCAGCGAGATCGCGAACGAGGCGTTCAAAAGGCTGGGGCCCATGACCGCGACGATGATAATCGCGAGAAGCAGCTCGGGGAATGCGAACATGACGTCCTGCGATCGGTTGATTAGGCCGTCGACGGCGCCGCCCGTGTACCCGGCGATGACACCGAGGACGAGTCCGATCACCAGGGCGATGCCTACTGACAGCAGCGACACCGTCATGGCGATCTTCGATGCGTCGATCACTCGGCTGAAGACGTCACGGCCTATGTCGTCGGTGCCGAGCCAATGAGCCGCCGACGGCGACGCCAGGCTTTCGACCACATTGCCGACATTCGGGTTGTACGGTGTGATTACCGGCGAGAGGACGGCCAGCAGGGCGAAGATCAGCACGACGGCGAAAGATACGACGGCTGCGCGGTTCCGGCCAAGCCTTCTCAGCGCACCGCTCTTGCCTGATCGGACCCGTGGCAGGCGCACGGTTTGGGATATTGTCTTGCTCATCATCGCCTCTGTCGTGGATCGAGGATCGGGTAAAGGGTGTCGATTACCGCATTTATCAGCACGAATGCGACGGCGAACACCATGGTCGTCGCGGTAACGGCGGGGTAGTCGCGATTATTGATCGCCTCGAGCAGTCCCCGGCCGAGGCCGGGAAGCCCGAACAACTGTTCGACGACGATCAGCCCACCGAGCATCACGCCGAGCTGGAAGCCCAGAAACGTCACAAGCGGGGGGAGTGCGTTCCGGAGCGCGTGCAGATAGTGGATCCTGTTGCTGCGTACGCCGACAGCTCTCGCGGTAACGATGAACGGGTTCCGGAGCACCTCGAGCATGGCACTGCGGGTGAGTTGCATCGTCATAGCCGCAAACGGGAGCGTGTTCGCAATCACGGGAAGGGCCATGGAGCGAAGGTTGCCTAGCGGATCGTCCGTGAAGGGGATGTAGCTCACCTGAAACAGATCAGGCGCGACCACCGAGACCACAAGCAGCAGCACAATGCCGATCACAAAGACGGGAATCGAAAAGATTGTCAGCAGAACCGCGCGCGCGGCGACATCCGCCCGTTTGTTGGCGTGCACCGCGGCGATGATGCCGACGGGAACTCCCACGAGGGTCGAGAAGACGAGCGTGAGGATCGCGAGGTCGGCGGACACCGGGATCTGCTGGGCGAGGTCGGCTGCGACGCTTCGCCCAGTGATGGGCGATGTCCCGAAGTTTCCCTGCACGGCCGAGGCGAGCCAGTGGAAGTACTGGACGATGAGCGGCTGGTCGAGTCCCAGCTGATGCCGCACCGCCTCGAACTGCTGTGCCGTGGCCCCTTCCTGTCCGACGAGCACACTGGTCATGTCGCCCGGGATGAGGGTTCCGAGCGAAAAGATCAGCACAGAGACCACAAGCAGTACGGTCGCTAAGCTGAGGACCCGTTTGGTGATGATGCGGGCGATCATCGGGGCACCTCCTGGATCGTCAGTTTCGCTTCTCCAGGGAAGTGGCAGGACACCATGCGGCCGTCGCCCGCGGGTGCGAGCGGAGGCTTGATCTCTTCGCAGATCTTCTGCGCGAGAGGGCAACGGGTACGGAAGCGGCATCCGGTTGGGGGGAAAAGGGGACTGGGGACGTCACCCTCGAGTACCACGGAATCTCGATGACGCTCGATTCGGGGGTCCGGAGTGAGGGCAGATGCCCTCAGGGCGACTGAATACGGGTGCAGCGGACGCGCCACGAACTGCTCTGAGGTCGCCGCCTCGACGATCTCGCCAAGGTACATCACGACGATCCGGTGGCTGATCGCCTGGACGGCCGCGAGATCGTGGCTGATGAAGAGGTACGAGACCCCCAGGCGGTCCTGAAGGTCGACGATGAGGTTGAGGATCTGGGCCTGGATCGAGATGTCGAGTGAGGCGATGGACTCGTCGTGCACAACGAGGGAAGGATCGGCGATGAGCGAACGGGCGATGGCGGCTCGTTGCTGCTGTCCGCCCGAGAGCTGGTGCGGCATGCGGCCAGCCATCTCAGGCTTCAGTCCGACCAGTGACAGGACTTCGGCGATCCGGTCGTCCGAGGTCCGGGCCCGTCGCGAGCGCAGGGGTTCGGCAATCGCCTGCCCGACTGTGCGCCGCGGGTCCATCGAACTCGCAGGGTCCTGAAAGACCATCTGAAGGCCCAGGCGGCGCTCCCGGCCCTCCTGCCCCCGGGCCCAGATGTCACCGCCGTCGACCTCTACAGTTCCCTGCGACGGCTTCATCAGCCCGACGACGAGCCGGGCGACAGTGGACTTGCCGCAGCCGGACTCTCCGATCACGCCGAGTGTCTCTCCGCGGTTGATGTTGAAGGAGACGCCGTCGACGGCACGAAGGGTCTGTTCCCTGCCCCCGACTCTGACGGGAAAATGTTTCTTGAGGTCGCGCACCTCAAGCAATGAGGTGGTCGATCGGGTGTCGACAGGTGCTGTGGTCATGATGGCTCATTCGGGATCAGGGCTGAGACGGGTTTGCCGGTTTGTTGCACGACCAGGCAGCGCGTGCTGCGCCCTGGCTCGATCTCAACCAGCTCGGGGTGCGTTGTGCGGCATTGGTCTTGCGCGAAGCGGCAGCGGTCAGCGAACCGGCAGCCGCTCGGGACGTTGGCCATGTCCGGCGGAAACCCGGGCAGCGTGGGCAGCTTGCCTCGGACGTGATCAGCCCGGGGAAGGGAGTCAAGAAGTCCCGCGGTGTAGGGATGAAGGGGCTCGGCGAAGAGGGGTTCGACGGGCGCTTGCTCGACGATTTCTCCCGCATACATCACGGCAACCCGATCACACATCTTCGCAACGACGCCCATATTGTGGGTGATGAGAAGCAAGGCGGTGCCGCGCTCGTCGGCCAGGCGCTTCATCAAGGCGATCACCTGCATCTGGATGGTGACGTCGAGCGCCGTTGTCGGCTCGTCTGCGATGAGCAGCTGGGGGCTGTTGATCATGCCGATGGCGATGACAACGCGTTGGCGCATGCCTCCGGACATTTGATGGGGGAATGAGGCGCGTTGCCTGGCCGGGTCCGGCATCCCGACGTCAGCGAGGGCCTGTTCGATCCGGGCTTCAGCCTCCTTGCCGGTGGGGCCCCCATGGGCGCGAAGCGCTTCTGCCAGTTGCCATCCCACGGTAAAGGACGGATTGAGTGCCGTCATCGGGTTCTGGAAGACCATGCCGATGCCAGATCCTCGGACCTCGCGCAGCTGCTCAGGGCTGAGCTCCTTAAGGTCCTTGCCATTGAGCCGGATCTCCCCGGCAACGATCCGTCCTGGCTGGGGCACGAGCCTGAGGATCGAGTTGGCCGTCACGCTCTTGCCTGAGCCCGATTCTCCGACGAGGCCGAGGGTTTCTCCTGCCGCCACGTCGAAGGTCACGCCGTCGACGGCGCGGACATCGCCGGCGGGGGTGCTGAACCAGGTCTTCAGGCCGCGCACTGAGAGCACAGGCGCCTTCGTGCCCGACCCGACGATGGTCTCGTCTGTGTCGTGCGTCCGGTCAGTGTCAGTGGTATTCATAAATCGTCTCCGCCCATGAAGTGGTGGATTCCGCCGTCCGGGTCGATCCAACGACCCGGACGGCGGAGGTTGGGGGGTGCTACTTGACGGCGACGGCGGTCAGGAACTGCCGCGCGAGGGTCGGGTCCGGCGTCGCAGATGTGACGTTCGGGCCGTAGGCGATCATCGCGTTTGGCGCAGCCACAGCGATGTCGGGGAACGTGAGTTTGTCTTCCAGTTGCATGAGCGCCTGCAGGTTTGCACCGTACGCGGACGGATCGTCCTGTGCGGCTTTCTGCATCAGCGCGGTAACCTCAGGCGGTGTTGCTCCCTGGCGTCCGGGACGGGGGGACAACAGTGACATTGGGTCGCCGGTGAATGCGTAGACGTTGTCCAGGATGTCGTAGTTGGCCTTGTTCTGGTGATCGAGCCACACGGCGTTCTGTTCGGCCTGGATGGTGACGTTGATGCCCGCTTCCGCCAGTTGTGTCTTCACAAGGTCGGCGAACCGGTCGAGGTAGGTCCCGTATCCGGCGAGGTGCGTCAGCGTGATGCTGATGCCGTTGGGGAAGCCGGCTCCTGCGAGCAGTTGCTTCGCCTTGGCCACGTCGCGCGTTTGGTTTGCGAGCTGGCCGAGGGGAAGGCCCCACGGTGTTGATCCAGGGAGTTGCGCACTCGGCGCTGCCTGGCCGAGGAAGGCGCCCTTCACGATGGCGTCGCGGTCGAGGGCGAGTGAAATCGCCGCCCTGACGTCGGGGTTGTCGAACGGAGCGCGGCCGGAGTTGATGTTCAGGCGAATGGTGTTGGTTCCCGGAACACTTGCGACCTGCACTGTCTTGCTGTTCTTAAGTTGCAGGGCATTCTCAGCGCTCGGGAAGATCAGGTCGACCTGTCCCGACTGCACCGCGGCGACCTGGGCAGCCTGGTCCGGCATGTACTTGACCTGAAGGTCCGTGTACTTGGGAGCGGCGCTGGGGTTCCAGTAGTTCGGGTTGCGCTTGAGGACCAGTTCGCTGTTCGGAGCGTAGGAGACAACTTCGAACGGGCCGGCGCCGAGGACCTGGGTCTTGAGGTCGTGAGACGCTGCCCACGCCTTGCTCACGATGCCTGAACCGATCAGGAACGGGCTGCCGAGGTTGAGCAGGAAGCCTGCGTCGGGGGTATTCAGCTTAAACTGCACGTGCGTCGCGTCGATCTTGGCGACAGAGGCCAGGCTCATGAACCGCGCCTTGGCGTAGGGAAGTCCGTCCTTGAGCAGCCGCTGGAACGAGAACTCGACGTCGTCAGCGGTCAGAGGGCTGCCGTCGGAGAACTTCGCACCGCTGCGAATCGTGAAGTCATAGGTCTTTCGGTCGCTGCTGATGGTCCAGTCCGTCGCGATCTCCGGCTGTACCTTGCCTTGGCCGTCGACCTTGACGAGACCGTTGTATACAAGCTGCCACGCATACATGGTGGCAATCTGCGAAGACTGGATCGGGTCGAAGGTCTGTGGAGGGACCGTCTCGGCGACGACGAGTTTAGTACCTGTACTGGCCTTGTTTGCGGCGGGTGAGCCGCTGCCGCCGCCACATGCAGTCAGCATGGTGAGCGCAAGCACTCCAAGGGCGGCAATTCCTCTTAAACGTGTTAATCTCATAGATGTCATATCCTCTCTAGGGCTGAATCACGGCTTCAACGTGATCCAAGGGACCCCAGGGTCGACGGGACGGTCGACCCTGGTAGGGGGTATTTCGAGGTGGAATGCATGTTGCGGGCGCGGGCTCTGCGTGAGCCTGCAATGCAGTGCGGCCTGGGCCACACGCGGGCTACATACTTGAGATCAGGCCTCCATCCACGCGGATCTGGGCGCCGGTGACATACGAGGCTCTGGCGCTGCTCAGGAATGCCGCGACACTCCCGAATTCTTCGGCGGTGCCGTACCGGCCGGCGGGAATGCTCTTCTGGGACCGCTCGCGCACGTCTTGTGCCGTCGTGCCCTCGCGTATCGCCTGTCCGGCGTCCAGGGATATGGCGCGCTCGCTCGCTATTCGCCCTGGCAGGATCATGTTGACGGTGACACCGTCCTGCGCGACCTCGCCCGCCAGTGTCTTGAGATAGGCGGCAAGCGCCGATCTGGCAATGTTCGACTGTGCGAGGTTGGGGATCGGCTGGTTTACGCCACGTGAACCGATTCCGAGGATGCGTCCCCAGCCCCGCGCGCGCATGGTCGGCAGTACCGCCTGGACGAGGTCGATCTGTGCCATCAGCAACGCTTCGATCGTCGACTTCATCTGGTTCGACTGCAGGAGCGAAGCCTGCCCTGCGGGCGGACCCCCGGAGTTGAGCACGAGGACATCGATTGGCCCGAGCGTGGAAACGACCTGGTCGATCGCGGCCCTCCGGCTCGCGGCGTCAGTGAGGTCCAGTTCGACGCCGATGGCTGACGGCATCCTCGCCGCGAGGGTGCGGGCGAGATCGCCCCTTCGACCGGCGACCGCGACGGATGCTCCCTCATTACTCAAAGCCTCTGCGATTCCGAGCCCAAGCCCGGACGTCGACCCGACGACGAACGCCACCTTGCCTTGCAGTCCGAGTTCCATCACAACACCCCCGATTCGTTGACGGCCGCCAGTTGCGCGGACAGCAACGGAATCAGCTCGTCCGGCATGACCTGACTCGGCGGGCGCACTGCCCTATTGTCGAAGAGCCCCCGTTCGACGAATATTGACTTTCGAATTGCGAGGCCGACCTTGGCCTGGGCCTCGAAGTTAACGAGCGGCATCCACGGAAGGTATGCCTCCCAAGCGGCAGTGAATCCGCCGCGGTCGAACGCCTCGAGGACAGTAACGAGCGCTTCAGGGTACGAGAACCCGGTCATCGCTCCCGCCGCCCCCGCCGCGAGCTCGTCAAGCAAGCCGAGGCCACCCAGACCCCCAAATACGGGAACTGTAGTGAGGGAGGTGAGGCGGCCGATGGCGACGGCCGTTGGTGGCGCTTCCGCTTTGATCCCGACAACGAACGGACTTGCGTTGACGACGGCGGCGAGCGCATCGTTCGGAATCGTCACGCCACTTGCGACGGGATAGTCCTGGACGAGGATGCCTGCGCCCGTCGCTTCGTGGATGGCCGCGAAGTGTGCCGCAAGCTCGTCGACGTCGTTCGTATTCACCTGCACCATGAGCGCGGGTTTGGTTTCTCCACAGACCGCAAGCAGTCGGGTAGCTCTCGCAATCGCGGTGTCTGTCTTGAGGTCGGGGAGGCCAAGCACGAGGCGCATGCCCGGGGCATGCTCGAGTGCGATCTCAACAATGCGTGCGCTCTCTGCGTCGTCGAGCTGTGCGCCCTCGCCGAAAACACCGAGCAGCACGAGCCCCTGTGCTCCTGCTTCCCGGTATAGATCAATGAGATTCCGCAAACCCTGTTCGTCTACGGCAAGCGATTCGCCGGTGAACGGTGTCGCCATGACACCCCAGAGTCCGCGGTTGAGAAGTTCCGGCGGCGTGTTCATCGGGCAGACTCTCCCTGGTCGAAGCCGGCAAGGACCATCGACATCACATGACCGACGTGTTCCTCCATAGCTTCTCCCGCGATGTCCACTCTGCCGCTTGCGATAGCCTCAGCGATCCGGACGTGCTCCTTCGCGCAACTCACGGAATCATGTTGTGTCATCGGAACGTCCCGCAGACGGAGCGCGGACGTCAGTACGAGAGCGTCGTCGATCGCGGTGTTCAACAGCTCGTTCCCCGAACAGAGCGCCACCTGGCGATGGAACTGGGCGTCAAACTCCCTGAAGCCCTGAGCGTCTCCGGCAAGGGTCTTTGTGAGCGAACCTTCTGCGAACTCGGCAAGGAGAAGCATCTCATTGTCCGTGCGGCGCGTTGACGCAAAGCGCGCCGACGCGCGCTCCAAGCTGGCCCTCAGTTCATACGCCTCGCGGATCGATTCACGCGAAGGCTGCACGACCTGCAGTCCAGAGCCGTTGGGCGAGACAAGGCCGATGTGCCTCAGCCTCAATAGGGCTTCGCGAACAGGGGTCTTGCTCACCTGCAGCTGGGCCGCGAGGGACGCTTCTGAAATCTTCGTTCCTGGAGCCAGCTCCTTATTCACGATCGCCGACTTGATCTGTTCGAGCACAAGACTCGACAGACTTTCGGGCCTCGTGCCCAAGGGCAGTAACTGGGGAATGGTCACTGATTACTCCGTTCCTCGTTCGTTTTGACTTCGTTCCAACAGCGGCTTCGTATAACGCATGCTAGACACTGTATCTGATATATCGTATTCTGCGATAGACCCCTGGCGAAAAGAAATCCGCTGACCCGAGATGAAGAGAAGAAGCGAAAATGTCGACTGAGTCTGCACATCGTCCCGTAGTACTTGTCACCGGTGCCACCGGCTACATGGGGCGACAGATAGTTCCGGCCCTTCGGGATCGCTACCGCTTGCGCCTTGTTGATGTCGCGGATCCTGGCGGCGAGGACATCGAAGTTGTTGACCTTTTTGAATCGGACCCTGCCGAATTGACGGTTCTTTTCGAGGGCGTCGACACGGTTGTCCACCTTGCGTACAAACATTCCGCACCGGGGAGCAGTTACGACAACAGTGTTCCTGCCATCGACAAGTTCGAGGTCGAGTTCGGAAACCTCCGCATGGCGCAGAATGTGTACCGGGCCGCCTTCGATGCCGGAGTGCGACGCGTCGTCGTCGCGAGCTCCAACCACGCCGCCGACTGGTACGAACACACGCTTGTGCACCATGGACTCAAAGACGTCGTGGAACCTTACGAACTTCCCCTTGCCGACAACTTCTACGGCTGGTCCAAAGCTTGCTACGAACACCTCGGCTTCGTCTACGCTTGCGGAGGCCTCGGGCGGTGCCTTGAGGTCGTCCAGGTCCGGATCGGCGCTCCGCGGGACCTCGATGAGGACACCTATTCAGCAGACGAGCCGCCGGCGCCTCAGCCCGGCCCGGCGTTCCCGACCGGTATAGCGCGCTTCAAGCGCGACTTGGGCGCATGGCTCTCCCAGCGTGACGCCCAACAGCTCTTCATCCGCTGCATCGATACCGAGAACATCGAGAACGAGCACGGAGTGCCCTGGCAAGTCGTCTACGGCATCAGCAACAACACCCGGGCATTCTGGTCCCTCACGTCGGCCCGGCAGGTATTCGGCTTCCGGCCCGTGGATGACTCGGAGGTCCGCTACGAGGCAACCGTCCAGAAGCTGCTGATGCACGGCGGCATCGCAGGCGGACGGGTGGGGGCGTGATGAACGAGCTGAGCTTCTTCGATTGCAACGCCTTCATCGGCCAGCCGTCCCTCGTGAAGTACTTTCCCGAACGCGTCACCGTCCCAGTTCTTTCAAAGGAATACGACCGTCTGGGAATTGCCAGGGCGCTCGTCACCCACGTCGCCGCAAAAGAATATGCCCCGGCGGTCGGAAACGACCTGCTGCGTCAGGAACTGGCGGGGGCTGATCGCTTCAGTCCCTGCCTCACCCTCATGCCCCCGCTCACCGGGGAGCTCTGGCAGCCCGAAGACATTCTCGACGAGCTGCGCCAACGCGGGGCGCTCGCTGCACGCCTGTTCCCATCGCTCTCGGGACACAGGTACCCGTTCGATGTTCGCGTGATCGGAAGCATCTGTGAGGTGCTCGAGACAGCCCGGGTGCCGCTCTTCGTCGATTTCGAACTCGGGCGGCGTGACGAAGCCGACTGGGTGGGACTCTACGACCTGGCCGACGCTTACCCCGGGCTTCCGATCGTGGTGATCCGCCCGGGCGGCAGGAGCGACAGGGGGCTCTACCCGCTCCTCACACGGTCGCCCAACGTTTACATCGAGAGTGGGGGGTATTGGGTGCACAACGGCATCGAAAAAATCTGCGACGTTTTCGGGGCTGAGCGGATCATGTTCGGCTCGGGATTTCCGTACTGGACCCCGTCCGGCGCAGTCTTCCACGTCGCGACCGCTGCCGTCTCGGACAGCGAAAAGGCCCTGATCGCCCACGGTAACCTCGATCGCCTCCTCTCGGAGGTGAACCTCTGATGGACATCACGTACAAGCCGTACTTGAAGACGTCACCGATCATTGACGGGCATGCCCACATGGGGCACTACCGCAACTTTGCGATCCCCAACAATGATGCCGACGGTATGATCGCCCGTTTCGACGCTGTGGGTATCGATGTCGCGTGCGTCAGCCACCACGCCGGGATCTCGGCAGACCACGAATACGGCAACAGCATGGTGGCGGATGCTGTCCGTCGCCATCCGAACCGCCTCGTCGGGTTCTGCGTGATCAACCCGAACTATCCCAAGACGGCAGCGAGCGAGATCGCCCGGTGCTTCGGGCAGCCAGGCTTTCGCGGTTTCAAAGTCCACCCCGAGCTTCACGGAGACTATCCTCTGGACGGACCTGGCTACCGGGCGATGTGGGAGTTCGCCGATGCCAACGCCCTGCCCGTGCTTTCGCACAGCTATTTCGGCGGCGACCGCCTCGCGACGTTCGAGAGCGTTGCCTCGAAATACCCCGACGCTACTATCTTTCTCGGTCACGCGGGCATAGACCTCGGAGCGGACAACGCTCTTGCCCTCCTCGATCGCACGAGCAATGTTCTGCTCGACATGACGGCGATCCAGCGCCACTGCAGCGCCGTAGAGTACCTCGGAAATCGAGCTGACCCGACCCGCCTGACCTGGGGGTCCGACAGCCCGTTCATCGACCCTGGCATCATTCTGGGTGCGGTCGTCCATGCGGACATCCCCGATGAGGTCAAAACGGCCATACTGTATGAAAACCTCGCGCGCGCCTTGAAGATAAAGGTGGTTGGCGGCGTCATCGAGGAGGCCGACCGATGAGGATCGTGCGCATCGAGGCAATTCCCCTGAGAGTACCGCGCGAACGCCCTGACCAGAGCGCTTTCGGCACGCGGGCATACACAGAAGCCGGCATTGTGCGGATTGACACGGATAACGGCATTACCGGCTGGGGCGAGATCTGTCTGGTCTGGTGGCGGATGGGCAGCGGCCTGTGCCGGGACGTGAACCGCCTGCTCGCGCCGGCCCTTCAAGGAGAAGACCCTCGCGCCGTGTCCCTGCTCTGCGATCGGATGAGAAAGCTACTTCCAGGGCGTGAGGACGCCCCTGCCATAGCGGGTATTGAAATGGCGCTCCTGGATATCTGCGGAAAGGCAGCCGGGGTTCCCGTGCACCAGCTGCTCGGCGGCGCCTACAGGGACCGTATCCCCGTCAGCTACTCCCTGCACATCAAGGCTCCCGAAGCGATGGCCGCAGAAGCAGGGCACTATGCGTCGGCGGGGTACGGCACACTCAAAGTGAAGATGGGCCGCACTTGGGAAGAGGACCTGGCATCTCTCGCCGCCGTGCGTGAGGCAGTAGGTCCCGATGTCTCGATCCGCGTCGACGTGAACGGAGCGTGGACGTCGGTCTCTGAGGCTGTCCACCGGATAGCAGCCATAAGCGAGTATGACGTGGAACTCGTCGAACAACCTCTTCACGGTGACAATTTGGCAGGCATGGCGGAGCTTCGCCGGGTATCAGCGCTACCGATAGCCGCAGACGAGAGCGTCTGGAACATGCGAGACGCCTTGGAAATCACCCGGGCGAGGGCCGCAGACGTCCTCAACCTCTATTTCAGCGAAGCGGGTGGCCTGCTCCAGGCACGCACCATAGCGGAGATCGCCCGTTCGAGCGGCATGGCGGTGTGGGTCGGCAGCATGCCCGAACTCGGTCTCGGAACAGCGGCCAACGCCCATCTCGCTGCCGCCATTCCGGAGCTCGCGCTCGCAAGTGACGTGTGTGGCTTCGCCTACCACGCGGACGACATTCTCAGAGTGCCCCTCTCCGTTGAACAGGGTTCGGTCGCTGTTCCGACCGGCCCAGGGCTCGGCGTGGAAATCGCCCAGGAAGCACTCACCCGCCTAAGAATGGAAGACGTATGACTATCACGACACCGCCGGACCTGCTCGCCCACTGGACCCGGGAAGATGCCGATAATCACGCCGCGCACACGATCGTCGTGCTTCCGGTCGGGGCGTTCGAGCAACACGGTCCACACCTACCGCTCGCGACGGATACGATCCTGGTCGAAGAGGTAGCAAGGCGGGCTGCCGCCCTTGTGCCCGGGACGGTGGTCGGCCCCTCGTTTTCAATCGGCAGCTCCGACCACCATCTGCCGTACGGCGGGACGGCGTCCCTGTCGACGAACACGCTTATTGACGCCCTGACGGATGCCGTGGAGTCGTTACTGACGAGCGGCTTCGCTTCGGTGTTCCTGCTGAACGGGCACGGGGGAAACGTTGAAATCATTAGGCTGGTCGCGCGCGACGTCGGCATCCGGCGCAAGGCCTTCGCCGGTTCCGGCTCATATTTCCAGCTGGCCGCCGATCGGCTCAAGGCTGCAGGCGCAAGCGAGATCGGTCTCGTCCCCGGCCACGCCGGCGCTTTCGAGACCTCGATGATGTTGGCGATCCGCCCCGAACTCGTTCGCCTGTCCTCTGTTCCCCACCGGGAACTGCCGACGGCAGGGTGGGCGGGCCCGAAGGCATATCATCTCGCGACTCCCGCCCCTTTTAGGGCCCCGGACGGTTTCAGTGACAGCCCCGATGAGGGGACCGCTGAACGCGGCGCCGAATTCCTGTCGATTTGCGTCGACACCGCTCGCGAAGCGTTGGCTGACTTCGCCGCAGTCGTCACCCGCACTGAAGGCTGAATCGGCCCAAGAAAGGCCTGACGTGAACTCTTTAACGGATGCCGTGCTCGCGGTGCTCTGCACGATAGACGGTGAGTGGGTTGTTCGATTCACCGACCCCCGGTCTGCCGCCTTGCCGGTCACAGACCTCGCCGTGACGAGGGGCGATGCGGTGTTCGAGACCATCGCATTCTTCGATGGACGCCCACAAGCACTCGAAAAGCACCTCAAGCGCCTGGCAGCTTCTGCCCGGAAACTCGACATGGCAGAACCCGAGCGCGATGTGTGGACGTCGGCAATTATCGCCGCTGTCGCCGAGCATCCTCCTTGGCCCGAACTATCGGTCAAGGTGGTGCTCACCCGTCCTCAGGCTGGTGAAGACGGAACGGTGCACGGCTGGGTTCACGTTGAAGCCGCCGCCGACCACTCGAAGAGGCGAAACACGGGGGTCAGCATTGCGACGATGTCACGGGGCGTGACGCGCGCGGCAGCGAGTGAGGCACCCTGGCTGCTAATGGGCGCGAAGACACTTTCGTATGCGCTCAACATGGCGGCCACACGGGAAGCGCACCGGCGGGGCGCCGACGAAGCCCTGTTCCTTACCGTCGAAGGATTTGTGATGGAGGGGCCGATCTCTTCGGTCGTGATGAGACGCGGCAACGAATTGCTTACGCCTGATCCCGGCATCGGGATCCTAGAGGGCACGACACAGCAGGATGTCTTCGCTTATGCCCCATCGCTCGGACTCAAGCCGCTTTACGTTGAGATCCATAAGGACGAACTCCCGGAAATGGACGCTGTGTGGATGCTCGGGAGTGGAAGCCTGGCGCTTCCGGTCTACCGGATCGACGGCACCGATGTGTCGAGGGACCCCGAAATGACCAGTCGCCTGAACCATCACTTGCGCTTCGGTCGTATGAGTCCGGATCCCGGATGAGATGCTTCATTGATTCACCGCAGCGGCGGCCGTCCAAGGTGGACGGCCGCCGTCGGGCTTGGAAACCAGCGGCCTTCTCGCCGCACTGTCTAGCTCAGGGGGGAGAAATCTGTCGACTTCAGGTACACGGACTCAACGCCTGCGACAATCTCACCGTTTTCCGTGGAGGCAGCACGGGCCTTTAGCCAACGGGGATCGCTTCTGAAGGCTTCCCAATTGGCCTCGGGGTCGCCCGCGTGCCGCACAAGGTAGACCAGAACGTCATCCTGGTCCAGAGGATGCCAGTAGCCAAGGCTCTCGATCCCGTGCTTGGCGAAGAGCTGGAGGGTATGATCCCGGAACCGGGTCAACAGGTCCTCCATCCGCCCCTCGGTGGATGTGTACGTACGCATTTCAAAGGTCACGAAGGATCTTCCTCTCGATGGTCGGTGTAAAGCCGGGAAAAGCCCCCTGCGGAAGCGGCATCCCCGATAGAAACAATCATGCGGGCTCGGATCAATGTGAACGCAGCCGCAGGCCGCCCATGCCGCCGTCGACCGCAAGCGAGACGCCCACCGCGGAACCGTTGAGCGGGCTTGCGAGGTACCCGATTGCTGCGGCTACTTCCGTTGCCGCGACCAGCCGCCCATGAGGCTGACGTGCATTCAGCGCGGCGCGCTCCGCTTGCGCATCAGGGGCGGAGTCAAGCAACCGGGCGACCCAAGGCGTGTCGGCAGTGCCGGGACTGACGCAGTTCACCCGGATACCTTCCCCGACGTGGTCGGCTGCCATCGCCAATGTGAGTGAATGCACGGCGCCCTTGCATGCGGAGTACAACGCCCGCTGTTGCAACCCGGCCGTGGCAGCGATGGACGACGTGTTGACGATCGCGGCATTCCGGGACTCCCGCAGGTGCGGCAACGCAGCTCGCGTCACTCGCGCGATTCCAACAACGTTGGTGTTCAGTACTCGAGCCCATTCTGTGTCGTCGTTGGCGGTTATATCGCCCTGGGCCCCGATTCCGGCGTTGTTAATCACGATGTCGATACCGCCCAGGTGCTGAGCCGCCTTGTCCACGGCGGCATCGACTGACTCAGTGTCCGATATGTCGCAGTGAATCCCCACAGATCCTTCGGGGGCACTATCTGGGTTCAAGTCCAGAACTGCGACCTTACACGCACGGTCCTGCAGATATTCCACCGTTGCGGCGCCGATCCCAGACGCCCCGCCGGTAACTATCGCCTTAAGTCCTTCAAATTCCATTTGCAGCTCCTTCATTGGCTTGTGCTCCTTGCTGGGGAAGAGATGGATACTGCTCGTCGGCAAAATTGCGCATTGTCCGCACGTTGACCCGTGGGCGGAAACCATAGACGTGGTAAAGCCGGTCGACGGCGTACAACGGGCCATCGGAGTTGCCGGGGCTTTCATAGAACGAAAGGTCCAAGTCATCGGCTTTGGCACCGAGCACAGCGCGCAGGGCTTCGGCTGTTGGGATGGGAGCTCCGGCCAACGGTGCGACGAGGTTCATTTGCCGGACTCCAGGGCCGACGGGGTGCGTGGCTGCCAGGGCGATGGCGTCGACAACATCGGATGCGGCGATGGTCCCCATCTGGCAAAACGGCCGGTTCATTGTCTGCAGGGCCTCCGGTTCTGCGGGTTCCGCATCCTCCGGGAGCACAGCGCCGATGCGGAAAACCGTGAACTCGAGGCCGGGGTCGGTTCGCCCGAAATACCTGATGGTGGACTCCATCAGGGACTTCGAGAGACCGTACGCGTCGAAGGCACGGCCAGGATGGTCGTCCGGGATCGGCAGGTCCGAGGGAAGAAATTCATCCGAGAGACAACCAGCGGCGGCGATGGAACTTGCCACCACGAAGTGATTTATCCCGTGGTCGATTGCGTACCGGAAAAACCGGCGGGACCCGGCCACATTGACACGGAAGGCGTCTTCCTCTGAGCTGCCCCCGGTAACGCCTGCCAGGTGCACAACGGCGTCGATGTCGTATCCGTCGAGCTGGGCGAGATCCTCGGCAACGGAAAAGTCGCCGCGAATGCTCACCGATGCTTCTGTGGCTTCCCCCCTGGCAAAGGCGATAACGTCATGATTTTCACGCAACTGACGGACGAGCCTGGATCCGATAAACCCTGTCGCCCCGGTGACAAGCACTGTGCTCACGAAATGTCCTCCTTTTGAATGAAGTCGGGACCACGGATCAGAGGATGAGGCCGCGCTGGCGCAGCTCGTCCCAGAGGGCGTCCGGTACAGGTACCTCCGTGAGGTCCATGTTCCGTTTCACCTGTTCGGGGGTGCGCATGCCCAAGACAACACTGGTGACCGCTGGATTCCGGAAGGAGAAGGCGATGGCGGCGGCCGGCAGCGTTGTGCCGTGGGCGTCACAGATTTCGGCCAGTTCAGTCGCCCGTCGAACGAGATCCTCCGGTGCCCGCTCATAGTTGAAGGTGGCATCGGGTGAGACTCTGTTCTTGGAGAGCAACCCCGAGTTGAAGACGCCGACGTTGACGATACCTACCTGCCGTTCGATACAGGCGGGGATAAGCTCAGCGGCGGCGCCTTGCTCCAGCAGGGTGTAGCGTCCGGCGAGCATGATGACATTGATGTCGCTCTCCGTAACGAACCGGTGCAGCATTTCGGCCTGGTTCATACCAACCCCGTACGCGCCGATTACGCCCTGGTCCCTGAGCGAGGCCAGTGCCGGAACGGCGCCGTCGAGGGCTTCAGCCCAGTAGTCGTCCGGGTCATGGATGTAGACGATATCGATCCGGTCGGAGTCCAAACGGTCCAGGCTTTCTTCAATGGAGCGCATCACACCATCGCGGGAGTAGTCCCGCACCCGGGTCAGATCATCGGGCACGTCGAAGCCATCGGTGTCACGCCCTGTCGGTGCCGGGTTCGGGCGCAGCAATCGGCCGACTTTGGTTGAAAGGATGTATTCGTCCCGGGGATACCCTCCCAGCGCTTCGCCCACTCGGCGTTCGGAAAGTCCGAGCCCATAATGGGGCGCCGTGTCAAAGTAGCGGATGCCTCGGTCCCAC
Organism: Arthrobacter sp. NPDC080073; assembly: GCF_040686575.1. Classification (NCBI taxonomy): domain Bacteria; kingdom Bacillati; phylum Actinomycetota; class Actinomycetes; order Micrococcales; family Micrococcaceae; genus Arthrobacter; species Arthrobacter sp. NPDC080073. The sequence continues at coordinate 97,157 of NZ_JBFBKR010000005.1, forward strand.
GCGGCGACTACCGCATCGACCGCCTCCCGATGTGGGACCTCCCGGTAAAGGTTTCCGATGGGGGCCGCGCCGAAGCCCAGGGCTGGTAACTCAACGCTCGTTCCCGCAATGGTACGCGTACTCACTTCGTCGCTCGCTTTCACTGATCGAGTTGGTAAAACCTTGTGGCCGTATCGTGTGCGACGGCGGCCAGTTCTGCCGCCGTCGCGCCTTCGAGAGCCTGATTGAGGACGATGTCGGCCCATTCGCCGTAGCTGTCATCGCCGTTATCCGAGGACCGGGCAGCGCGGGAGACGGGCCAATCGCTGCCGAACATGCATCTCTCTGCCCCGAAGGTCTCCAGTGCCGTCACGAGGAACGGCATGACCTGACTGCGGAAGTCCCCGTCCGGATCGGCTTCCGGGGCGGCGCCGGAGAGCTTAAGGAAGACATTGGGTAGTGCGCCCAGCCGCTTGAGGTTCACCCGCCAGGGCGAAAGTTCGCCGGAAGAAATAGGCGGTTTTCCCATGTGATCGAGGACGATCCGCAACTCCGGAAGAACTCGGGCGAAGGCTGTCAAAGCCGGTAGTTGATCGTGCCGAACACAGGCGTCAAAGCTCAGCCCTGATTCGGCCACGGCGCGTCCACCTGCGACCGTAGCCTGATCGGTAATGAACGAGTGCGACTCTTGTTGAAAGAGCCTGCGCACACCCTTCACAAGTGGCCGTTGCAGCAGCGACCCGAGGTGCGTGGCGAGCCTGGGGCCGGACTCGATAGGCGCGGAAGCAACGATGCCGCCGAGCCGGGGTACGACGTCGGCCATTCCGCTGACCCAGTCAACTTCCGCGAGGCTCTGCTTGGGTGAGCAGTCGCCTTCCACAAAAACAATACGGCCGACACCTAGGCTCCCGGTGTCCAGGTCGGTAGGCACGTACGCTCTATTGAGTCCCGGCGCGCCTTCCAACCAGGGGTAGTTCAGTACCGATGGATCCCAAAAGTGCACATGGGAATCAACAATGTTCATCGCGGTCCTGAGCCTGCACTTGTTCTCACACCGATGGTCAGAAGCAGGTTTGCGTACGGGCGGATGTCCCCGCTGGCGACAATGACGGCCACGTTCGGACTACGGGCGGCGTCATAGAAATCGAACCGGGGATAGGATGTCACGGCCACCGAGGGACCGAGAAGTTCCCTGTAGCCCCGAACTGCCGGGGGATCGTTGCCGTCCGGCGGGCTCATCACCGCCGCAGCCTCGATGGGTATGGCTGTACCAAGCACTTCGAGGATCTGGTCTACGCTCAGGAGCCCGGGCCGGAGGTTCAGCGGCACACGAACGGCGCCCGTCGGCCCGCCAGTGTTGTGGGGGTAGTTTCCATCCGCGATGAGAATCTGTGTGCCATGACCTGATTGCGCCAGGGCCGCCAAGAGGGTCGGATGAATGAGTTCGTAGTTGATCACGATATTTCCCCGGATCCAACCGAGGCGAAGGCGGTTCCCTCGGTTACGCGCCTTGCTCGTCTGCTCCGTTCCGCTGATCCCCGGGGCGTAGCGGACCAGAACGAGCCGTTCGGGTAGGCAAAACGGTCCAGTGAAGCCTGGAACATTTCTGCAGAATAGCCGGGTTTGGAGGGTAGGACGTACGCTCCGTCGGAGACCACGCAGGGGTCAGTGAAATGTTCGTGGAGGTGGTCGACGAATTCGGTGACCCGACCCGTCAGATCGCCGGACACTGCAATGTAGTCAAAAATGGACAAGTGCTGTACCAGTTCGCACAGTCCAACCCCACCTGCGTGCGGGTTGACCGGAATCCCGAACTTGGCAGCCATAAGCTGCACGGCGAGGATTTCATTGACGCTGGCCAGCCGGCACGCATCCAGCTGGCAGTAATCGATGGCGTTGGCTTGAAAGAGCTGCTTGAAGAGCACCCGGTTCATTCCGTGTTCTCCGGTGGCAACCCCGACCGGAGCGACCGCTTCCCGCACCGCCGCATGCCCAAGAATATCGTCGGGACTGGTGGGTTCTTCGATCCACAGTGGGTTGAACCGGGCCAGTTCGCGGACCCAGGCGATCGCTTCCGGGACGTCCCAAACCTGGTTGGCGTCGATCATGAGGTAGGCATCGGGACCAATAACTTCCCGGGCGATGCCAAGCCGGCGAATGTCGTCCTCGAGATTGGCACCGACTTTTAGTTTGATGTGTCGGTAGCCTTCATCGACGGCCTCCTGGCACAACCGCCGGAGCTTATCGTCTGAATAGCCGAGCCAGCCGGCGGACGTTGTGTAGCAGGGATATCCGGTCCGCTCCAGCTGATCGATGCGTTCTTGCTTGGTCAGCTCAAGCTTGGCCAGCATGTCAATGGCTTCATCGCGGGTCAGGACATCGGACAGGTAGCTGAGATCAGTTGCGTCCACCAACTGCTCCGGCGTCATTCCGGCAAGGAGTTTCCACAGCGGTAAGCCGGCTCTTCGCGCCGCCATGTCCCAGACCGCGTTCATGACCGCGCCCAGAGCCAGATGTTCCACGCCCTTGTCCGGGCCCAGCCAGCGGAGCTGGGAATCCTGCTTCAACATCCGGTATGTCGTACCGGGAGTATCACAGAGCTGCGCTGCTTCCCGTCCGACCAACGGGAGGGCCCGCTGCTCAATGGCCGCGGCACAGATATCATTGCCTCGGCCAATAGTGAAGGTGAACCCGCACCCGAAGATGTCCGGGTCGTCGGTGTGCAGCACGATATAGGCGGCCGAATAGTCGGCGTCCTTGTTCATTGCATCGGAGCCGTCGGCGGACGACGAGGTGGGGAATCTAACGTCGTAAACGTCGAATCCGGTAATGGTTGTCATGGTTCCCCTTAGATCGCAGTCTTGTCGACCACGGTCTTGTAGCCTTGATCCTGTACAGAACAGATAGATCGGATGAATAATGGTTGCTGGTACGAGAAATATACAGGACCTGCTGGCAATGTCTATAGATACATCCGATGATTGTCTGATGATCCCCAGTTACTGAAGGTAACGCCTCTAGGAAGTGAGTTCACCGAGATGACAACTGCGCCGATGTCCCAGACCGAGGTGGTCATCAGCGGGATCAAGCAGATGCTTTCGAGCGGGCGGCTGGTTCCCGGCGAGCGGCTACCGGTTGAGAAGGACCTGGCGGCATCGCTCGAGGTCTCCCGTGGCTCGCTGCGCGAGGGCATCCGCGCCCTGTCAACCATGGGAATTATTGAAACCCGCCAGGGGGCGGGTACTTTCGTCACTCAGCTCGAGCCCGCGGAACTCCTGTCTGCCATGGAGTTCTGGGTCAGCCTGCAGGAAGGTGAACAAGCGGGAGAGGTCCACGCCGTCCGACGGTCCCTGGAGACGGAGGCTGCCGGCGCTGCCGCGCGGAGGATCTCGCAAGAGGAACTGGAACGGGCGGAAGCACTTCTCACGGTGGCCCACACTGCGATCAATGCGGATCCAACGGACCACGAAACGGCCCTGAAAGCCGATATGGAGTTCCATCGCCTCATCGCCGAGGCCTCGGGAAACCGGGTCCTGTCGGCTCTGATCGAGGCGTTGTCGGGGCGGACTCTCCGCGGCCGAATGTGGCGCTCTACCCACGACAAACCCGGCCTGAGGGACACCCACCGGGAACATCTGGAAATACTCGCCGCCCTGCGGCTGCACGATCCCGAACGCGCCCGAGTCCGCATGGCAAGCCACCTGTATGCCGTCGAAGACTATGTGCGTGACATCCCGCCTGGCGCCCTGGCCGATGCTGAGGCGCCTGAAATCTGAACCGGGGGCACAGCCGCGACCGGGGGAGCGCCGCCCAGCTGAACCCGACAATACATCAGATGTATATGCCTGCCGCCTCAGATTTGACCGCTAAGATGCCTCATTCCGGCCCACTCAATCAACAAAGATCTGATGAATATCGCAAAACAACCTTGACTTCCCATAATGTGCACTGCATTCTGATGAGACCCCCGTCACGCAACGCAGAAGATGTTTGCTGAAGACGTTTTCGAATGCAGCGCTGTGCGGCGACCCTTCTCTGTTCTACTGAAAGGTTTTCCCAGTGTCGCGAAACCTCCCCGCTGGCCGCACTGTCAGCGCTATCGCCTTCTCGGCTGTTGCGGCTCTCACCTTGGCTGGCTGTGGCTCGAGCGGAGCTGCAGCCAGCGGCCCCGGAGCAAGTTCTGCCGCCTCGGCCATGTATACCTGGATCTCCAACGAAAATGACCGCTCACAATGGCAATCATTCATTGACGCAGCGAAGAAAACTGATCCCGGCTTCAACCTCACCCTTGAGGGACCCAGCTTCCCCGACTACTGGACCAAGGTCAAAACCCGTGAGGCCAGCCCGGGCGCGCCGTGCATCATTACCACCCAGGGGGCCCGGGCGCAGGAGCTAAAAGACCTGCTGGCGCCGCTGGATGACTTGGCGAAGAAAAACAATATCGACCCCTCCAAGTACAACCAGGCGATGATTCAGGGCATGACCGTCGACGGTAAGCTCCGGGCGATACCTTACGATGCAGCGCCTTTTGTTCTCTACTACAACAAGGACCTGTTCCAGGCTGCCGGGCTGAAGTATCCGAGCGAGAACTACACCCGGGCGCAGTTCATCTCCGATGCGAAGGCACTGACCAGGAACGGCGTTTACGGGCTCTCGCTCCCGCCGCAGTTCGTTAACGGCCCGGCTCCGGCCTTGGCATTCGCGGACGGACACTATCCCGTCAAGGACGGCAATCTGGATATCACCAACCCCGACTTCGTCAAAGACGTGCAGTTCACCTTTGACCTGGTCAACAAGGAACACGTTGCGCAAGCCCCGCAGGCGTCCGACGTTGTGGACGTCTCGCAGCAGCAGTTCATGAGCGGTCAAGCGGCAATGACCTTCGGAGGCCCCTGGATGTACCAGACATTCACCACCAAAACCAAGGGCACGGTCGGAGTTGCCGTTATTCCGTCCACCTCCGGGAACCCGATTTCCATGATCCAGGGTTCAGGCTTCGGCATTGCTGCTTCCTGCCAGGATAAGGAAGCCGCATTCGCGAACATCATGAAGATCACCACCGCCGACGTTATCGGGGCGGTAGGTGCAGGCCACGGAAACGTACCCACGCTTCAGGCTGCGATGAAGGCTTGGGCTGGAACTAAACCCGCCGCTGATGTTTCCACCATCGAAACACTACTCAAGAACGGCAAGCCGCTGCAGACAACGAAGAACTGGAACCAGGTCGAAACCCTGTTCACCCAGTACTCGGTTGAGGGATTCCGTGGCACGAAATCCGCCGAAACCATCCTGAATAGCGTTGCGAATTCCGCGAAATAGGTGACATGCCGGCCCTGCGGGTTACCGCGGGCCGGCATAGCCAACCGCCCTGGTCCATCCATGATGCGTTAGGTCCATTTCATGATTGTTCTGCCTGAAGTAAACAGCGAAGCCGTGGCCGCAGCGCCAGCCGCTCCGCCCGAACGAATCCAAAGCCGCGCACAGGGTCGGCTGGCAGCTCTGTATCTCGCCCCGGGGATGCTCGGATTCCTCATTTTCATCATCATCCCGTTGGTCGCGTCGTTGGTTATCAGCTTGTACAAGTGGCCCCTGTTCGGGGAACCGGAGTTTGTGGGTTTTGACAACTACGCATCGCTTTTCAGTTCGGATCCGGTCTTTTGGACCGTGCTGCGAAACACGCTCGTCTTTGCTGTCTGCTACACGGTTCTAAACCTCGGGATTTCCCTCGGACTTGCCACCTGGTTGCATCACATTGGCAAATGGGGGCCCTTTTTCCGGGTGTTGTTCTTCATTCCCGTTGTTACGCCGATGACGGCCAATGCGTTGGTTTGGCGGTTGATGCTTAGTGACAACGGTGTTGTGAACTCGGGACTGGCAGGAATGGGCATACACGGACCGTCATGGCTCAGTGACAGCAACCTTGCCATGGCTTCCCTGATCGCTATGTCGCTATGGCAGGGGATCGGCTACAACATCTTCGTCCTGGGAGCGGGGCTGAGTAACATCTCACCTGGCCTGCTCGAAGCCGCGACGATCGATGGTGCGGGGCCATGGCAGCGTTTCTACCGGATTGTCTTCCCCATGCTGTCACCGACGCTGTTCTTCTGCACCGTCATGACGATCATCGGCTCCTTCAAGGTCTTCACCCAGCCGTACCTGCTTACCCTTGGTGGCCCGGGGGAGTCGACGAACACCATCGTGCTCTACCTGTACCGCAACGGCTTCTCCTTCGACAAGATGGGCTATGCCTCGTCGCTGGCCTGGATCCTGTTCGTGATCGTCATGCTGATCACGGCCCTGCAATTTTCCCAGCAAAAGAGGTGGGTCAACTATGACAACTGACACCCTGACACGAACCGCCCCCCACACGGGCAAGCGCGATCGTAGCCGAGGACGCAGAGGGCGGATCGTCAGCCGGACCGCAATGATCGTCGTCGCCCTGGGATTCATTTTCCCGTTCATCTGGATGCTGGCAACATCCTTGAAATCCACCGAGGAAGTCTTTTCCACCGGTGCCAGTTTCCTGGGATCACACCTGGAGTGGTCGAACTACAACACGGCATGGACGGTCATCCCCTTCGGCCGGATCATCGTGAACAGCTTCATTGTGGCTCTCGCCGGGGCCCTGCTGACCACGACCGTTTCACTGCTCTCCGCTTATGCCTTCGCACGGTTCCGGTTCCGCTTTCGGGACAGGCTCTTCCTGCTATTCCTCGGCACTCTCGTACTGCCGCATGAGGTACTCGTCATCCCTCTGTACATCATGATGAACAAGCTGGGCCTGGTGAACTCACTGGTTGCCTTGATCGTGCCGTTCGCCTTCGGCGCCTTCGGAGCTTTTCTGATCCGCCAATTCCTGCTGACCCTGCCACTGGACTACGAGGAAGCCGCCCGCATCGACGGCGCAGGTTCCTTCCGCATCCTGTGGAGCATCATCCTCCCACTCGTGCAGGCCCCGCTCGCCGTCGTCGGCGTCTTCAGTTTCATTGACTACTGGGGCAGTTTCCTATGGCCCCTGATTGTGATTAATGACAACACCCAGGGCACTATCCCGCTCGGCCTGTCAATGTTCTCCGGCGAACGGGGCACCGACTGGGGCCCCCTCATGGCAGCGTCCACACTGGCCGTGCTGCCTAGCCTGGTCGTCGTCATCGTCCTGCAGAAACAACTCGTCAAGGGCATCAGTATGGGCGGCTTGGGAGGCCGCTGAGCCCGCCCGGGTCCGCCCCCAAGACGTAAAGAAGTTTGCTCACTGTCTCACCAACAACGAATCGGAGTCTGATGTCTCAGCCCAGCACGTCCACAGAAACCCAGCCAGCTGCCCCGGAAGAATGGGCCCAGCTAAAAAGGGAGCTGCCCGAATGGTTCCGCAACGCACCCTTCGGTATCTTCATCCATTGGGGAGCCTACTCAGTCCCGGCTTGGGCCGAACCCATTGGCGCCCTGGGAACCATAAAGGACCCACGCGAGTGGTTCACGCACAATGCCTACGCCGAGTGGTACATGAACACCATCCGAATTGATGGAAGCCCGGCACAGAAGCACCATCGGGAACTACATGGCGGCATTCCCTACGACGAGTTGCTTGACCAGTGGCACGCCGAAAATTTTGACCCTGCCAGCTGGGCCGAATTGTTCAAGGAAGCCGGCGCCGACTACGTAATACCAACCACCAAACACCATGATGGCATCGGCCTATGGGATGCGCCGGGAACGAACGGACGCAACGTGGTGCACCGCGGCCCGAAGCGGGACCTGATTGGCGCCATTGCCGGCGCGGTCAAAGAACGGGGCATGCACTTGGGCCTCTACTACTCCGGAGGACTGGACTGGCACGTCCGCCCCTTCCCGCCGCATATGAGCTCGGACAGCGTCCACGACACCGACCGGCCGAGGGACCCCGAGTACGCCCAATACGCCTACGACCACGTGGCCGACCTGATTGAGCGGTACCGGCCGGAAATCCTCTGGAATGACATCGAATGGCCCGACGCCGGGAAGCACTTTGGACCGGGCGGTCTGGGCACACTGTTCAAGGAGTTTTATGCCGCCTGTCCGACGGGCGTAGTCAACGACCGGTGGGGCAGTGCCACGCACCAGGACTACGGCACCAGCGAGTACGAAGCCCACAAGGATGCAGAGTCGTTTGACGCGTGGGAGAACTGCCGGGGCATAGGCTTCTCGTTCGGGTACAACCAAGTTGAAGGAGCGGAACAGTCGCTGACCGGCAAACAGCTTGCCCGCCAGCTGGTCGACGTTGTTTCGCGCGGTGGACGCTTTCTGCTCAATGTGGGGCCGAAGGCGGATGGCACCATCCCGGCGATCCAACGTCAGTCCCTCACGGAGCTGGGTGCCTGGATGGCCACCGGAAAACAGTATCTGGTTGGCGCCACTCCGTTGGATCCCGCCGTTGCCGTGCCCGCGGACGAACCCTGGATCCGTTGGATTGACCGCGGAACCGAAATCGTCGCTTTCGTCGATTCCCTCGATGAAAGCACGACGGCAACCGATTTGGCACCCACTGGAGTGCGCCTGGAAGATGCCACCGTTGAAGGCTCGGGCGCTACCATCACCCATGACGGCCGCACGCTTCATGTACAGCTCTTAGCCGAGCGCGTGGGTCCGGCCGTCATCCGGATTCCACGGACATAGAAGTCCACTGTTTCCCGCAACCTCGCTAACGAAGTGCCGCTCCAGGATTGATTCTGGAGCGGCACTTTTCTGCCAGGAGAAGATGGACGGCCGGGTGTTCAACCAGCGGAGCGGCCGGACAGCCCCTCAACGAGGAGCATCAGGGCTGAATGATCCAAGGAACCGTGCCCCTGGGCGCGCACCGCCCCCATCAACTGCGCCGCCATGGCACCCAGCGGGATGGCGACGCCGGCCTCGCGGGCTGCGGCGGTGACAATGCCCAGGTCTTTGTGATGCAGATCCACGCGGAAGCCCGGCTCGAATTTGCGGGCGATCATCGAGGTGGCCTTGCGGTCCAGAACCCGGCTGCCGGCCAGACCACCGGCGAGAACCTTGATGGCGGCCTGAGTGTCTACCGAGTGCGCCTCAAGGAAGACCAGTGCCTCGGCCAGCAGCTCAATGGTGCCCGCAACGATAAGCTGGTTGGTCGCCTTCACAGTCTGCCCGGAGCCGGACGGACCAACGTGAACCACGGTGCTGCCAATGGCCTCAAGAACCGGCCGAACGGCGTCGACGTCGGCGGTTTCGCCGCCGACCATGATGGAGAGATTGCCTTCGACGGCGCCTGTCTCGCCGCCGGAAACAGGGGCATCCAGAGCCTTGATGCCGGCTTTCTGCGCCGCCGCGGCCAACTGGACGCTGACATCGGGTCGGATGGTGCTGCAGTCAACCCAGTAGGCACCCCTTTGGGCATTGGCAAAGACGCCGTCCGGGCCGCTGACGACCGCCTCGACGTCCTGGGAGTCCGGCACCATCGTGATGATGACGTCGGCGTCCTTGACGGCTTCGGCGGTGCCGGGAGCGCCGGCGCCCCCGGCACTGACCAACTGGTCGATCTTACCCTGGCTGCGGTTGAATCCCGTGACTTGATGGCCGGCCTTGAGCAGGTTGACGGCCATCGGCAGGCCCATGATTCCCAGTCCGATCACGGCGACTTTCCGGGGAACAGCATTCATTTTTCGTGTCCATTTCCTAAAGCGTTTGCTAGTACTTAGAGTTCTCCGTTACGCGAAAGGTCCGCGCTGTACTAGGTTGTCCGGGACCTTGCCCCGCGCGAACGCCTCCATCTGCTTCTTAAGGAGCTTGACCACTCTCGGGTAGAACGCTGAAGTGTTTCCGCCAATATGCGGGGTGATCAAGGCATTCTCGGCAGTCCACAAGGGGTGATCGGCCGGTATCGGCTCAGGATCGAAGACATCGATGGCACACTTGAGTCTGCCCTTCACCACTTCCGCCGTCAGGGCGTCGGAGTCGACGACCGCCCCGCGTGCAACGTTGACAACGAGAGCGCCTGCAGGCAGCGCGGCAAGGACGTGGGCGTTGATCAAGTGGTGGGTCTGCTCAGTCAAAGGAGTGATCACAACCATGACTTCCGCCGTGGCAGCCAACGCAACGAGTTCCTGCGCGCCGTGAATGTGGCCGTCGGCATCGTCCCGGGCGGAACTACCGACCCGGGTCAGTTCAACCTCGAAAGGCTGCAGACGGCGGGCAATTTCCCTGCCGATTCCTCCGACTCCAACGAGTAGGATTTTACGGTCCGCGAGCGAGAGATGCCGCTGCGGCCGCCATGCACCCTCTTGTTGGTCGCGCACTGCAGCGTCGATGCCACGAAGCGACGCCAGGATGAGCCCGATCGCCAATTCGGCCGTAGCAGCCGCGTGGACGCCGCTGGCCGATGCGACGGCAACTGTCTCACCCACTGCCTCACGCACACCGTCGTAACCGGTGGATTGCGTCTGGACGAGTTTGAGATGGGGCACACGGCCTAGTTCCCCAAGCACCTCAGCGGCGTTGATATACGGCAGAACGACCGCATCGACGTCGTCGAGGTCAACTCCGACGGGCGCACTGCGAAGGTCCCACACCGTTCCCCGCATCCCTTCCGGCAATGGTTCCAAAGCCGCCAGCAGTTCCTTGTCAGGAAATGTGACGGTACTGATGATCTGCGAATCATTTGTCATCGATTAACCAATGCTCCCGACCAAATCGGCGTCGGGCCCCTGGACTCCAGCCACATCCCTCCGGAACCGGTCGTTGATGATTTCTCCACGGAAATCTTCGTTGGGGAAAACGCCGTCCCTGAAGACCACTGTTCCGCCAACAACCGTGGCGGAGGGCCAGGTCTTGAGGACGTATCCGTCGTAGGGCGAGTAATCCACGGCTGAGTGCAGTTCATTCGCCCGAACCACCCGTTCACCCTCGTCGAGAATGACCAGGTCCGCGTCGGCTCCAATGGAGACATGGCCCTTGTTTGGCAGGTTGAATCGGCGTGCCGCATTCGTGGACGTGAGCTCGATAGCACGCTCCATGCTCATCCCGTGCTCATAAACAAGGTGAGTGAGCAACAGGGGAAGCATCAAAGCGATGCCCGGCAATCCGGGGCGGGCAGTCACCCAGTCGGTTTTCGCGGCACTCGGCCAGACATTGTGGTCCGAGCCAAAGAAGTCGATCTCGCCGTTCAACACGGCGTCCGTGATTGCAGCTGCCAGTTCGGGGTCGCGAAGGGGAGGGGCTACTTTGCCCTCCGGGCCAATGCCGGAGCTGGTTGTCAGGAGCATGTAGTGCACGCAGGACTCGAGTGCGGCATCGCTATAGCCCGCGGCCCGTCGAGCGCGGATCGCCTCGAGGCTCGAGACGTGGACAATCGTGACCGGACAGTTCGCCTTTTCGGCCAGGTAGAGGGCGGTCCACGCGGCGTCGCCTTCGGCCTCGGTTGGCCGGGACCGTTCCCATGAGGCCAGCGAGGTCATTCCCGTCGAAATCTCGTGTTGCATGCAGTGATCAACGATGTCACCGTCCTCGGCGTGCACCAGCGCCTGTACCCCGTGCCGAGCAATCTCGCGGAAGGCCATTCTCATTTGGGCGTGGTTGAGGCTGCCGATGCCGCCCAGGGCGGCTGCCTCTTCGCCGCGATAGGGCATGAACAACTTGAATGTTGTGACGCCTTCGGCGACCGCCTGCGGGATCTCAGCGACCTGTTCCATGTTCATGACGTAGCCATGGAAGAGGACGTTCATCATGCTCTGCTGACCGGCCGCGCGGAGACCCTCACGGTATGCCTCCAGCATTGAGCCCAGTCCGAATTGCGCGTAGTTCAAGGCTGTGGTGCACCCACCCGCGAGTGCTCCCTTGGATTCCACCGCGAAGTTGTCGTCAGGGCCGAAGCCCGGCAGGTCATTGTATTCCGGAGCCCGCTGGTTAATGTGGGAGTGAGTGTCGATGGCACCTGGTATCACCCAGCGGCCGGCGGCATCCAACGTCTCGGCGGCAGTGCCGAGGTCCTCCGCCTGGCCGGTGAGGGCGACGATGACTCCGTCCCGGACTCCGATGTTGTACAGTTCCTGGTCGTCCGTGTTAAGGCGTGCATTTTTGATGATGAGCTGTAGTTCGGTCATGCTCTGTTCTCTCTTTCGAGTCTTTAGTTTGCCGGGCGGTGGAGGATTACTCTTTGTTCAGCCAGTTGTCCTCCAGATAATCCGGGCTGACGTAGCCCCTGGACAGCTGCTCACGGTGCCATCCTTCCCGCAGGTCCTCGGGGAGGGCGCGATACTCGCGCCACAGCAGGCCAATCGCCACAGCGGCATACAACTGGTAGTCAATGATCCGTTTCAGTGCTTCAGGATCGTTCAACAGCTGCCGAGCCTCCGGAGCCGTCAGTGTTCGCCCGGAGAGCGCCGCGAAATCCTCAAAGGCGCCGCTTTCCGTGAGGCCGATCTGTTCCAGGCTCGGCCGCCCTTCCGGGCGCCCGTCTACGTAGGTCACTAATTGGTCGTAGAGGTCAAACCATCCGGACCGTTCGGGCTCATCCAGCCACAGGGCCGCGTAGAACAACATGAGGGCGTGGTGCCGGATCATGCTGTAGTTCCCTTGGACTGTGCCCAGCTGAATCTGGAGAACGTCGTTGGTCAAAGACATTTCGGGCCGACTCGTACCACTCAAGAGGCTCCGGAGCTCGGGACGCAATTCGAAGACAGGCCCATAGGTGAGGTCCAGCAATTGCAGAAAAAACGCTGCGTCGGGAAGGTGGTTCACTACCCGTGGCTCGCTGCTGTTATCGAGCCAAGCGAGCATGAAGTTCCCGTACAGCCGCTCACTTTCCTTTTCAACAACCTGGGGAACAACGGTCGCCGGGTCCGCTACAGGTCCGGCCAGTTCAAGCATCGGGATCGAAAGACGCCGACCCTTGTCGACCCAAGTGGACGCGAGTTCAGCCGTGACCGGAGTCGGGTGTTTCCAGCGCCCCTCTTCAAGATCGTCCTCGCGGACCGCTTCGGAATGCCTGTTCATTTGAATCCTTCCGTTCGGGACCGTGACATTAATTCGGCGGATGCTGCCGGCGCGGACCGCTGCGGTCCCTCAGTTGTCGCGCAAAACATCGACATGCATCCACTGTTCAAGGGCCTTGATTACTGGGTGATACGTGTCAGCAGCGCCGACTCCACGCGCGATAGCAGCATGTACAGCAGCGCCGTAACCCCGCTGAGGACCGCCAATGCAGTCCACAGGGTCACATATTCGGAATTTCCAATGCTGGTCGCGACCGTGTAGCCAATCCCATCGCCTGTTGCCAGGATCTCAACGAGGACGGCGCCAAGAATGGAGCCCGGAATCGCCACCCGGGCGCTCGCGGCCAGGGCTGGAATGGCGTAGGCCAAACGGACGCTGAAGAGCGAGCGAACCCAGCCGACGGCATATACGTGCATCAACTCGGTTGCGGGTTTCGGCACAGCGCGTAACGCCGCCAAGACGATCACCAGCGTCGGCACGAAGGTGACCGCGCCGGCGAGCACTGCCACCGTCATGACGCCCCGCCCGAAGACGAGGGCGATGATGGGAGTCATTGCGACAAGCGGTACGGCACGGATGGTCATGACCACCGGCAGGAACATGCCCTCGACCAGTGAAGAGTTGAGGAAGATAACTGCCGCAATGAGCGCTGCGACGGTGCCGGCAACATAGCCGATGGAGGCGTCGCTCAGTGTCTTTGCCAACCCGGAGAAGATCACGCCTCGATTTGCCGCCGCATCCGGGCCGGCGGTGAGATACGTCCATACCTGGTCTGGAGTCTTGGCGAGGTAAGGGTCAAGGCCTGACCCGCGCACCAGTGCGAACCACAGAAGAACCACCGCCACGAGGGACGCAATCGTACGCCCGACAGCCAAAGTCACCTGCTTGGTGCCCTTCGACCGGACCGTCGCGGAGATGCCGAATTCTGTCGATGTAGCGGTGTACGCGAGACGGTGGGCGATTGCACCGATCAAAAGGTAAGTTACGGTGGAAAGAGCCGTCGCCTCGACCGCTACCGCCCAGGCCCGTGCCTCGTTCAGTGACTGCTGAGCCTGCACCATGACGACGCCGAGTCCCTGGTCCCCGCCAAGATACTCCCCGATCATGGCGCCAACCACCGCAGCAGGTGCAGCCAGGCTGAGCGCGGCGGCTATTTCAGGCACCGCCGCGCGAACGCGTACACGTGCCAGAGCAAATGCCCGGGATCCACCAGAGACGTGGACGAATTCCAAGGCTGACTTGGGCCCGCCCTCCAGGCCCACCAGTGCCCCGAGCAGTGTCGGGAAGAACACTGACAGCCCCGCCATGCTGACCTTCGCCCCGTCCGGGGAAGACAGCACGATCAACAGCGGCGCGATGGCAATGGTAGGAGTGGAATACGTGGCCATTGCCAGCCGCGTCAAGATGTTCTTCAATCGAGGCAAGAGCAGGCAAACGGCGGCAACACCCAGCGCTGCGAGGTTTCCCCAAAAGAATCCACGGCCCGCTTCCCCAAGGGTGGTCATCACACCGTCAAAATAGAAGCCGTCGGCGACCATGGTGCCAACTACGTCCTGTACGGTCGGCACGATGTGCTTACCCGCCGCGATAGTTCGCGCGATGAGTTCCCAACCCACGAGCAGCGCGGCAAGCCCCGCCATCGGCGGCAACCAGCCTCTCAAGCGGTTCTTTAGCCTGGACGCAGGGGGCTGGCGCGCGGGCGCCGGCGCGGACGTGCTTACAGCACTGGATGTTGCCACGAGGTTCCTTTCGCTAAGAGCACTGACGGCATCAGGCGTCGACTTTGGCGGCATGCCGGTCCCCGCGCGGGCTGGACTCTCCCGTGAAAAGAAGTCCACTCAGCCGGTCGGCGATCTTATGGAACTCGGGTGAGCGCAGCATGTCGGGGGTACGGGGCCTTGGCAGATCGATGTCAATCTTCTCGACGACGTGTCCGGGACGTGGTGCCATTACGGCCACAGAGTCGGAAAGGAAGACAGCCTCGGCGATCGAGTGCGTGACCAGTACCGTCGTGGTCCTGCGCGCCGTCCATACCCGGAGCAACTCAAGGTTCAGCCTTTGCCTGGTCATTTCGTCCAAGGCACCGAAAGGCTCATCCAACAGCAGGACCTGGGGCTCGTGAATGAGCGCTCTGGCGATTGCAACCCGCTGACGCATTCCGCCGGACAACTGTGCGGGCTTTGCCTTCTCAAAGCCGGTCAGGCCGACGAGCGAGATAATGTCCCGCAGGTCATTTTCTTCCGGCTTTCGACCGGCCGCCTGGATGGGAAGCTTGATGTTTTCTTCCACCGTGCGCCATGGCAATAGCGCCGCATCCTGGAAAGCGATGCCGAGATGGTGGTTCTTCCGGGCGACCGAGGGAGCTTCGCCGTGAACAAGGACCTGGCCATTGGTCGGTTCGTCCAGGTCCGCCAAGATGCGCAGCATCGTGGACTTGCCGCAACCGCTTGGGCCCAGCAGCGACAGGAATCCTCCGAGCGGGACCTCCAGATTCACTCCGGAGAGCGCCAGGACCTCCCTGCCACGAACGGCGAACTTCTTGGAGACGTCGCGAATGCTGACGCCCGCATTTCCGGGTGTGGTGCCCATGGGTCAGACCGTGGCCTTTCCTTTGTATACGTCATTCAGGACATCAAGGGTGAACATGTCCTTCGTCGCCTCGACGCCGCCGAGCTTTAGCGAGTTGACCGTGCCGTTGATAAGTGTGTCGGTCATCCAGAAAAGCCCGTGAGTCTTCGTGTCGGGCGTGACGACCAGATCAACTTCCGATTTCATCGCCAACACCTGTTGGCTCACGTCGAGCTTGAGGTCCTTGCCGTAGTTGTTGACCGCCAGGTCGGCCGCCTTGTCCACACTGGCAACGGCATCCAGCCAGCCCTTCGATTCGCCCTGCATCAGTGCCACGATCTGCGCCCGTTTCGCGGTGTCCTGCAGATTCGACTTCTTCACGATGTAGGCCTCCTCCATGAGGGGGTAGTTGAAGTTGTCAAACAGCAGGTTGTAGGGTTCGACTCCTTTGATGCGCAGGAAATTGGGCTCGTTGCTGTAGAAGCCCATGATGCCGTCGAGTTCACCGGTCACCAGCGGTGTGGGGTCGGACTGCAGCGGCACGATCGTGAACGTGGATTTGTCGATCTTGTTGGCCGTGAGGAAGGCCGTAAAGACCGGAAGGTCCAGGGCCTGTACCCCGATCTTCTTACCGGCAAGTTCCTGCGGCGTCTTGATAGGCGCAGCCGCACGGGAGATCAGGACGAAGGGGTTCTTCTGGAAACCCGCGCCGATGATCTGCAGGTCAGCGCCGTTGATGATGGCCTTTACGGCCTGCGCCGTGTGGGTTATGCCCACCAGCGCCTTACCCGATTGGACAACCGGCTCCACTGTCAGGTTGGGTCCACCGGCCATCAGGTTGACGTTCAGGCCCAGGTTCTTCCAGTACCCGTTCTGGTCGGCAAAGAAGCTACCGGCGAACTGGACGTTCTTGATGAATACCAGCTGCAGACCCACTGTCCCGCTGGCAGCGCCGGAAGAAGCGGTGCTGGATGCAGTCGTCGCCGATCCACAGGCGGCTAACAGCGCCCCGCCAGCAACCGCCAACGCCCCCGCCCCTACCCCCCGCAACAGGTGTCGTCGGGACATGGCAGCGGGCGGCAACGCGGACATAAGATTGGCCTCCGCACTGGAGGCGACGGACGCATCATTTGTTTTAATCACGGAACTATCCTTTTCATCGGAAAAACCGGGTGGAATTATGTCTAGGAGAAAATTGACAATTGATGTTCATGGCGAACATTTCAGCGACGGAGTTATTACCCATGGGGATTGGCAGCGCATCAACCAATTGTGGGGAGCTGCTCGCACCCCATGGGTTACCGTTTATGGCAGCCGAGGGCCGGAATCGATATCCGCTACGGGCCGCGGATCTATACGTTTAGATTTACGATAGGAGCGAACTTGGAGACGTGTCAATATGATGTGATCCGGATTTGCGTCAAGGCCGGAAAGTTAACACGGCCGCAACAATTCGTGCTTAAACTCGTAACAAGCGGCCGGTCGTCCCGTGCTCTAGGCTTGGATCCATAAGGGGGCCGCGAGTTTGGTGCGGGTTCGCGGAATACACGATAGGAGTAACGGATGATCACCCAAGAGGAGGTCGCGCGAGAGGCCGGTACGTCCACAGCGGTTGTTAGCTATGTGGTCAACAACGGGCCGCGAAAGGTTTCCGAGGCAACGCGGAAGCGCGTTTTGGATGCCGTGGAGAGACTGGGCTATCGCCCGAATGCGGTAGCGCGGTCACTGCGCTCTGCGTCAAGCACGACCCTAGGGCTGATCGCTGCCGACATCACGAACCCCTATTGCGGCGAAGTTGCCCAAGCCGTCGAAACCTCCGCGCTCGAACGCGGATACAGCCTTCTTCTTGGCAACGCAATGCAGAACGATGAGCGACAGGCAAAGCATCTGCGCACTTTTATCGAGCAGCAGGTCAAGGGGATCATCTTCGCGGGTAGCTCGGTGACGAACGAGGCATTTCTTCCCGCAACAATGGCAGCGCTGAAGGGCAACAAGACCCCCGTCGTCTTCCTGGACCGATCGGCCAGCGAAGTCTGGGGCACCTCAATCATTGTCGACAATAGAGCGGGTGCTTTTGCCGGCACGACGCACCTACTCGACCACGGGCACACCGAAGTGGCGAGCTTCAGCGGTCCTCTCGGGCTGTCGGCCGTCAGAGAACGCCAAGAAGGCTGGGAGCAGGCTCTGATCGCGCGGGGAATCGACCCGGCCGGTCAGCTGAAAGTTCAGAGCAGTTTTGATCGCTATGACGCTTTCCGGGTTGCCAAGATGCTCTTGGCAACCCGGAAACGGCCGCGAGCCATGTTCGTGCACAGTGACGAGCAGGCAATCGGAATACTGCATGCCGCAGCGGAGGCCCGGGTCCGAGTCCCGGAGGACGTCGCCGTGGTTTCGTTCGACGGGATCCGCGAGGCAGGCATTATCTCCCCGGGGCTAACGACCGTGCAGCAGCCGATCGCTCGGGCGGGCTCCCTCGCGGTTGACCTGCTTCTCCGGGCGAGGCCGGGCGAAGCGATGGAACTCCAGAGCGAGATGCTCCCTGTGGAACTGATCATCCGCCACAGCTGCGGCTGCGGTTAAGGTTAAGAGAGCCCTTCAGAGAGGGGTGCTGCTATGCCTGGAGTGCCTTGGCCCAGAGGTTGATGTCGGATTCGACGGCAAATTCGTCAATTCTGTCCAGCTCATCATTGGTGAAGTCCGGACCTGAGATTGCCGCCAGGTTGTCTTCGAGTTGCCGGACGCTGCTGGCACCGATCAGGGCCGATGTGACGGGTATTCCCTTGTTTTGTGGACGCAGAACCCAGCTTATGGCCATCTGGGCCAGGGTCTGCCCACGCTGCGTCGCGATCTCGCTGAGGCCCCGGATCCGGGTCAGGTTCTCCTCAGAGAGTTGCGTGTCCACCAGTGACTTGCCTGCGGCAGCGCGGGAGTCCTCCGGGACGCCATGTAGGTACCGCGTGGTCAGCAAACCCTGCGCGAGGGGCGAGAACGCGATGGCGCCCGCGCCCACCTGCTCAAGGGTCTGGAACAAGTTGGGTTCGCCCTGTTCGGTCCAACGGTTGAGCATTGAGTACGAGGGCTGGTGGATCAGCAGCGGTGTTCCAAGGTCCCGAAGGATGGCAGCTGCCTCGAGCGTCTTGTCCGGGGAGTAGGAGGAAATGCCCGCGTACAGCGCCCTGCCCGAGCGGACCGCGGTGTCGAGCGCTCCCATGGTCTCCTCAAGGGGAGTGTGCGGGTCCGGTCGGTGGCTATAGAAGATATCCACGTAGTCCAGGCCCATGCGTTCCAGGGACTGGTCCAGGCTCGAGAGGAGGTATTTCCTGGATCCCCATTCGCCATACGGGCCAGGCCACATGTGGTATCCCGCCTTGGTGGAGATGACGAGCTCGTCGCGGTAGGGCTTGAAGTCGTCCCTGAGGTGGCGGCCAAAATTGGTTTCGGCACTGCCGCTGGGCGGACCATAGTTATTGGCCAGGTCAAAGTGTGTGACGCCGAGCTCGAAAGCGCGGCGAAGGATGGCCCGTTGCGTCTCAAAGGGCTTGTCGTCGCCAAAGTTGTGCCAGAGGCCCAAGGAGACCGCTGGAAGCTTCAGCCCGCTTCGGCCGACCCTTCGGTACGGCATGGAATCATAACGGTCCTGCGCCGGAATGTAGATCAAGGGTTCAGTTTCCTTCGGTTGTTGTTTTGCACTTGCGGTTCTTGTTTGTCGTTTTGTTGGCGTAAGCAGTGGCGGGGGCTTCGTCCAGAACCATGAGACTGATCCCGTCTCCAGCGTGCACCATCCGACGCCCGCGGCCACTGTCGAGCCAGACCCAAGCTGTAGTCCCATCTGCCGAGACCATGTCCAACCAGCCCCGGGCAATCATGCGGCCCCGGCTAATGAGGCCAACGTAGTTTCCCACCAAGAGCTGCACCAGCAGCGAGGAGCCCAGCACCTCGATCCCGCCAAATACACGGACAAAATCTTCCCCCGGACCGCTTGGCTCCCGGGTTTCGATTTTGACTTTCCGAGTGCTGTTCGGGGCATTCAAAACGGTGCTGACAGCACCGCCTGCTATGGCGGCGACATCGCTCGTGCCAGATATAGACATCGTTGGTTCCTAGGATTGGTTTCGCTTTGTAGGAAATGGGGGAGTCCAGGGCGAACAACCGGCTTGGGCGTCAATGACGGGGTCTTGAGCCGATGGACTGGATGGCCTTGCATCCGTGCCGATTGCTTCGCGCGTGCTCTCGCCACCAATAGCTTAGGTCTCGTGCGATCACCTCGAATGCGATGATCGTGGCCCTGTCGAACCTAGGATCGCGAGCCCCACCGAAGAGTTGCCGGCGCGATTCCCCCGAAGTTCCCGGGCGCTTCTGTAATGTTGGGAGTTGAGACCGAATGAAGGCGGGATGGACCTTGGGCCGCAAGACACTTGTTGACGATGTGGTCGACGGGCTTTTGGATGACATCCTTGAGGGCAAGCTTGGGCCTAATGATGTCCTCCCCAGCGAGTTGGAGATAGCCGAGCTTTACGGCGTCAGTCGGCTCACCGTGCGTGAGGCGCTGAAGGTGCTGCGGGCACAAAACATCTTGTATGTGAAGGCCGGCCGCGGCACGTTCGTCAACCCACCGGAGACCTGGACGGGACTCGGTGCGATCTTCCGGGCTGCCTCACGCGGCAGTAGCGCGGAGCAGGTGGCGGCCGGGCTCATCGAGGTGCGTCGCATGGTGGAGACGGGGGCGGCCGGGCTTGCGGCAAAGCGGCATTCTCCCGAGGACGTGGAACGGATGAGGCAGTGCATCCACGACATGAAACTCTCGCGCGCCGCTGGCGATCTGGACCGGTTCGTTGCGGCCGACATTGGATTCCACGACGCCGTGCTTAGGGCCTCGGGCAATCCGTTTGTCCGTGCGCTCCTCGCCCAGCTCGGTCAGCTCTTGTACACGGCCCGGCGGGAAACTTCTGCCGTTCCGGAGATTCAGCTCCACGCCATCTACTTCCATCAGCGCGTGCTGGATAGCATCCTCACCGGTGACGCTGAGCTCTCAAGGCAAATCATGGATGAGCACATGGACCAGACGTTCGAAGACTACGAACGTTACGTGCACAGCGCCAAGCCCTGAGGCAGGCAGCAGCTTCTCATTGCCAAGCTGAGTTGCAGAAGTGGCATTTCGATCCGGCCCTTGACGCCTCTTCCATGCCATCGTATTCTTTCTGTCAGATCAGATGTCTGACATCTGACATTGAATGAATGTCTCCAACTCAAATCCCCGGATTCACGCCGAGCCCAGTTGCACGGTGCGGGTCCACAGACAGAAGGTCAAAGATGACTTCCCTCACGATGCGGTCCGCAACCCTCGGTGAACTAGGTGAGCGCACGCTGCGCAAGGTCCGCCGTCGCATCATGCCCCTGATTGTGCTTCTGTACTTCGTCTCGTACCTCGACAGGAACAACGTTGGTTTCGCCAAGTTGACCATGAGCTCAGACATTGGCCTCAATTCTGCCGCCTACGGACTCGGTGCCGGGATCTTCTTCCTCGGATATGCCCTGCTCGAAATTCCGAGCAATGTGGGCATGTATCGCTTCGGCGCACGTAAATGGCTGGCCCGGATTCTCATCACCTGGGGCATGCTTGCCGCGGCCATGGCCCTGGTGAACGGCGAGTCCACTTACTACATCGTCCGTTTCCTTCTGGGGGCGGCCGAGGCTGGGTTCTTCCCTGCCATCCTGTTCTACCTGACGCTGTGGTTCCCCGCAGCGCAGCGGGTCACCGTGCTGGGGATCTTTATCCTCGCGCAGCCATTGTCCAACGCGCTAGGCGCTCCGGTCTCCGGGCTGCTTCTGCAGCTGGACGGCGTTATGGGCCTTCACGGCTGGCAGTGGCTCTATATCTTTGAAGGCATCCCGGCGGTCTTCCTGGGTCTTCTCACACCGATTCTCATGACGGACCGGCCCCGCGACGCCAAGTGGCTCAAACACGATGAGCGCGAATGGCTGGCTGACGCCATGGACGCGGAACTTGCCCTCAAATCAAAGTCGGGACACAATAACTTCCTCGCCGGACTCAAGGACAAGCGCACCCTTGCATACTCTGCCCTGTACTTCGGTCTGGTCTGCGGCATTTACGGACTGGGCCTATGGATGCCCACCATTGTCTCGGCCCTTGGCAAGTTCTCGACGACGGAAGTCGGCTTCATCGTCTTCATCCCTTACGCCATCGCCGCTGTGTTCGTGTACTGGTGGAGCAAGCGGGCGGACAAGACCGGCAAACGGGCCTGGCACGCAGCAGCCAGCATGGTTCTCGCCGGCGCAGGCCTCCTCGCGGCCGGCTTCCTGCTTCCGATCAACCCCCTGGTCGCGATGGTCGGCCTTATCGTCTCCGCCATGGGCATCTATGGGGCCATCGCACCGTTCCTCTCCATGCCTTCGGCTGCGCTCACCGGCGCTGCGGCAGCTTCGGGCCTGGCCTTGATCAACTCGCTGGGCAACCTCGGCGGCTTCGTGGCACCCTACGCGGTGGGCCTTCTGAAGGACGCAACGGGCAACAACCAGAGCGGCCTCGTCTTCCTGTCCGTCTGCCTCGCCGCTACCGGCGTTGCCACTTACCTTTACGCACGAAAACGCCCCGAAGGCGACGCCGCTCCCGCCCAGGCAACCGGGCCTTCCTCCGCCTCCTGATCCAGCACAAACCGAAGGAAACAAAGCAATGACCTCAACCAATTTCCCCACTGAACGCACCGTTGTACTGACCGGAGCAGCGTCGGCCCGAGGCATCGGGCGGGCTGCTGCGGATCGAATGGCCAGCGAAGGCTGGGCCGTGGCCATCCTCGACATCAACGGCGTCGACGCGAAAGCCGCAGCCGACGAGATCGCCGCGAAGCACGGCGTCCAGACGATCGGGCTGGCCGCCGACGTCTCCGACAAGGAGTCGGTGGACACCGCAATCGCCCAAGTGGAGGCGGAACTGCCGCCGATTGTCGGCCTCGCCAACATCGCCGGTATCAGCAACCCCACCCCGTTCATGGAAGAAACCGTGGAGGGATGGGACCGGGTGTTCGACATCAATATGCGCGGCACTTTCCTGGTCAGCCAGGCCGTACTCAAGGGCATGATCGAACGCAAGGTCGGGCGCATCGTCAGCATCTCCTCCATCTCGGCCCAGCGCGGCGGCGGCACCTTCTCCAAGGTGGCCTACAGTGCATCCAAGGGAGGCGTGATCGGCTTCACCCGCGCCCTGGCCCGCGAAGTCGGCGAACACGGCATCACCGTCAACTGCGTCGCACCTGGCCCAATCGACACCGACATCATGGGGGGCACCCTCACTGAGGAACGCAAAGCAGAAATGTCCCAGGGCATCATGATGGGAAGAGTCGGCACCCGCGAGGAA
Source organism: Arthrobacter sp. NPDC080073 (assembly GCF_040686575.1). Taxonomy (NCBI): domain Bacteria; kingdom Bacillati; phylum Actinomycetota; class Actinomycetes; order Micrococcales; family Micrococcaceae; genus Arthrobacter; species Arthrobacter sp. NPDC080073. The sequence goes on from NZ_JBFBKR010000005.1 coordinate 120,054, forward strand.
GTAGCCGCCCTGATGAGTTTCCTCCTGAGCGGGGATGCTGGCTATATCACTGCGGCAACCTACGACATCAACGGTGGCCTTCAGGTCTCCTGATTGTTCGAACGGCAAGAATATGTAGGCCCCGCAGCGGGAGCTGCGGGGCACACCTCTTTGTGCCATTGCGATTAGGCGCTACCGGATGAGCGATTCGCGCAGCTGTTGCAACGCAACACGAATGACGGTCTCGGATCGGTGGATCTCCCTCACATTCATCCCGGTGAACTCTTTCACCGCGCGGCGCATGTTTTGCACGTTGGTGAATCCGCATGATGTCGCAATTTCTGAGTAGGTGATCTTCCGGGCATCGGCATTAAGGAGGAGCTCCAGCGCTTTGCGCGTTTTCAAGGCGCGTATACGCTCACCCAGGTGGAGTTCTTCATTCTCGAAAACGTAGAACAGGGAGCGGCGGGAGAGGTTGAACCTTTCGGCGACCATCGCCACGTCCAGATCCGGGTTGTCATAGTTGGAATCAAGGTATCTATTCACTGCCAGTCTTAGAGTCGGTTTCTGCGCCTCATCGTCCACCGGTGTTTCAAGCAGGGAGCCAACCAGGGTTGCCATTACGGATCGGAATATGTCTGCGGTTCCCGATGCCTGCCGTTCAATGCCGGGGCGCTTCCAGCTCAACAGCGCAGGAATCACGAAAGTGCCCACAATTGGGTGCTTTGCGAGGTCAGGCAGGCGAAGCAGGGAGCGAAGTGCGGCATCGCTGACCTCCAGACTGCTGCGGTCGATGTTGATCTGTAAGGCGTGAAAGCCCTCAGGCGCATCGAAACTGCCGCTCAGCGAGGTATCGATGAACCTGACGGAGCCTGGTGGTACTGGCTCAGGCACGCCGTTGAGAGCCAGGGTTAGGGCTGGCCCTTTCCTGAAGTAGGCCAGTCGCAGATCCCTGGCGTCGGGATTGGGCGCCCACGAGCCCACTGCGGGGGCGTTGTGCATTTCTATGAGGCTGAAGCCTGGCCCGGAAAAACTAATGGCTGACGGTGTGAAAGGCCGGGGCGCAGCATCCTTGGACTTCTCCAATCGCATCGGGGTTTCGACAGCACTGCTGTACCACGTTCGCCAATGTTCGAACCTTTGTTCGGGACTGAGCCCCTGCGGCACTGCATATCTTCGCAGCTGGCCGCTGTTCCCTGCGGCAGATTGAGGCATGCCATCCTCCTTTTTCGCCAGCGTGAATCTTCATGGCGGTCCCTTGGAATGGCCGGAACGTCTTGGGGCAGCGGTTGCGGTGGCACGCAGTGCCGGCCAGAAAAGACCTCAGATGTTAGGCGTATTTTACGCGTGTATATCTTTATTTGCCTCTCCGTTTGGGAACGTGGCCAAGGAACGCGGTGGATTCAACTGGCTACCGAGTCACGGAGCGAAGACCGGGAGGCTTGGGCGACGCGTTCCGCATTCTGCACGTCGGCACTTTGGTGTCCGCCGGGACGCGGTGTTGTTGCGAGATCACTGAGTCGATGGGGGGCGAGCGCGTGCTCGATGGCCAAGATGCTGGCCCCAACCACGCCTGCTTCCGGCCCGGTTTCGGATTGGGTGATATTCAGGCGCTGTGTCGCCAAGGGCGTTGAGCGTGCATAGACGGTTTCACGGATTCCGGCGATCAGGTGTTCTCCGGATTGTGCAAGGGATCCACCGACGACAATGAGGGAGGGGTTGATGAGGCTCACACACATGTTGAGCATTTCTCCGATGTCGCGGCCGGCCTGCCGGACGGCTTGAATAGCGGCCAAATCGCCGGAACGGACGAGTGAGACGACGTCGTTTGCGGTGGTTGCTTCGAGTCCGTTTTCGCGAAGCTGGGCGGCGAGGGCCGGAGTGCCTGCGATGGCTTCCAAACAGGCAGTCTTGCCACAACGGCATTGGATTCCTGCCGCCTTGGAAACGGCGATATGACCGACGTCTCCGGCCACTCCTGCCGCTCCTCGCTGCAATATTCCTCCACTGATGATCCCGGAGCCGATGCCGGTGGCGACTTTGAGGAAGATCATGTTGTCCTCGTTGGGCCAGCGTGTAGCCCGCTCGCCGAGGGCCATGATGTTGACGTCGTTGTCGACCAGCACGGGAACCTCAAAGGTCTGCCGAACGTACGCGGGGACATCGAATCCGTCCCATCCCGGCATGATCGGCGGGCTGGTCGGTTTTCCGGTGGAGTGTTCAACCGGACCGGGAAGTCCGATGCCGACGGCGACAATGTCCGTTGCCGGACGCTTCACCGTTCGCAAATGACCCTGCAGCGTCACCGCTAGCCAGTCCAGAACAGTTTCCGGTCCTCGTGAAATCTCAAGTGGTTCAGTGGTTTCCACGAGAATTCTTCCTGACAGGTCCGTGAGAGCCACGCTCGCGTGTGTGGCACCGACGTCGGCGGCAGCGGCTAGCCTTGCACCTGGGTTGAAGGCTAGCCGCGCCGAGGGGCGGCCTCCGGTGGAAGCCGCATCCGACACCGGTACAACCAGTCCGAGTGCCAGGAGCGCTTCGAGGCGGGAACTGATGGCAGCTCGCCCCAAGCCCGTTATCTCAGCCAGGTCGGCCCTGGTTCGCGGGCGGCGGTCCCGCAGAATACGCAAAAGGTCGCCGGGGCCGCCGTTGTCCATATCTCTCCATTCCGGGGGCTCGAAAGAGGTGACTGGTGAGCTTGAGGTCTGACACATCACGCTCACAGGCCCCGAGGGACCTTGCCTCCACCAGTGTTAAGGTGCCCTTTCGTTCCCGTCCACACGTCGACGCCGGAAGCTTCAAAAGGTGCAACTTCGGTGTGCATTCCTTCGGCAAGAGCGTCAAAAGGTGCATACTTTTGCTTGGTGACTGACAAAAGCTGCGTGGTGCGTGTCACTCTTTCGGCATGGAAAACGACAGAACCACGACAGCCCACGGCCGGTTACGGGCAGCGTTCGTCGGCGCCGGGTTCATGGCTGAGGTGCATAGCAGAGCCGCCCGTGCTGCAGGGGCGGAAATCGCCGGTATCGCTTCCTCGAGCCATGCCAGCGCCGCCCGCGCCAAAGACCGCCTGGGCGTCATACAGGCTTACGGATCCGTCCAGGATCTCGTCGAGGACGACACGATCGACGTCATCCACGTGTGCACTCCCAACGTCACCCACTTTGCGCTGGCGGATGCAGCGCTGCGGGCGGGCAAGCATGTTGTCTGTGAAAAACCCCTGGCCACTTCCGTGCAGGAAGCTGAAAAGTTAACCGCACTGGCGCGCACCCGGGGGCGCACCGCCGCCGTGCCCTTTATCTACCGGTTCCATCCCATGGTCCGGGAGGCCCGGGCGAGGGTGCGACACGGCCAGGTTGGACGTGTCCTGACCATCCAGGGTTCATTTCTTCAGGACTGGCTCCTGTCCAGCGATGACGACGACTGGAGGGTCGATGAAAGCCTCGGAGGACCCTCACGGGCTTTCGCCGATATCGGCTCGCATCTGTGCGATGTCATCGAATTCGTTCTTGATGACCGGATCAGCCGCCTGGCCGCCCTGACCCGGACCGCTTTCAGTCAACGGGGAGGCCGGGAGGTCCGGACCGAAGACATTGTCTCGGTGGTGTTCGAGACCCGCGGCGGGGCCGTGGGGACGCTCCTGATCAGCCAGGTCGCCCCGGGGCGTAAGAACCGCCTCGCTCTGGAAATTTCGGGAACGATGGAAACCCTGAGCTTTGATCAGGAGCATCCGGAAACTCTGTGGGTCGGGCGCCGCTCGGGCTCCCAATTGCTGGTCCGCGATCCGGCTGCCCTTGATCCATCGGCTGCCCGATACTGCAGCCTGCCGGCAGGCCATCCGCAGGGCTATCAGGATGCCTTCAACTCCTTCATGGCCGATGTTTACCTCGGGGTGAGATCCGGTACGGTTCCGGACGGCCTGCCCCTTTTCGAGGACGGCCTGCGGGCTGCCCGCCTCACGTCCGCCGTCCAACGCTCCGCCCAGGAGGGTGGCTGGCAAGAAGTTTCTCCGAACGACCCGGAATCGACCGGGCACAAGATCCCTTTATTAACCCTTAAGGAAAGGCAGTAGGATGATCCGATCATTCGATCGCGTCAAGCGATCCCGCATCGTCGCGGGATTGGGAGCTGCGCTCACCGTGACCTTGTTGGCGACCGCATGCACGGGCGGCTCATCAGCACCCAGCACCGCCGCGGCCAAACCGACAGAGCTGCGGATGCTCTACGCCACCGACGAAGCCAACAGTGCCGCCGTCGCATCGCTGGTACCCCAATTCAAGGAAAAGTTCGGCATTGATCTGAAGATCGACAATCAGCCGTACGACGCATTGCAGCAGAAGGTCTTCTCGGAGTTCGCGTCCAGCAGCAGCTACTACGACATCGTCGTCGTCGACACCCCGTGGGCGCCGGCGCTGGTGCAGAACCTCGAACCCCTGAGCCAGTACATCCAGAGCGACGCCCTGAACCCTGGCAGCCCGCAATCCAACGTGGGCGACTTCATCCCCAAGGTGTTCTACGACACCGCAGTCTACAACGTTGATTCCCCGATCAAACGCTACCCCGATCCCACCGCGAAGCCGGAAGTGTCCGCGATCAAGAACGCTGGATTCGACGTGTACGGGATGCCGATCCAGTCGAACGTGGCGGTCATGGCCTACCGCAGCGACCTGTTCAACGACCCGACCCAAAAGGCGAACTTCAAAGCCAAGTACGGCAAGGACCTCACGGTTCCGAAGACCTGGGATGACTATGCCCAGGTGGCAGGGTTCTTCACCCAGCCCGACAAGAAGCTCTACGGAACTACGGTCATGGCAGGCGTCGGCGACTGGGCCACGGACGACTTCAAGACCCTACTGGCATCGTACGGCGGAGACGGGACACTCGCGGACGAGAGCGGCAAACCCGCGTTCAACACTCCCGAAGGAACTCAGGCTCTGGACTACTACGCCAAGCTCGCGCAAAGCGGACACGTCCCCCCGGGCAGCACGTCAGCTGACTGGGGCACCACAGCCGAATCGTTCGGCAGCGGGCTAACCGCCATGACGATCAACTACCACGACCTCAAGCTCGCTGACAACGTCAAGGGGGGCACCATCGGCTACGCCCCCGTACCCACCGGCAAGGCTGCCGGCCCCCACTTCGGTACCTGGATGCTGAGCCTGAACAAGAATTCCAAGAACAAGGAATGGGCCTACCAGGCGATCAGCTGGCTGACTGCCGCCGAACAGCAAACCACGATGACCGCCAAGTCCCTGCACCCCAGCCGGACATCCGTCTTTGCCGGCATCAAGACCGATAACCCCCTCGCGCCCTTCTACGACACCCTCGGGAAATCCCTCGCGGTTGGCGTTGGCCGTGCGCGGCTGACCAACTACACCGAAGTCAGCCATGAAGTGGCAGTCGCGGTGAACAACGCAGCAACAGGCGCTTCCTCACCATCGGACGCCCTCAAATCCGCGTCCGACAAGGTCTCGGCCCTCGTCAAATCGGCCGGCTACTAACACAACGGACCGCTCAAGGAGTATCGATAATGAAAGCAACCGCCGCACCACCGGATGCGACCTTGACGGTTGATGCTTCCCGCCGAGCGGCCGGCCGTACCACGGCCGGTCCGCGCGGCAGGAAGCCGTTGACCTGGAAAAAACGTTCGACCCCGTGGATCTACATGGCCCCGGCCATGGGTGTCCTGCTGCTGATGACCGTGGCCCCGGCCATCTTCATCTTCTACTCGGCCTTCCGCAACGACAAGATCCTCGGCGGCGTGGGCAAATTCGTCGGACTGGACAACTTCATCGAGGCGGTTACCAATGCCTCGGTCCAGCACGCATTCCTGATCACTTTCGGCTTCGTCGCTGTCGCGGTGATTCTGGAGATGGTCCTCGGCTTCGCCCTGGCACTCCCGCTGGCCGCCCAGACCCGTGCCAACAAAGTCGGGGCCGCTCTCATGCTGCTTCCGTTTGCCGTCACTCCGGCGGTCGCAGCCATGGTCTTCAAGCAGCTGTTGAACCCCAACTACGGTTGGGTAGGTTACTACCTCGGCGTCTTCGGATTCCCCAAAGGCACTGACCTGCTTGGGGATCCGACATCGGCGTGGATCGTCCTCGTCATTCTCGATCTGTGGCAGTGGACCCCGTTCATCGCCCTGATCCTGATGGCCGGCCTCCAGTCCCTGCCGGGCGAACCCCGGGAAGCAGCCATGGTCGACGGGGCGACCCCATGGCAGATGTTCCGGCACATTACCTTTCCGGCCATGGTGCCGTTCATTGCCATCGCGGCCGTGCTGCGGACCATCCAGGCCTTCAAGACCTTCGATTCGTTCAAGATCCTCAGCGGCGGGGGGCCCGGTGAGTCCACCGAAATCATCAACCTGGGCATTTTCCGCGTAGGCCTTCAAAGCTTCAATGTCGGTCTCGCCTGCGCCTTGGGCGTGGTCTTCTTGATCATCCTCTCGCTTCTTGTCCCCTTCATGCTGCGCGTCATCGGCCGCCGAGCAGACCCCGAGGAAATGTAATGACAACGACATCATCATCAACCCGCCGCGGCGGTGCCGTGGCACGGGTCATCATCGGACGTACCTTCCTGTGGGCATGGCTCCTGATCGGCCTCGTGCCGTTGCTCTTCATGCTTGTCACCTCCATCAAGCCGGCCGGCATCGCCAACCAGATCCCTCCCGCCTGGATCTTCCAGCCCACCCTGGACAATTACGCCTCCGTGCTGTCAGCCGGCGGCGGGAAATCCGAAAGCTTCGGTCAGCTGCTGGCCAACAGCGCCGTCGTCAGCCTCGGCGCCACAGCCCTGGCCATCGTCGTGGGGGTCCCTGCCGCCTATGCCCTGACCATGCGGGATTTCCGGGCCCGCAAGGGACTCTCGTCCTGGATCTTGTCGACCTACATGTTCCCTCCCATCGTCGCCGTCATCCCGGTCTTCGTCTTCGCTGGCAAGCTCGGGCTCATGGACACCTATCCGGCGCTGATCATCCCGTACGCCGCCTTCAACCTGCCCATCGTGGTCTGGATCCTGCGCAGCTCGATCCTGCAGTTGCCCTATGAGATCCAGGAAGCAGCCATGGTCGACGGCGCCTCGACCTGGGAAGTCCTCCGCCGGATCATCTGGCCCCTGCTCGTGCCGTCCGTCGCCACGGCCGCCGTACTGACCATCGTCCTATCCTGGAATGAGTTCCTGTTCGCGCTGTCCCTGACCCGCAGCGGAGCCAAGACCGCTCCGGTAGGCCTGCAGCAGTTCACCGGTATGTACGGCACGGACTGGGGCAACATCACCGCCGCCGCGACCCTGATCGTCGCACCCATCCTAGTGCTCATGGTCGTGCTGCGCCGCCAGATGGTCGCCGGCCTGACCTTCGGTGCAGTCAAGTAAATGAGTATTGGAGAAGAAAAAATGAAAGCAGTCATTCTCCCCGGTGACAAAAGAGTCACTGTCGTGGAACGCGAGCTCCCCGAGCCGGGGCCGCACGAGGTGCTGGTAAGGACCCGTGCCTCCGCGATCTGCCGCAGCGACATGAGCCTCTACTACGGCACCCCGATCGTCGGCGGCGAAGGCGCCGGCCAGGGCTCGGTGATCCCCGGGCACGAGGCGGCCGGCGAAGTCGTCAGGGTCGGGAGCGCCGTGACCCACGTCAAAGTGGGCGACCGCGTCGCCGGCTACCTCGCCGTCGGGTGCGGATTCTGCGAGTACTGCCTCAGCGGCTACATGATGCTGTGTGAGCAGTGGAAATGCTTCGGTTTCGACGTCGACGGCGGTGACGCCGACTACTTCGTCCTTCCCGAGCGCAACTGTCTTCAGCTCCCCGACGAACTCAGCTTCCGCGCCGGCGCGGTGATGACTGACATGGTCGGAAGCCAGTACCACGTGCAGAAGCAGCTCGGCGTGGCCGGCGGAAAAACCGTCGCCGTCTTCGGCATGGGGCCAATGGGATCCGCGGCAGTACTCATCGGCAAGGCCTTCGGGGCCAGAGTCATCGCCGTCGACGTTATCGACCATCGGCTCGAACAGGCCAGCTCCCTTGGCGCTGACGCTGTCATCAACAGCACAACAGCCGACGCCGTTCAGCAGATCCGGAACCTCACCCAGGGCCGCGGAGCAGACATCTGCATCGATTGTTCCGGCAACCCGGCCGGGCAGAACTCGGCATTGGACGCCGCAGCCAAACTAGGTGCCGTCGCTTTCGTCGGTGAGTCGCGGGCGACGCAGATCAACCCCAGCGACCAGATGCTCCGAAAGCTGCTCACCGTCGTCGGCGGCTGGTACTTCCCGATCAGCGACTGGGAAGAAATAGTCCGCCTCGTCATCGATCAGAAGATCCCGGTCGAAAAACTCATCAGCCACGACTTTTCCATCGAGCAGGCCGAGGAAGCATTCCGCGCCTTCGACCAGCGCGAAACCGAAAAAGCCGTCTTCGTCTGGTAAACCCCGTCAGCCCCTCCCAAGGAGAGAACCCATGTTCAGATATGCCGCCGAGCTCGTCCCCTACCACGACCATGGCTTCGAAGATTCGATCCGCGACCTTGCCGACATCGGCTTCAAGGAGGTCAACCTCTGGTCCTCCGCCGCTCCGCTGGCCCATCACGTCAACCCGGGAGATGACCCCGGAAAGATCCTCGGAGTGCTTGACAAATACGGGGTCAAACCCTGCGGCCTCACCGTGTATGGAAAGACCCAGGAAGAGATCCTTGAACGCGTCGAGTTCGCCGCAGACCTCGGAATCGACACCCTCATCTTCGACTGCGAAGCCAACTACCCCGACTTCGTCTCCACCTTCCTGCCACCCATCGTCGAAGCAGGAGCGCGCCACGGAGTCCGGATCGCGGTCGAAAACCATCTCACCGTCCCCTTCGCACCCGACTTCGAAACCGGCGCCAACGAAGACCAGCGATGGGATGAAGGCGTTGACACGCTCGCGCAGATGAAACGGCTCATCCGCGACATCGACGACCCCTACCTCGGCGTCTGCATCGCGCCCCCGCACTTGTGGGTGATGCAGGACACCATCAGCGAAGCGATCACCTTCCTCGCCGAACGCAAGAGGCTCTTCTACTACTACATCTGGGACATCGATCGCGCCTACCGCCACGGCACCGATGGGCTGAACTTCGGTCCCGCCGACCAGCAACTACCCCGCCCCGAGGGCACACTTGACCACTCCGTGATGCTAGGAACACTCCGCCGGGTCGGGTACGAAGGCGTTGCCAGCCTCAAATGCCACGGAACCCAAGGATGGAGCTTCGAAAAGATCGGTGAACACCTTCGCGCGTCCGACGCGTATGTCAGGGAGTGCATGAAAAAATCCGACGCCCTGTGAGGATCCCGGACGATTCAGCAAAGATGAGGAGAACCATGCCCCGCCCGTACACCCTGTTCACCGGCCAGTGGGCCGACCTGCCCTTCGAGGACGTCGCGAAACTCGCCTCCGGGTGGGGCTACGACGGCCTGGAAATCGCCGTGTCCGGGGACCACCTGGACGCCTGGCGCTGGGACGAACCCGGCTACGTCGAATCCAAACTCGCCGTCCTGGAAAAATACAACCTCAAGGTCTGGGCCATCTCCAACCACCTCAAAGGCCAGGCCGTCTGCGATGACCCCATCGACTTCCGCCACCAGGGAATCGTCGGGGCCAAAGTCTGGGGCGACGGGGACCCCGAAGGAGTGCGTCAACGGGCCGCCGAGGAAATGAAACACACCGCCCGCCTCGCCCAGGCCCTCGGGGTGGACACTGTCGTCGGGTTCACCGGCTCCTCCATCTGGCAGTACGTCGCGATGTTCCCGCCCGTCCCGGAGAAGGTCATCGAGGCCGGCTACCAGGACTTCGCGGACCGCTGGAACCCCATCCTGGACGTCTTCGACGAGTGCGGGGTCCGCTTCGCCCACGAAGTCCACCCCTCCGAGATCGCCTATGACTACTGGACCACCGTGCGGACCCTGGAAGCGATCGGGCACCGGGAGGCGTTCGGGCTGAACTGGGACCCCTCGCACTTCATGTGGCAAGGCATCGACCCCGTGTCCTTCATCTGGGACTTCAAGGACCGGATCTACCACGTGGACTGCAAGGACACCAAGCTGCGCCCCACGGGCCGGAACACCGTCCTGGGCTCCCACCTGCCCTGGGGCGACCCGCGCCGGGGCTGGGACTTCGTCTCCGCCGGGCGCGGCGACGTCCCCTGGGAATCGAGCTTCCGCGCCCTCACCGCGATCGGCTACACCGGGCCGATCAGCATTGAATGGGAAGACGCCGGCATGGACCGCCTCCACGGCGCCCCCGAAGCCCTCGCCAACCTCAAGAAGTTCGACTTCCCGCCGTCGCAAACCAGCTTCGACGCCGCCTTCAACCAGGACTAGGAGTTTAGCCCGCAGCTCAGCATGGGAAACGCAAGAGGCTCGCGAATTCGATTGGCCCTCTCAGTCTGTGCTGCGGTTGCGGAATGTGGTCAGTGCCTCGACGACCAGGTCGTGGTCGGCTTTTTGTGGGAGCCCGGAGACTGTCGCGGTGGCTACGTGACCGGTGCCTTCGACGAATATTGGGACGGATCCGCCGGCGGAGGCGTAGCGTTCCTGATCGAACCATCCCTTGTCTTCCAAGGTTCCTCCGCCGAGCCTGCCCTTGAGTGCAACCAGGAGTGATGGTTCGGGCGTACCGCTCAGTAGTCCTGCTCTTTCTCTGGACCCAAATCTCGTTGTCCGGCGTCGCTCCGGGGAGGGATACGTGGAAGAGTACGTGCTCGTTTCGACGAATGTCGATGGCAACGGGGAGGTTCCGCCGTGTAGCGAGATCCACCAGCGATAGACCCAGGGCCAGGGCGTCGGCCTGGTTGAAGCTCTTCAGGTGTAGGGCGCTGATTTCGTTTTCGAGCCGTTCGATCATGGCCCGAAGCGCCGCTTCGGGCTGTTCGTCACGGGAATCCGGGTCGAATTCCGGCTCGGATGTAAGAGTCGCGTCGTGGATCATGATTGCGTGTTTCCTCTCTATTGGAGTGGTTTGCGTCCTCGCAGCGACTCCGGGTCCGGTGTGCCTAGGTACGGGGCGCCAGGTCGCAGTGGATGACCGGATCCTGAGTTGCGGCTGGATGAGGCTCAATTGGGTCGGGATGTCGTCGTTGCCGTCGGCGAGTCGCTTCATCAGCATTTCGGTGCCTTTGGTGCCGATCTCTTGCGGGAATCCTGCCACTGACGTCATGGGAGGGACCTGGCTGGCGGCGATGCGTGTGTCGTCAAAGGATGCGACGGCAATGTCGCGGCCGGGTTCGAGGCCGCGGCGGCGCAATTTGTCGTACACGCCTTGGGCGACAGTGTCGTTGTACGCCACCACCGTATCGGGAAGCCGGCGCAGGTCAAAAGATGCCCGACGACGGATGCGCCGCGCCTGGTGCTCAAGGAAGAGAGCACCGTCCGCCTCCTCCTCGCCCTCGAGGCCGAAGCCCCGAGCACCCGGCGCACCAATACATGAAGAAGCACAACCCGAACGCCATCGGGAACGTTGGCTTCTCCGAGACTGTCCAAGGCCCCACCGGATCGCGGCGTCTGCCTGCGGGGGCACGGTTTACGGCTGCGCGGACCGTTATGAACGTTGGGTTGGGTCGGGGTGCGGCGGTGGCACCGGTCCCGGGTCGGGGACGAGAAGGGGTCCGGGCTCCGGGTTCGGGTCTGGTACGGCTGAGGCGGGCCAGGCGGGGTCCTGGCTGGTCTCAGGGCCGTGGTGTGGCTGGCGCGCGGCGGGTGCGGGCACGGAGCTGGATGATGCGTACGGCACCGGCTACGGCGACCAGGACACCGCCGCCGACCGCGGCGATGAGCAGGGCAATGCCAAGGGAGATGGTCCCGTCCAGGCCGAAGAACCTGACCCTGGCGGCGTCCTGGTTCTGCACGATGAATGCGATGAGCAGGATCAGGAGCACGAGGGCGGCGATGGTGGCCGTCCAGGCCATCCCGGCGCGGGTGACCATCGGCCGGCGCCCCGCCGGCTGGTCCGGCCCGGGTGTGGGTGGGCGGGGAGGCTCCGGTGCCGGCTGTGGTTCTGAATTCACTGGGGACTCCTTTGTCCGTTGACGCTCAGCGTCAGCCTTCTCCGGGCTGGATTGCGTCGAAGAACCGGTGCTCCGGCCGAGCAGGCGTTCCTTCGGCCTGGGCCCGGATGAAGTCGAGGTCTTCGGGGGAGAGACTGGCCTGGGCGTGCCGGTCCGAGTCCGGGGCGATTCCGGTTTCCTGATGGATCGTCTCCGTGATCGTGCGCGGCAGGACCACGCACCCGGGGTTCTCGATGAGCCACTGCCGGGTTTCGGGGCTGAGGCTGTCCCAGCGGTCCCTGATATTCATCTCCATGGTGATCCCTCACTGATTGAATTCCGAAGGGCAAAGGACCCGCCGGGGCGACCTTCGCGCTGCCGTGTCTGGTCCGGGTCAATCCGCGTTCCGGGTGTGCCGCGCGCTAAGCCTTTCGCCGTCGACGACTTCTTCTTCTTCCCGTTTCTCGACTTTCCCGCTGCGCTTGGTTCCGCGGGGTGGGAGCTGGATGGCTTCTTCGGCGTCCATTCCTGCCTGTAGCTCCCGCCCGCGTTCCATTTCGGCGTCGAACTCTGCGCCGAACAGGAGGGACATGTTCAATATCCATAACCACAGGAGCATCACGATGACGCCGCCTATTGCCCCATAGGTCTTGTTGTAGTTGCTGAAGTTGGCCACGTAGAAGCCAAAGCCCAGCGATGCAAGGATGAATGCCATCAAAGCGATGAAGGAGCCGATGCTCATCCAACGGAACCGCGGCTGCTTCACGTTGGGGGTGACGTAGTACAAGACCGCGATGATCAAGACCACAAGCAGGATGACGACGGGCCATTTTGCGATACTCCACACCGTCAGGAGGTCTCCGCCAAGGTTGACTGCCCTCCCCACGGCGTCCGCCACGGGCCCGCTGAGCGCGAGCATGCCGGCGATCAGGGCTACGAGTATCACCGCGAACACGGTGACGCCGAGCATGGTTGCGCGGAGTTTGATGAACCCGCGCCCTTCGTCCACTTCGTATACGCGGTTCATGGCCCTGCTGAAGGCTCCCACGTACCCCGACGCGGACCACAGAGCAGCGACGAGACCGAGTATCAGCGCGAAACCGGCCGATGTAGAGGTGGTGAGTTCTTCAATCGGCTGGCGGATGGTGTCGATGGTGGATCCGGGGGCGATGCCTTGGAGGAGATCCAGGAGGGCGGACGTGCTCTTTCCTGCCTGCCCGAAAATACCAAGCAGGGAGACGAGCGCGAGCAAGGCGGGGAAAAGTGAAAGCACCGCGTAGTAGGTCAGCCCCGCGGCAGCGTCCGGGCACTGATCCTTGCCGAACTCCCGGAAGGTCCTCTTGACTATGTAGGTCCAGGTTGGCTTTGCGATGTCGGTGGGTCTGGCCGGTTTTCGCGCGTCATCCGCATCCGGGGCTGTTGTTGCCTTGGCCCTGCTGCTTTCGGCGGGATTTTTGACTGTCATGGATGTCCCTCATTCCAAGGCGTGATGGAGGCGGGCCGTCCGTCCAGCGGTATTGGGCAGACAGCACGCCTCCGTCTGGATCAGGTGGGCTGGATCCTTTCCCTGGCCGCTGTGGTGCTGTCCGTTACGTCGGAGACGGCGGTCTGGGATTCTTCCTTGACGTTTTCGACTGCGTCCGAGGCTGCCACTTTGACGTTCTCGAGAGCTTCCTGGGCCGGCTCCTGGAGATCCTGGGCCACGTCGTGAGCCGCCGAGGCCAGTTCGCTGGTCAGGGGTTCAGCCGCTTCCTTCAGGGCCGCGGCTGCCTCCTTTTCCTTCTCGCTTGCCGGGATGAGGGAAGCCACCAGTAGTCCGGCCCCGAAGGCTATCAACCCCGCAGCCAACGGGTTGCCTTGCGTCTTGCTGGCCACACGATGGGGCACCTCGCCGATCGCCGCACCGGCGTCGTCGATCGCTGACCGTCCGCCGTCCACCAGGTCGTCAGCTGCGCCCATGATGTTCTCCTTCACGCCGAACACGGCATCCTTGACTTTCTCTGTTTGGCGTCGGACAACGTGCGATGGCGTCACCTTATCCGCCACTGCGTCAACGTTGGTGCCGAGGCGACGCCGGGTTTCCTCGATCTCGGAACGGATATCATCCGGATTTTCACTCATCGTTGCTCCTCGCGTGGTTTGAGTGTTTCTGGGATTTCCTGGATTGTTTCGGCCGTCTGGGGCATGCCTTTGACGGCGTTGAGTTCCTTGCGGCCGACCGATGCCAGGACGGCCGCCACGATCGCCCAGAGAACAGCTACGACGACGGCGGACCAGCCTAAGCCGATCAGCTCGCCCAGTGCGTACCAAAGGGCGAGGGAAAGGAAAAGGAGGACGAAATGCCCGGCAACACCGGCGCCTGCCAGCATTCCGGCGCCCCTGCCTGCTTGCGCCGCGGACTGCTTCAGTTCAGCTTTGGCCAGTTCCACTTCCTGGCGCATCAGCGTGGAAATGTCCCGGGTGACCTCGCCCAGAAGGTCTCCCAAGGATGTCGAGTCCGCCTTGGCGTGGGCGGGCGTCGGCGGGATTTGGCTCTCGGTCATCGCGACTCACCGCTGGCGGGGTCCACGTCTGGGCTGCGCCCGGCGTCGGCTGCATCATTTCCTGTCAGGGGAGCAGGAGAATCGAGACGATGCGAACGCTCACGGGTGAATGGATCCTCGGCTATCCCGCCGCTAGGCCATGGGTCAGCTTCCGGCTCGGTGACCGGTGCGGGTTGAGGCATGGTCCCCGGTGCGCCGGTGGGCGCAGCGGCCCCGTCGCCCGAGAGGGTGCCGGGGTTCGAGTATCCGGCAGTCGTGGTGGTTGGACCGGGTAGCTGGACCGGGGGAGGTGGTACTGTCATCCCTGGCCCGGGGACAAAAGGCCGGGCTTCGTCGCGGGCAGGTTGGATGGGGGCCCGCCCGGTGGCTGTTCCTGGTCGGGAGCCGTCAGCGCCGGCGCTCAGCCCGCGGCTCAGGCGGCCGGCCAGAACGCCTGCTCCTGCGGCCAGAAGGAGAAACGCACCGGGACGCTGTCGCGCGAAGGTCTTCACTTCGTCCAGAAGGGAGCCCGGATCCCGGTCCTCCAGCCAAGCCGCCACCGAAGAAGACCGTTCGGCGGCTTGCCGCACCAAATCCGTTGCGACGCCGGGTTGCTCGGAAGCGGCGGCCATGGACTGCAGTTCCGCCGAGATGGATCGAAGGCCTGCGGCGACCTTTTGCTGTTGCTTGTCGGCCTGGTCTGTGAGGTCCAGCCTTGCCTGCTCCAGCAGATCCCTTGCGCTCGAGTTCACTTCAGAGGCAACGTTCGCGACTTCGGCTTTCGCGGTTTCGACGACGTTCTTCGCAGAGTCTCCTGCCTGTGCGGCCACGTTGCCTGCTTCGTCCTTGATGGCTTCCGTCGTCGGCGCGCCGCTGTTACGGGTGGGCGGCGGGGGAACTTGCGAATCCTCTAGTTGCTCGGTGGCTGGCCGGGGCGTGTGGGTCCCGTCCCATTGGTTCTCTGTCATCTTCGCTCTCTTTCCAAGAAGGTCGGCTGCGGATCAAGAACCAGAAATACTGGTAGTTAAGATAGTAAGCATGCTTACCATGTGAGCGTAACCCCTTTGATGAATGTGGTCTGAGAAGTGCGCGAACTGAGCCTGGCAAAGGTCCGCGTCGCCCCGCAGGGGGCGTTTCTTTCCTGCGGCGACTATCGCGATGCGTTGTCCGTAGGGGCTCCGGGCGCGGTTCCACCCGGTTCCGCGTCATCGTTCCGGCGTGCAAGTTTTCCAAGGGCGCTGGCGTCCAGTCGCTCGAGGAGTGCTTTTGGTCCTGAATAGACTTCGACGGCGCCTGCCTCGAAAAGCTCGGCTGCGCTGATCCCCCCGCACGTGAGGCCGATCGTTTCAATGCCGATCCGGGCCGCAGCCTTGACATCCCAGACGGAGTCGCCGACAAATGCGACATCTGCCGCGTTTAGGTGCAGCTTTTCAAGTGCCGCTAGGAGAATGTCGGGGGAGGGCTTGCTCTCTGCCGCCTCGGCTGAACTCGTCGCGCAGTCGATCCAAGGTTCGGCATCAAGGACGTTTCGGAGCACCCGAAGATCCCGCTCGTGTGCCGAGGAGGCCAATGCCACGGCCAATCCGGATTCCGCACACGCTTGCAGGAGGGTCCTTGCCGAGTCGAAGGGCCGGATAGCCGGCCAAAAGGTCGAGAAAATTGCGCCGTGAGCGCGCTCGACGGCATCGCGGATATCCCGATCGGAATTCGCGGGGAGCAGGCTCTCAAGCAGTTTGTCTCCACCCATGCCGATGTGGCGGTGGATGGAGGCCATAGGCACGTCCAGTCCTTGTTGCCGGAAGGCCTGCCACCACGCCGTGGTGTGGAAATAGGTGGAGTCAACCAGGGTTCCGTCCACATCGAACAGGACTCCGACGTCTTTAGCGCTTTTCGTTTGGTCCTTCATGAGTGGCAACCTTCCTTTTGGCTGCTCCGGCCTCGGCCGCTACGCGATTCCGCATCGGTGCGCGGATGGTCCATGAACGTCCCCGGGGTGCAGCAGAATATGGTAAGTATACTTACTGAAATGAATGCCCGACGTCCTTCCAATGGGTCAATCCCAAGGACTCCTGCGCATTCATAGGATGCATCCAGGGGTTCGCGGATGAACCTTGTGAAAGGAACACGTTATGGACATTACCGATGTGATTCTCAACGATCATCACGACCAGCGTCGTATGTTTGCGCTCCTGGACGAGATGCGCGATGCGTCAGCTTCGGACCTCGATGCTGTCTGGTCACGGCTACGTATACTCCTCGAGGTCCATGCGAAGGCTGAAGAGCTGTTGTTCTACCCGGAGCTGCTTTCGCTAGGCAAGGGAGCTGGTGGCAAGGACTCTTCGGAGGGCGAGACAAGCGACGCAATTCATGACCACAACGAGATCCGGGACGCGATCACAAATGTAGGCGCCTACGAAACCGGCTCCGCAGATTGGTGGCTCGCAATCGCGAAAGTGAATGAAGTAAACGGTGACCACATGGCGGAGGAAGAGCGCGAAGGGCTGAGCGATTTTCGTCGCCATGCCAGTTTGGACCTCCGGCATGCGATCGGATTGGCCTTCTGTGCCTTTGAAGCGGGCCATGCGGGAGGGATCACTGGCCACGATCTGGACCCGGAATCCTACATTCGACGGCATCAGTAACACGGTCGGGCGTATCCGCGCGAGAAAATGCGCATACGCGGGAGAAAACAGGTAGCCGGTACTCAAGCGCCGGCCCTTTCGGCAGCCTACGATGGGGACGAGGGCGATTTCCTGGAAGACGCTCTCGGCGGTAGCTGCGCCAATGCCCGGCACAGGGTGACACCGGGCATTGGCGCGTCCCCTCGCCCGGGCCGAAAGGCTCATCCGGTATCTGACGGAACAACCGCGCGCACTGCCGGGTTAGCATAGGCGAGAACTTCAGGTCCGGCGCCCCGCTCTTGGGCGGTTGCCTCTGCTCAGGCGCTGATCTCCTGGCGCTGTTTTCCGCCTGTTTCGATTTCGATGCGGCGCGGCTTCGTTTTCTCCGCCACCGGGATGCGCAGGGTCAGGACCCCGGCGTCGTAGCTTGCCTTGACACCGTTGGTGTCCAGCGCGTCGCCGAGGATGAGCTGGCGGCTGAAGACGCCGCGGGGGCGTTCGGAGGCGATCAGTTCCGTGCCCTCGCCGACGGGGTCCGGGCGTTCGGCCTTGACGGTCAGCACGTTTTGTTCGACGTCGATGTCCACCGAGTCCACGTTGACTCCTGGCAGATCGAAGGCGACCACGAAGTCCTCGCCTTCGCGCCAGGCGTCCATCGGCATGGCTGCCGGCCGTGCCGTCGTTCCGAATACCTGACGGGTCAGCCGGTCGAATTCACGGAACGGGTCCGTTCGCATCAGCATGGTGTGTCACTCCTTGCAGATCGCAGCTTTTGTTGTCACCCAGCCGATCTATGGTGGCTGGTATATATTTCTTATAGCACTGCAGCCAGATAATGGCAAGCCGGATTTTGGTTGGATGTGGAGGGAGATACGGGAGAAGCGCCCAGGCCGAAATTGGGGCGTGGTTTTCCGTGATTTTGCCACCGAGGCGATCTCGACAGCATGTGCGTGCGGCGCTACTTTGGGCACATGAGCGAAGAGCGCGTACAAGAGCGGCACACGCGCGATGCGAACCCGGAGAACCCGGGAGCTGATTTCCCAGGCTGGAACATGGCCCCTCACGGAAGTGATTAAGATGAGCACTGAAAAAAACAACCCTGACCCTCCGGTCCAGGATGGCGTCCAAAACGATACAGATCCGGTTTCCAGGGATCCCATTGGTTCGACGACCGCCGAGAAGGGCCCATCCGGCGGTCATATGCCGCTCGCCGAGACAGGTGCCGGTGAGCCATCGGAGACCGGCTCCGAAGATCCGCCCGGTCCGGCAGAAGAGCAGAACCGGGCTTCTGCCGATGACCGCGGCCTAACGACTGAGGTATCCCCGAGTGACTAAAACGGGTCTTCGAGAGGAGCAACCATGATCGCAAAGGAACACATCGACGCCCTGCTTCGGGGCAACGGCAACGTGCTGAGCCGGGACGGGGAGAAGATCGGGGGTATTGGCCAGTTCTTCCTCGATGGAGATACCGGTGAACCCAGTTGGATCACTGTGAAGACGGGGCTGTTTGGCCTGCGGGAATCGTTCGTCCCGTTGGAAGGGGCCTGGGTCCAGGGCAATGACCTCGTCGTCCAGCATGGCAAGGATGAGGTCAAGGACGCCCCGCTCATAGATCCAGGCGGACATCCCGGTCCGGAAGAGGAGGCCCGTCTTTATGAGCACTACCGTCCAGAAAGGATCCGCACCTACGCTGAGGCCGCTGACGGGGACAGCGATGGAGATGCCGGGAGACCGAACGCGCACCCGGATGCTGATCAGGGCACCGGACATCCCAGGCTGCGCCGCTACTCGGAAGCCGACAAGAACGGCGCTGATGAATCCCTTACCGAGGAACTGCGCAAGGAAAATAGCGACCCGCAGGAAGGCGTCTGACCTGCGCAGCAGGTCGCCATTTACGCCTTCTGCGAATCATTCGACGCCAACGGCTCCGGGGCCGCAGCGTGTCACTGGAAACCCTGTTTCGCGCGGAGTAGATTGAGGCCAGCCGCCGAGCCCGGGGCTGTTCGAGAACCGCAATTTGGGAGGTAATGGTAATGAGCGCGTTGCTGTGGATCCTGGCTGTGATAGCGATCGTTTTGTTCATCATAGGCGGCACGGTGAAGGCTGTCGGCTTCCTGTTGTGGATCGCTCCGATCCTGCTCGTGGTCGCGGTGATCATGTTCTTCGTCAACCGTGGACGAAGTGTCTAGGCCAGGAATTCCGCGCCGGCGATCCCGGCGGTTGAGGAGATCGTGACGACCACTGGCGGGCCCAGTCGGCCGGGGTAGCTGCGCCCATCCGGACGGGACCGCCCGGTTTGCCTTCAGCCGTCGGCCCCAGCTCCGACGCCTATACTCCGACTATGAATGAGATGAAGCCGCGCGTTCTTTTGGTCGAGGACGACGCGCAGCTTCGTGCGATGCTGGAAGAGTTGTTTGTCGGCGAAGGCTACGAAGTTTCCAGCGCTTCGGACGGGCAAAAAGGCCTCCACCTTGCCCTGACCGGGGAATTCGACGTGCTGGTTCTGGACCGGGGCCTTCCGGTAACGGACGGATTGAACCTGTTGGCGAGACTGCGCAGGGAAGGCGTCGAGACCGCAGCCCTCATTCTCTCCGCACTGGGCAATCCCGCAGACAGGGTGGAGGGACTCGACGCCGGTGCAGAGGACTATCTCGCCAAACCCTTCGACGTTGATGAACTTCTGGCGCGTTTGCGTGCCTTACGACGCCGGCATATCGCCGCCGCCACGACCCTGCGGATCACTGGTGGTCGCTTTGACCTGGAATCACGCAGCGTAATCCGCCCTGACGGTTCCGTCGTGGTGCTGTCCGAAAGGGAGAGCGCCCTACTGGAGGAACTGGCACGTTGGCCGAACCGGGTGTTCGGCCGTGACGAGATTCTCGAGTATGTGTTTCCGAACGCGGAAGAAGCCGGGGTGGTCGATACCTATGTCCATTACCTCCGGCGGAAGCTGGGACGGGGCAGCGTGCGGACGATTCATGGCGTCGGCTACAGGATCGGTACGCTCGCATGAAGGGTCAAGCCGAGGACGAGCTGCAGCGGTCCTCTTGGCGACTGGCCCTGCAGACCGGCGCTTTGCTGGTGCTGCTTTTGGTGGCGATTGCGGGATCGGTGCTGTTGATTGTCAATACGAGCCAGGCCACCGCAGCCCGGCGCTTGCTGACGACCGCCACCGAGCACGTAGATTCGATCGTGGACGCGCCAGCTGGAACCTGGCTGGCGATCTCCAACCAAGGCACTTTGACGGTCTCCCCGGGGATGCCGTCAGGGCTGCCGGATTTGAAGGCTATCGAGGCTGTCGCCGCCAGCGGAGTCGCCGCCCAGGAGGACGTTTCGATGGGGGGCCGCTCATACACCGTTCGTACCGCTGATTCGGGGGGCAGGGTCGTCCAGGCGGTATTCGATCGTCACGAGAATCTGGAGGAACTGAACCGGCTGGGCGTTGCCCTGCTGCTGACCTGCGGGGGAGCAGTGGTGGTGGCCAGCCTATTGGCGGTGTGGTTGGCGCGGCGCACCATGCGGCCCATGGCCGAGGCCCTCGACCGGCAGCGGCGATTTGTCGCCGACGCAAGCCACGAACTGCGCACGCCGCTGACTCTGCTGAGTATGCGAGCGCAAATGCTGCGGCGCCGCGTGGCATCTTCTCCAGTGCACGAGCCGCCGGGAAACATTGACGCGGAAGTGGACGCCATGATCGAAGATTCGCGCTCGCTGACTCGATTGCTCGAAGACCTGCTCATTTCAGCGGATTCGCGGCAGATCGAACTTACGGACGTCGACGTCGTGGCATTGGCGGACGACGTCGTCGAATCGTTTTCGGTTTCTGCCGCGCGCCGCGGGATCACGGTTGAACGAAGCGGAATCGACGGCCCAATGCGGATCACCGGCGCGCCGACGGCGCTGCGCCGGCTTTTTGTGGCGTTGCTGGACAACGCGGTCCGTTTCGCCCGGTCTCGCGTGGAGGTGGGCGTTTCCAAAGACTCGAGGACCCTTGTCATCACGGTCAGCGACGACGGTCCCGGATTTTCCGACGACGTCAAGCCTAGGGCCTTCGAAAGGTTCGCAACTGCAGCGCCTGCCGGGGTTGCACCGGAGGACGGTACCGGGCCGCGCCACTACGGTCTCGGGCTCGCGCTTGTGGCTGAAGTGGCCGCCCAGCACGGAGGCCGGGTGGAAATAGGGACTCAAGCCGCGGGAGCAGTCATCATTGTGCGCCTGCCGATGATCCGAGGAAAGCGCGGGAACCCTCCTGTGGCTGGTTCGTTGTTTCGCGCCTTGGTTTCCAGGCTTCGAAGAATGTTCTAAGAACGCGAACCTAGCATTGCGAACATGAACAGACCATGGGCCACCCTGGGACAGAGCAAATGACCGCCCGGGCCGGGACAACGGGCCGGACGGCCGGTCAACGGAGGGTGCCACAACGGACGCGCTATCTGCGCCGGGCTCGTTTGGCCGACTTGCTGGAGACGATTGTCTGGTTGTCGGTAGCCCTTGTCCTGGCGCTGTTCCTGGCGGATAGCGGACTGGTGGAATTCAAGACCGTCCCGGGCGCTCTGACCGCCGTCGGCATCATCGCCGGA
Organism: Arthrobacter sp. NPDC080073; assembly: GCF_040686575.1. Classification (NCBI taxonomy): domain Bacteria; kingdom Bacillati; phylum Actinomycetota; class Actinomycetes; order Micrococcales; family Micrococcaceae; genus Arthrobacter; species Arthrobacter sp. NPDC080073. The sequence goes on from NZ_JBFBKR010000005.1 coordinate 141,767, forward strand.
CTCGTGGGGGCCGACCTGATGCTGATCCAGCTCCTTCTGGCTGCGAGGCTCCCGGTCATTGACCGGGCTTTCGGCCACGACCGTGCCTTGCTCGTCCACCAACGGCTGGGCAAGCCCGTTTTCTACCTCATTTCCTCACATGTGCTGCTGCTTTGGATCGGCTACGCGGCGACGGCGCGATTGAATGTCGTTGCAGAGGTCTGGGACATGTTCAACTCGCTACCGGACATGAAAGCCGCCTATCTGGGGTACGCGCTACTGGCGGTCGTCGTGATCACCTCACTGGTTCTTGTCCGGCGGAAACTCTCCTACGAAGCGTGGCATGTGGTCCACTTCCTTGCATACGCCGCGGTGCTCGCAGCCCTGCCGCACCAGTTCAGCACCGGGCAATTGTTGGCTGACGGAACGTGGGCGCGCTACTACTGGTTGGCGCTCTATTTCGGGGTCGCCGCCGCACTGCTCATCTATCGGTTCATCATTCCCGTGTTGCGGACGCTGCGCCACGACCTTCGGGTCAGCAATGTCGTTCCTGAGGCGCCCGGTGTGTACTCCATCGAGATGACCGGACGTTCCCTGGCGGATCTGAAGGTCCGCGGCGGCCAATTCTTCATCTGGCGCTTCTGGTCGCGCGGGCTGTGGTGGCACGCCCACCCCTTCTCGCTCTCGGCGGCTCCGGGGATCCTTCGCCTGAAAGTGACTGTGCGTGAGCTGGGAGGCGGGACCGCCGAGCTGGGTTCCCTCAGGATCGGTACAAGGGTAAGCATCGAGGGGCCCTACGGGCTCTTTACGGACCGGGCCCGCACCACCCGCCGGGCGGTCGCCGTCGCAGCCGGAATCGGAATTACCCCGATCATCTCCCTGCTCGAGCAGGGCGACTTCGCTCCCGGCGAGATGACCGTGATCGTCAGGGCGCCGGACGAGAAGGGGCTCTACCTTTACCGCGAGCTCCAGAACCTGTGCACCAGGAAATCTGCAACCCTCTACGTCTTGCTGGGGCGCCGGCCGAAGAGGGGCCCCGATAGCTGGCTGCCGGCCCGTGAGGCCAGCCACTGCATGAGCCTGTCCACGATCGTTCCCCATGTCCGGGGCGCCGACGTGTTCGTGTGCGGCCCGCGCGACTGGACCGACCTGGTGGTCGAGGACGCAAAGCGGGCGGGCGTACCCCGTTTCCGGATCCACTACGAAAGGTTCAGCTGGTGAGAGCCCGTAGCGCTCTACTCGCCGGCCTCGCTTCCGCCGCCGTCCTCCTGATTGGATGGCAAGCTGGAAACCAGGCAGACTCCACCCCGGGCTCAGCCACGGGGAAGGCGGCCAATCCGCCGTCGGGCACCGGAACGACTTCCGGACCGGGCAGCCCGACGGCGGCCGGCACCAGCCCCGGTCCAGCGGGGCCGGCCGGTGCGGGCGCCAAAGACGGAACCTTCGACGGCAGCCAGATCCAGACCCGGTACGGCACAGTGCAGGTCCAAGCGGTGATAACCCGCGGCAAGATCACCGACGTCGTGCCGCTGCAGCTGACCGATGTCGGGTCCTTGTCCGGCGAAATCGACCAGCAGGCCGTGCCGATGCTCAAATCCGAGGTGCTATCGAGCCAATCAGCCAACGTGGACACGGTGGGAGGTGCAACCTACACGAGCCAGGGCTACCTCACCTCGTTGCAGGCCGCTCTCGACGCGGCGAACTTCAAGTGATGCAGGGATTTTCGCCGATCTCGAGTTCGATCGCGAGCTCAGGGCGCGGACACGTCGATCAGGATCTTTCCGACGAAGCCTTGCTCCACGGCGTCATGCGCTGCGGCGGTTTCCTCGAGTCGAAAACGGGTTAGAGGCAGCCCGTGTTCATTGCCGACACGCAATACCCCTGCTTTGAGTGCTTCGGTGACGGCGGCAACGGCCGCGCTCTTTTGCTGATCCGTAACGGTGTAGGTGAGGACAAACTGGTATTGAACGTTTTTTGCCATACTCTCGCGAATGGGAATGGCCAGGGATTCACCGGGTGCAGCAGCATAAATGGAAATGGTTCCGCCGGCCTTCAGCACAGCGAGGTCAGTGCCGATGTTCGCCGGAGCGTTGACATCGACGATCGTATCAACGCCGGTGGGGGCCACCCGTGAAACTGCCTGCGGAACATTGTCAGTGCGGTAGTTGATCACGTAGTCTGCGCCGGCCTGCCGGGCAAGTTCACCCTTCCTTTCCCCGCTCACGGTTGTGATGACGGTTGCCCCAGCCCAGCGGGCGAGCTGAATGGCAGCGTGCCCGACCGCCCCTGCGCCTCCGGTGACAAGCACCACGTGCCCTTCCAAAGATCCGGGGGAGAGCCTGGCCGGACCATTTTGCTTGGAGGTCAGCGCACGATGCGCGGTCAACGCCGGAATCCCCAGGGAAGCGCCCGTGTCGAAGGATTCCGTGTCCGGAAGTGCAACGGCCTGCGCGGCCGGCACCACCACGTACTCCTGGGCTGTGCCCTCGGTACTGCCCCAGGCAACGTCCCACAGCCAAACGCGATCTCCGACGGACAACCCCGTCACGCCGGGCCCGAGCTCGTCGATAACGCCGGCGCCATCCTGGTTGGGCACCTTCGGTGCCTCCAGCTTGCTTCCGGTCCCGCTCCCGGCCCGGGACTTCCAATCGGTGGGATTGACTCCCGACACCACCACCCGGACTCTGACCTGGCCCGGTCCCGGCGATGTCAGCGGCCTGTCCTGCAGAACCAGCACCGACGACGGACCTGTCCTTTCGTACACGACGGCTTTCACTGTTACTCCTCATCGTTAGTTGTTGGCTGCGGCATAGAGGTTCAGGCTGGCCGAGAACACGATCCAGGAAATGTAGGGCAGCATAAGCAGTCCTGCTGTCGTGTTGATAAGGCCGAACAGGATGACGGTGGCTGTCACGGCCAGAGCCAACGCGGCGATGAGAAGAAAGGCAAGCCAGAGTGCGGCGTCGCCCCATACCGGGTACATGCCGAAAAAGGTGGGCGCCCACGCTAGGTTGAGCAGCATCTGGATGCCGTACGCCGTCATGGCTCCACGGGTTTTGGACGACCTTTGGCGCCAGACAAGCCACGAAGCAACGGCCATCGCCGTGTACAGCACCGTCCAGACCGAACCGAAAACCCAGCCCGGCGGCGTCCAGGGAGCTTTGTTGGCGGTCGCGTACCAGCCGGAGGCATTGCCAAGGATGGCCATGGACCCCAGCAAAGACACCGTGTAGGAGAGAGCGAGGAGACCCAGGAGTACCGAGACCTGGCGCGCAAGACCCGTCCGGGGCGTTATAAGCGGCCCGCTCGTCTGTTGGGATTCGCCCGGCACTTGGTCCACCTTGTTTGATCGAGGCTTGGACTTACAGTTTGACAGGCACGCACCGCCTGAGGGGCATGACGGTTATGAGGGCTTGGGGCGGGCGCGGACGTGCATCCGCTCGCCCTGCTGTCCGAACAGACTGATGAATTCGACGGGTTTTCCGTCGGCGCTGGCGAACCAGTGCGGTGTGTGGGTGTCGAACTCCGCGGCCTCGCCAGGGCGGAGTTCAAAGTCTTTGTCGCCCAGCACCAGGCGTAGCCGTCCGTTGAGGATGTAAAGCCATTCGTAACCTTCGTGAACCCGCGGATCGGGCTCGGCTCCACGGGCATCACCGGTGAGCACCATCTTGAAGGCCTGCAAACCGCCCGGCCGGCGCGTGAGGGGAACAGCCGTCATGCCGCCATGCGTGATGGGCCGCAGGTGAATTCTTGGATCCCCGGTGGGTGGAGCGCCGACCAGATCATCAAGGGGAACGCCGTACAACCTTGCCAAGGGCAGCAGGATTTCGAGGTTCGGCCTGCGTTGGCCCGATTCCAGTCGGGACAGGGTGCTAACCGATACCCCCGATGCGGAGGACACCTCTCCAAGGGTGAGATCCCGCTCCGTGCGGAGTGCCCGGAGCCGGGGTCCGACAGCTCCGAGAACATCGTCCAGCTCATTTGCCATTACCCAAGTTTGCCATAACAGCAAAATATTTTGCCAGCTTTTTCCATGCGATGGAAGCTGGTTTAGCCGCCCAAAGAAGGTGACGGCGGACTTTCACTACACGACGAAGGGCAAATCATTATGGACACCACACGGTATGACGTTGTGATTATCGGGGGCGGGGCTGCGGGGCTCAGCGCGGCCACCACGCTGAGCCGCGCGCTGCGCTCGGTGCTGGTCATCGATTCGGGAACGCCCCGCAACGCGCCTGCGGCGGGTGTGCACGGTTATCTTTCGAGGGACGGTATGAGCCCCGGGGAACTTTTGTCCATCGGACGCAGCGAAGTGCTCTCCTACGGAGGAACGGTCATTGACGGCGAAGCCGTTTCGGCACGGCGGACCGCCGATGGATTCGAGGTGATGCTCGGAGATGCCCGCCGCTTCTCCGCCAGGCGCCTCCTCGTCACCACGGGTTTGACTGACGGGCTGCCTCCCATCGACGGTTTGCGGGAGCAATGGGGGCAGGGTGTTGTGCATTGCCCCTACTGCCATGGCTGGGAAATCCGGGGGAAGCGAATCGGCGTGCTGGGCACCGGTCCGATGTCGGTCCATCAGGCACTGATGTTCAGGCAATGGTCCCCAAACATCGCTCTTTTCCTCAATGACACCGTGGACCCCACCAACGAAGAGTGGGACAAGCTCCGCGCCCGGTCCGTGACCGTCGTCAACGGCGCCGTAGCCTCTGTTGACGCGGTCGACGGTGTCCTCACGGGCCTCACGCTGCGCCAGGGCTCCTCCTTCGACATACAGGCCTTGGCTGTCAGTACACGGATGGAGGCTAGGTCCGCCCTCGTGGAATCGCTCGGGCTGAGTACTCAGGTGCACCCCATGGGGGTGGGGCGGTTCATCGAGACCGACCTTACCGGTGCGACTGCCGTCCAGGGTGTGTATGCAGCGGGCAATGTCTCGAATTTGATGGCCCAAGTGATCACCGCGGCGGCCGAAGGCGTCATGGCCGGCGCACGGATCAACGCCGATCTCATCGAAGAGGAAACCCGGTGGGCCGTTGAGGGACCCCCTCCGAGGATGCCCTGAAAGTCCTCGCCAGCTGGGCCGCCACCCAGCGCGACACCACCGAAGTGGTGGTCAAGGAGAAAAAATGACGACCGTCCGACCCACGCTCCGCCCTTTGCGGGTTCTTGGATGTAAGGATCGGTTATGACCCACCGCCTGATGCTCCTGGATACGGCCTCACTGTACTTTCGGGCCTTCTACGGCGTGCCCGATTCGATCCGGCGCGCCGACGGCACCCCGGTGAACGCCGTTCGCGGCCTGCTGGACATGATCGCGCGGCTCACCTCCGACTATGGGGCGACGCATCTGGTGGCGTGCTGGGATGATGACTGGCGTCCGAAGTGGCGGGTGGATCTCATCCCGACGTACAAGTCGCACCGGGTCGCCGAAGCGGTAGAGGGTGCTCCCGATGTCGAAATGGTGCCGGACGCGCTGCAGGCGCAGGTTCCCATGATCCGGCAGGTCCTCCGCCTAGCGGGGATCGCCGTCGTCGGGGCTGCCTCGCATGAAGCCGACGACGTCATCGGCACCTACGCCAGCCACGCGAAGCTTCCTGTCGACGTCGTGACGGGTGACCGCGATCTGTTCCAGGTGGTCGACGACGCCCGCCAGGTCCGGGTCATCTACACGGCGAAAGGCCTGCGGAACCTCGAGATCGTGACCGATGCGGTGGTCGTCGGCAAGTATCGCGTGTTGCCGGAACAGTACGCCGACTACGCGACGCTTCGCGGCGACTCCTCCGACGGGCTGCCGGGCGTCGCTGGGATCGGCGAAAAGACCGCGGCGTCATTGCTGGCGACGTACGGGACCCTGGACGCGTTGCTCGCGGCCGCGATCGATCCAGGCAGCGGGCTGTCCGCGCCCGCGAGGTCGAAACTCGCCGCCTCCGCCGATTATCTGGCGGTTGCTCCCGTTGTTGTGAAGGTCGTGCGCGACCTCCCGCTGCCCACTCTCGATGAGGCGGGAGCGCTGTTGCGTCCCGTCGTCGGAGACTCGCGCCTTGAACTCGAGCGTCTCGCTACCGACTGGAATCTCGGCGGCTCGGTGAAACGATTGCTCGACGCTCTCGTACTCCGTCAGTGAGGGGACATCAGCCCTGCGATATGATCGGCGCCGCTGACAAGTCAGTGGGCTGGTGAAAGCGGGCTGGTGCCTGCTGTGGCGCGCACCTTTAGCGTGAGCGCGGCGACGGCGAGCATTTCGAGTCCGGTCCATGCGAGCGTCCCGCCCCAAATTTCAGGGGAGAAGCTAAGCGTTCCGTCGTGGAGCGCCACCCCGGCGAAGTACGGGGCCCAGAACACGACGGGGGAGAGGCCTATCGCGGTGATGAGCCTTGCGCGGCGGTCCGGCGTGGGTCGCGCCGCCGCCCACAGCACTGCGACGAGGACGGCACCGACAAGGGCCACCGGCACAAGCCAGACGTCCCGCAACGCGACCATGATCTGCAGGGATATGGAGGGGAGCAGTGCCATGGCCGCGGGCACCGAGGCGTGCAGGCGCCAGCGCAGCGACAGCAAGAGGACGGGCACGAAGATCACGGCAGTCGAGACGAAGAACGATGCCAAAGAAACCATGACGCTCGACGACGTCGGACTCGTCACCGCGGGTTGCGCCCCGCCGGCGCCGCTGTATGTCTGGATGAGCCCATGGCGCGCGAAGACCGCGAACTCCTGCAGAATGAATGCCGCAACCATACCGGAGAGCATGGCGCTCACGACGGCGGGTATCAGCTGCGGCCATGACCGCTGGGGTGAGTGCCATGCTGAGGAGAAGGGCGCGCTGAGGATGAGGAAGCCGCCTGTCGCGAGCCCCAGATGGGACGGGCTGAAGAGCGCCTTGAGGCCCTGCTCGATGCCGAATACCGAATGCCAGGCGAAGTCGGCCGCCCCGGAGACGAGGAAGAGGAGGACCCCGGCTGCCGCGGCCCCGTAGCCGGCGGGGATCGCTTCCGTCCACCGCGCGCCGGGGGCGTGCCGGCGCCAGGTCAGGGCGGCGATCCAGACGGCGCAGGCAGCGAACCCCGAGTAGAGGATCGCGTGCCACGGAGTGAAGAACGTCTCGAGATCACTGAGGTTGTTGTGAGCCCAGCCGTCAACATAGGTTCCGGTGAGGAGCCAAACGCCGGCCGCGAGGGTGATGATGTCTTCAACGGCAGTGGTGGGCCGGTGGACTGAGACCGGCGGATTCGCAAAGGCGTGGGCTGCTGTGGCGTCCATAGCTCCACAGTAGGTCTCGCCGCTTTCCGCGGCGAGTAGCAATGTGAAGATCAAGGCCTCATCGCGCCGTCGCCCGCAGCGGCCCCGCAGATCCGACGTATCGCCCGGAGTGCGTGTAGCGGGCACGGGTAGCCGCTAAAGCGACAGCGTGGTCTTTGGGGTGGCGGCAGGCGTTGTGGCTGGATTGACGGAACCGCTGAAGCCCAGGCTTCGGTAAGGAGCAGCAGCATATACGCCGAGAACCCTGACCTCATCGGTGAAGAATTCCAGCTCCTCGAGCGCTTGGCGCAAGGGGGTGTCGGTCGGGTGCCCTTCAACGTCCGCCATGAACGTGGTCGCAGCAAACTCGTTACCCACCATGTAGCTTTCCAGGCGCGTCATGTTCACGCCGTTCGTTGCGAAACCGCCCAGAGCTTTATACAGGGCCGAGGGTACGTTCCGAACCCGGAAAACGAAGCTGGTAATCACGGGCCCGGGCAACTCGTCGCGGGTTTGCCGCGGCCGCTCCCTGGACAGGGCGACGAACCTTGTGGTGTTGGTGGCGTCGTCCTCGACGTCTTCAGCCAAGACATCCAGCCCGTACATCTGGGCGGCGAGCGGAGGCGCCAGCGAGACCTTGGAAGCGTCATTCCAGTCGCGGACTTCCCGTGCGGAACCGGCCGTGTCGCCGGCGACTACCGGTTTCAGCCCAAGTGAGCGGATCAGCTTCCTGCACTGGCCGAGGGCATGAATGTGGCTGTGCACCTCTTGCGCCTGTTCGAGGGTGCTTCCGGGTATGCCCAGCAAGTGGAATCGGATCCTGAGAAAATGTTCGCCCACAATCTGCAATCCGGATTCGGGCAGGAGGACATGGATGTCCGCAACCCGCCCGGCGATCGAGTTTTCGATCGGAATCATGGCGAGGTCCGCATCGCCGGATTTCACCAGTTCGAAAGCATCTTCGAAACTGGGGCACGGGACTGGCTCCATGGCTGGGAACATCTGTAGGCAGGCGATGTTGGAGTTGGCGCCGGGCTCTCCTTGGTATGCAACTTTACGAACCATGGAGCAAATGGTGTCACACTTTCCGCTGCCCCAATCTAGATGACGCCGGCTGTAGAGACGAGCTCCGCCCGGCCCTTTGCGCGTTGGTACGCGAGGCCCATCACGACGGTGGAGCAGTTGTCCACGGCGTCGAAAATCACCCGTGAGCTGTCCATTAGCCGGTTCACGGTCACCCTACTTACTTTACGCGGCGCGCCGACGCGTATGCGGAGGTATCGGTCCGAGCGGCGTTGAAGAAGCCTTGAACGGCCGGAAAGTCTTCCTTCAGGTGCGAAACGGCGGCACCATGAAGGAGAGCAGAACCCGTCCAACGATGCAAGGGAGAGGGCAGCGTGGATGAGCAGAGGTCCCTTCGACGTCCCAGATTCCCGGGGTGGGAAGTCGGACCGGCGGCGGTCGGACTGGGCCTGGTCGCCCACCTCGTCTCAGGTGGCGTGTCTCCCGGGGTCCCGGTGCTGATCGCGCTCACTGCTCTGCTGAGTATGTGCGCTTCGCTGCTCGCCCGGGTAAACCTTCCGAGTTGGTTATTGCTCGTTCTCTGCGGCGTGACCCAACAGGTCCTGCATCTGGCCTTCGACCGGCTCTCGGGGACCTTCTCGGTTGTTGCGCCGGCCCAACATCAGCATGCAGGGTCAGGATGGCAGCCTGGGCAGCTGGCCGCGACGCCATCCGTCGCTGCCGGGCACTCACCGGATTTGATGCTGGACACGCACGTGGCGGCTGCCTTGCTGACGGCCCTAATCGTCGCCCGGGCGGACATATCGCTAACGCGGGCGTTGGCCCTGCTCCATCGCACCACCCCGGGCGGTCCATCCAAAGCCAATCCGGGCACTCCTCATCCAGTCTCCAACACTGCGTCCGGGGGCGGGGCCAAAGCGTCGCCCAAGCCACGGAGGTAACCGGCAAAGCCATGGGGTGCCCGGCCTTGGAGGCGGCTGGAGGTGACGACCCTCAGGGTGTCCGTTGCGACCACGGCACTCCCAGCACGCCGGAGGCGCTCCGCCAGAATTCGGTCTTCGTGGATGCGCACGGGCTCAAACCCACCGACGCGGAGGTAGTGCGAAGCACGGACGCCGAAGTTCGCCCCGAACACGTGGGGATGGTCCTCGGCGAAGCGATGCTTGCGCGCCCACGCCTTAAGCAGGCTCCCGTCCAGTTCGCCGGGATCCGGTTCAACGGTGCCCAGCACCGCGTCGGCCCCGGACTCGGCGAGTTCCACCTGGCCGCAAAGCCAATGCGGTGGAACCATGGAGTCGGCGTCGGTATTGGCCAGCCAGACCTGCTCAGGGGCGGCGGTTGTAGCGGCGAGCGCGGCGCGGATGCCGGCCGCCCTGCTGGCCCCTGCACTGTGGAGCCGAACTTCGAGGACGCTGAGGCACCCGGCAGGAGCGGCGGCGTCGACGGCGGCTTCTCCTGTACCGTCGTCGCACGCGTCCAACACAACCACTACGCCGATCTCGACGTCGGGCCGCACCGAGCGCAGCTCGGTGGCGGCGCGGCATATAGCGCGGACCGCCGGTCCGATGCGCTCGGCCTCGTTACGGGCCGGAACCACGACGGCGACATGGGTGATGTTGCCCACTAACAGTCCAACGTGTGCGGGCAGATTTCCATCAAGGGGCCGGGTGCTGCCCTCAAGGCTAAGCGCGGGCATCGGTGCTTCCAGGCGCGGCCGAGACGAACGTCTCAAGAATGAAGGCTTTCTCCCGGTAGATCGCGTTGGAAGGCCACGGCAGGCGCGCCCGCGCGGCCGCATGGACGCTGTCCCCATCCAGCGACCAGCCCGAAATCGGCCGGCGCCAATGGCACATCACCAACGTCCCACCCGGCAAGAGGGAATCCTCCGACTTGTCGAGCACAGCGTCCAACTCGGCGGGGCTCAAATAATAGCCCACCTCGGAGATGACAATGAGGTCGAACCGGCCATCGGGCCATTGGGCGGGCACCGTCATGTGCGCCGTCGTGACGCCGGGGCTGTCTGCAAGTCGTGCGTTTGCCGACGCGAGGGCCTGGCTGCTGGCATCCACGCAGGCGAGTTGCTCGCAGCGCTGGGCGAGTTCGACGCTCAGCACTCCAGTGGAACAGCCCAGTTCGAGGCCCCGGGCGTAGCGCGGGTTAGGTAGCGCCGCCATGGTCAACGCGCGTTTCCGCCTCTCGTACCAACTGCTTGCATAGTCCCAGGGGTCGCCGGATGCGAGGTGTACGGCGTCGAATACCCGCTCGGCATCCGCCGCTGTGTTGCTGCCTGAAGGAGGAGTCCACGCAAATGTTTCCCACGTCCGCCGGAAATGGTCGACGAAGCCCTCCTGCAGGAGTGCTTCGTCACCAGGCTGTCTTGAAAGCGGTTCCGTCTGTGACCGGTGGGCCTGCAATGCCGCGAACTTGGCTTCCCGGCCGCGCGCCGTCAGTTCCGACCGCACCCAACCGCGCCATCGCCCGTCGGCTACGCTGGCCCAAAGCCAGTACCAGATGGGGTATTCGAGGAGCCCGTAACCCCCTGCTTCGGCCAGCTGCGCGGCAACCGAACCGGCGACATCATGATCGCTGTGGCCGTCCCCTCGCAGTGGGGCAACCAGCACCACGTCCGAGGGTTGGGTGCCTACGGCAGGGTCCCGTACGGCCGCATCCCTGACAGCAGCCCGCAGGCCGTCGCTGATTGCAGGACGGTGATGTCCAAGCTGACCGTCGGGGAGCCGGAGGAATGTCCAGCCGCCGCCCAAGCCGAACGCCGCCATTGCCTCCTCGAACTCCTGCAGCCTCCGCGTTGCCAACTCGCCAGGGGTGGTGGTCGGGGAGTGCGGGTGCGAGGCCTCACCTGCGCTGCACAGCACCACTCGGACAGCGGCGCCCACGTCCACCAGCCTGGAGATGAGGCCACCGGCGCCGAGCGTCTCGTCGTCGGGATGGGCAGCGAGAACGACGACGGTCCGCCCGGCCAGTTCGGCATCGTCCAGGGGGAGCTCGGGCAGCAAGTCCACGCCTGCTTGGAGCCACTCGTCCTCGGACGTACCTGCGTCAGCATGTGCAAAGGTCACCATGTGCTTTTCCCCTTCAGGACCAGGGAACCGAGTTGGGCATCGTCGCGCTGGCCGTGATGTTGCCGGATGTAGAGGCGAAGGTCGGAAACCCGCTTGGCATGCCGCTCATCCCGGGCAAGTGGGCCCGGACCCAGGTTCTCACCGACAGTTCCCTGAATACTTTCCACGATGGCAGCCACGTTTCCCCTGACCCGCAGCGCGTGCGCCCACGAGCCGTTGCAGTCTTCGCGAACGCCGGGTGTGCCGCCGTCGATCCCGGCCGCCGCGCCGCGGAGCAGCTCGAATCCGGAAGCGAGCAAACGGTCCGCTTCGCCAAGCCCGGAAAGCGCGATCTGGTCCGGCTCCCGCCGCGAAAGGGCGTCCTTGAACGTGCGGACCAGGCCGACGGCACCGCCCAGCCAGCAAGCGGCGACGCCGATGCCTCCCCAGGCAAAGCCCGGTCGCTCAAAATACCAGCCCGGCTCGCCGACGGGGACAGCGGGGACATCAGTGAAATGCACCGTCCCGCTGGGAATTTCGCGTAGCCCGTGGCTAATCCAGAGCGGTTCTTCCACCTGCACTCCCGGGGAGCGCAGGTCGACGGCGAATGCCTGGCGACTGCCCGACTGCGTCTTCGCGGTGACGATTGCATGGTCGAGATGGCCCGCCAAGGAGCACCACGGCTTCGAGCCGGAAAGCGTCACACCCGCCTCTGTGGTCGCGGATTGCCCGTGCGCGCGCGCCTCAAGAACGTGACCCGGCCCCTCGGCGGCGAACACCCCCCATGTGCCGTCGAAAAGGGCCTGCTGTCCTGCTTGCTTCAGGATTGCGCCGGCGTCCAGGTGCGGTTCGAACACGCGCGCAGCAGCGACGTCGACTGCCGCCAGCGACGCCAGCATCTCCCACAGCCGGACCGTCCCTCCTGCGCCGGGGTCCGGTGCCGTCCGGCCTGTCACCTCCGCCAGCGCCAGCAACGCCGGGACGTCGCCTATCCGCTCTTCGACCTGGGACAACAGGCGCTGGACGTCGTCAGCCGGTGCATCCCTCCCGAACTGCACGGCTTTGCTCGCCTTGAAATCATCCAGGCGGTGCATGCTCATTTCTTCCTCCGCATCGCCTCGACTAATCATTTCCTGCGCCTAATAGTAAGCAGCCTTATCATCGACTGGCCAAATCATGCATTCTGCTCAGCTCTAGCCGTAGCAAGCTTCGACCGGACCCGCACGAGGGGTGCGTTCGGATCCTGCGGTTGGGGGATAGCGGTGAGAGCGAACTGGTCGATAACACCGGGTCGGAAGACGAGGCACTCGGTCGAGCCGCCGAACTGGAAGTACCCCAGCTCGTCCCCCTTGTTCACGTGGTGGCCCGGGACGATCTCCGGATCGATGACGCAGGAGGAGACTTCGACCATGCCTACCGGGATCACCGCCATGAGACCGATGACGGGGTCGTCGGCCTGGATCAGGATGATCGCGCGGGCAGCGACATGGGCCAGATATGACTGGGAGAGGGTCGCTTCGACGGCGTCGGCCCCCTCGGAGTCTGCCTCGGAGAAGTACGTGCCGTCCTTGACGTACGCCCGCACGATCGTTCCGGCGACGGGAGCGTGCCACCGGTGATAATTGAGCGCACTTAGGAACGCCTGGTACACAGTTCCGCCCACAAAGTGATCCACCGCCTCGTCCCGCGCGAGCAGGTCCTGGAGTGAGTAGGGCTGGTTTTTGACCCAGAACCGGCTCTGGCGTTGGACGTCGGCGCTTATTTTGTATGGGGTCGACTCGCAGGCGCTGACGATGATTTTGTTGTCATCGGGTGCAGCGACCGGTCTTGAGGTCGAAGTGAGCCTGCGGGTGAAGAAATCGTTCCACGACGTGAAGCCCCAGTGCTCGGCAAGGGGATCGTGTTCATAGTCGTCCATCCCGACAACTTGCCGCGCGTTCTCCGACATCCACCCGGATGGCGAGTCGTTGAGCACATAAAGCGAGTCCTCGCTGCTCAGGAACTCGGACCAGGCATTCAGTATTTTGCGGAACATGGCGATGATCCGGGGATCGCGGTGAGCCGCGAACCCGGCCTCGGTTCCCATGGTCCAATCGAGGATCGCTGTCAACGGCGTGGTGACCATGCCGCCTTCGCTGAACTCGGGGGCAGTCGTCAGGACCTCGTTGATGAGCCGAAGCATCTGGTCAACGCTCGTGAGATGCCGTTTGCGGTAGGGCTTTGATTTAGGAACCTGCTCGATCATCTCCGTCATGTAAAGGCGGACAACCGGATCGCTGGCGATCAGTTCCTTGAACTCCACGATCACGGGATGCAGAGCAGCGTCTTCGCCCCGCGCCTCCACCCGTTCCCTGTGGCCGGCAATCCATTCCTCAAGGTCGTCTTGTCGCTCGGGCAGCCAGCCGCCCCGTCTTCGGACACGGTCGGATGAAGCGTTGATTGTCATAGTGCAGAGCCTACGCGCCTCCGCCGTCGGGACGGAGACCCCGGCGGTTCTGGCGCTAAGGTGGCAGAATTGTCAGATGGCTCACCCTGGATGGCCACGGCTTCGGGTCGATGATTGGACCCCGACCCGGGAGACCGTGCACATGTGGATCCAGATCGTCGGAAAAATCCGCATGGCGCACGCCCCGATGCTGAACCACTGGTGGCAGGTGACGCTATACGTCACGCCGCGTGGACTGACGACATCAATGATCCCGTACGGCCGAGGTGCCTATGACATCGAATTCGATTTCCTTGACCATCGGCTCCACATCCGCTCGAGCAACGGAACTTCGGCATTCGTCGTCCTCGAAGCCAAGTCGGTGGCCGAATTCCACGCCGAGGTATTCGAAGCCTTGGACCGGCTCGGTATCGAGGCGTCCATCCGCGGCATCCCGAACGAGGTGGACCCGGCCATACCCTTCGCCGAGGACCATCAGCATGCTTCCTACGATCCTGAGGCTAGCCAGTTGTTCTGGCGGCAATTGGTCCAGTCGGACCGGGTCCTGAACGAATTCAGGTCCCGGTTCAGGGGCAAGACCAGTCCCGTCCACTTCTTCTGGGGAGGCATGGACCTGGCGTACGCCCGGTTCTCCGGACGGGACGCGCCCACGCACCCCGGAGGAGTCCCGAACTGCGCCGACTGGGTGATGGTGGAGGGTTATTCCCACGAGCTAAGCAGCTGCGGGTTTTGGCCCGGGGGAGGGGACGAAGGAGCCTTCTATGCGTACTCCTATCCCGAGCCTGCCGGCTACGCCGAATATGTGAACGACGTCGACGGCGCCACCTACAACAATGACGGCAGGCTGTACCTCCTCCCGTATGAGAGCGTCCGCACGGCATCGGACCCCGACAAGATGCTGTTGCGGTTCCTGCAATCCACCTACGAAGCGGCTGCGGAGACGGGACACTGGGACCGGGCCGCTTTGGAGGCGGATCCGGCCCGTTGGCAGCGCTCACGAGGAGGCCAACAGGCGGGGTCGCGGGGCAGCCGGCGCTCGGCCACTCCTTCGGCGCGGAATGGCCGGAGCGTAGAGTAGTGGGTGGTCTAAAGGCACTCCAATTCGAGGGAAAGCCGCGATGAATGCAAAACAAGGAATCGACGTTTCGATTCCACCCAGCGGACCTGGTTGCGTCGAATGCGAGTCCAACGGAGGCTGGTGGCTGCATTTGCGCCGGTGCGCCCAGTGCGGACACATCGGCTGCTGCGACAACTCGCCGGGGCAACACGCCACGGCCCATGCGCAAACCAGCGGCCATCCGGTCATCCGCAGCTTCGAACCGGGCGAGGACTGGTTCTTCAACTATCCGAAGTCCGAGTTTTTCGCCGGACCGGAACTCGAACCACCGGCGCATCACCCGCTCGATCAAGGCGTTCCAGGCCCAGCCTCACGCGTCCCGGCTGGCTGGAAGCAGCAGTTGCACTGACGGAGTCCACGGCGGAAACGCGCCCACACCAGGCCGCCTCGCGGGTCATCAGGCCCAAGGGTCGACGACGATCCTTATCGTCCCGCTCCTGCCTGCACTGCGCACTACCGCACGTCCATCGCCCCGGGCGGCGTGGTTGATAGCCGCCAATGCCGGGTCCGCCCTAGCTTTCCGCGTCCCTACTCACAGCGAGGGCAGGCTCCGCCGGCCCTTCCTTACCCGTAGTCAGCGTGGATGCGAGGAATATTCCGGCGACGCAAAAGAGGAACGGTAGCAAGAAGGCAGTGGTCAGGCCGAGCATCCCGCCGAGCCATCCAATGATCGCGGGGCCCGCTAGGAGCCCGACATAACCGGAGCTCACAACGCGGGAAAGCGTCTTGCCGGCGTCCGACCTGCCGATGCTCCCGGCCGCAGTGTAAACCTGGGGAACGATCCCTGAGAGTCCCAAGCCGAAGAGCAGCCACCCGGAGAGGGACACGGGATAGAAAGGAGACGCCACCACGACAAGCATTCCGGTTGCGGCAATGAGAGATCCGAATCTCACGACCTTGACGGGTCCGATCGCATGCGAAATACGGTCCGCAACGAGTCGTCCAATGGTCATCGCCGCAGCGAAGGCCCCGTATGCCAGCGCAGCTGCCGCCTCCGGTTCGCCCAAATGCTCAACGGTTTGAAGGGCACTCCAATCATTAGCCGCACCTTCGGAGAGCAGTACCAAAAACGCAAGAAGTGCCAGTGCCAGCATTCGCCCGCGCCTGGGCTCCGCTGGATTGTTTGAAGACGCCGTCTCACCCGAAGTAGCGGAGTCTCGGTCTGAATCGAGCAACTCTTCGGAGGCTTTCGGAAGCATCGAGAATGCCGACCAAGCTGTACCACCCAGACCCAGCAGGGCGGCGCCCAGTAGAATCCATGACACGTGAAGGTGGATCGATTGGCCAGCAGCCCCGGCTACCGCACCCAGGGCACCGCCGAGCGAGAAGAACGCGTGGAACGCGGACATGATGGGCCGACGATACCCACGCTCGACCACCACGGCGTGCTGGTTCATCGCCACGTCAGTCAGGCCGTGACCGAGTCCAAAAATGAAGAGCGCAATGCCCAGGCTAAGGGCATCTGAAGCCATGCCGGGAAGGTTCACTGAAACCAGCAGAAGGCCAAGGCCCATCAGGGTCGGAGTTCTGCTGCCGAAACGCTTGATCAGAACCCCTGCAAACTGCATGGAGATGAGGGCGCCGAGACCAAGCAAAAGGATCAGTCCGCCGAGAACAGCATGGGACGTTCCCGTGCGTTGCTGGATGTCGGGGATGTTTACCAACCAAATCGCCGTGAGGAAGCCCACGGTGGTGAATGCTCCGAAAACACCCAAACGTGCCCGCAGCAGTTGGGGGGAGATGTTGCTGAGAGATTCAGCCATTAGAAGTCCTTCAAATAGGGCCGGCGACTCGCGGTATGGAGACCCAGGTTGCTAATAGACGCCATCAGCTTTCGTTTGATCATAATAGCGTTATCATTTGATCATGAATGGAACCAAGCGGCACGAGCGCATTTTGGAGCGAC
The DNA here is from genome assembly GCF_040686575.1 of Arthrobacter sp. NPDC080073. Classification (NCBI taxonomy): domain Bacteria; kingdom Bacillati; phylum Actinomycetota; class Actinomycetes; order Micrococcales; family Micrococcaceae; genus Arthrobacter; species Arthrobacter sp. NPDC080073. The sequence continues at coordinate 158,533 of NZ_JBFBKR010000005.1, forward strand.
TGAACAGGGATGGGAAGGTCGACGTGGCAGGGCTGTCCGAGGAGCTCGGCATTTCCGGCGTGACCATTCGCAGGGACCTGGAATACCTTGCCCAGGCCGGCGTCTTACGGCGGACACGCGGCGGTGCGGTGAGCATGATGATGCTCGGAGAGGGACTTCCGTACGCCATGAGGGAAATCGAAGTGGCGGAAACCAAACAACTTCTAGCGGCCGCAGTTGCCAAACTGGTCCGGAACGGTGAGGCCGTGGCCCTCGATAGCGGTACGACCTGCGTTGAGATAGCCCGTGTCCTCGTCGGCACCAGGCTCACTGTGATGCCGTTTTCAGTCCAGGCGATCGGCGCCTTGTTTGGAAAATCCAACATCAATCTCATCACGCCCGGCGGGTCGGTCCGCCATGATGAGGGATCGATCACGGGACCGCTGGCGGAGGCATCACTGCGGTCCGTTCGGTTCGACACAGCAATCATTTCGCCGTGCGGCGCATCTCCGGAAGATGGTGTGATGGCGCACGATCTCCATGATGCTGCCGTTAAGCGAGCCATCATTGATGCCTCCAGAAGGACGATTCTGGTTGCTGACAGCAGCAAGTTTTCCCGCTCGGCCATGGCCGCAGTGTGTCCGTTGGAGTCGATCGACATACTAGTGACTGACGCGGCAGTGCCTGCGCAAGTGGTTGAACGGCTGAGCGCCGGTGGGGTCGAAGTAGTTGTGGTTTGAATAGCGGGTTCGTCCTGTTTCTCCTAGCAGGATTTTCGGGGAAGGGGGCAGGCTGGAAGGCCGGCGGTTTTCAGGGACGGTTAGTGGCCGGCGACTTGGATGATGGCGGACTTGGCGTCGGCGGATTCTTCGATGGCGGCCAGGATCTGTTGGACGGCGAGTCCTTCCTCGAACGACGGCGACGGCGGGGTCCCGGTGTTGATGGCTGTGAGGAAGTCGCGGATCTGGTGGGTGAAGGTGTGTTCCCAGCCGATGACGTGGCCTTGCGGCCACCAGGCGGCCATGTAGGGGTGTTCGGGTTCGTTGACGAGGATCCGGCGGAAGCCCTGCTCCCTGACGGGCACCGTGGCGTCCATGAAACCCAGTTCGTTGAGGGTTTCCAGGTCGAACAGGAGCGAGCCCTTGTCGCCGTAGATTTCCATCGTGAGCGAGTTCTTCCTGCCCGTGGCCATGCGGGAGACTTCCACCGAGGCGAGGGCCCCGGAGGCGAGGGTCAGCGTGGCCCAGGCGGCGTCGTCGACCGTGACCGGTTCCGGGCCGTGCGGGCCGGGGCGGCTGTCCACGAAGGTGTGCAGCCGGCCGGAGACCTCGGTGACGCTGTCCCCGAGGAGGAAGAGGACCTGGTCGATCGCGTGGGAGGCGATGTCTCCCAGGGCCCCGGATCCGGCGCTTTCCTTGTTCAGCCGCCAGGTCATGGGGGAGTCCGGGTCCGTGAGCCAGTCCTGCAGGTACGCGGCGCGGACGTGCCGGATGGTGCCGAGCCTGCCTTCGGCGATGAGTTCCTTCGCCAGGGCGAGGGCCGGCACGCGGCGGTAGTTGAAGCCGGTCATGGACTGGATGCCGTGCGCGCGGGCGGCGCGCGCGGCGTCGGTCATGGCTTCGGCCTCGGCCAGGGTGTTCGCGAGGGGTTTTTCCACGAGCACGTGCTTGCCGGCCTCCAGGGCGGCGATGGCGATTTCGGCGTGCATCCAGCCCGGCGCGCAGATGTCTACGATGTGGATGTCGTCGCGTTCCAGGACGGAGCGCCAGTCCGTGGCGGACTCGGCCCACCCGTACCTGGCGGCGGCTTCGGCGACCTGGTCCGGGTCCCGGCCCACGAGCACTTTCTGCTCGAAGGCCGGAACATCGAAGAAGGAATCCACGTTCCGCCACGCGTTGGAATGGGCTTTGCCCATGAACGCGTAGCCGATCGCGGCAACACCCAGGGGTGTCTTGCCCGGGTCGCCGGTGTGCGGGTTGGTGGGGGTGGGGCTGGTCATGGGTGGGTTCCTAGAGGGTGGCGGCCATCGGGTCCCAGTCCTCGGGGAGGGCCTGGGATGTGACGGCGGAGCTGTCGACGCCTACGAAGGTGCCGGTTTCGGCGGACTCGGCGATGGAGACCAGGGTGTCGACCACGTGGTAGGCCAGGGCGCCCTGGGCGCGGTGCGGGACACCGGCGCGCAGGGACCGGGCCATGTCCAGCACGCCCATGCCGCGGCCGTTGGCCGGTCCCGTGGCGGGGATGGTTTCGGCTTCCCCGGCCCCGGCACGCCAGAGCTTGAGGTCCCCGTCGAAGTAGTTCGGGTCCGGCACTTCCAGGGTGCCCTCGGTGCCGGTGATCTCCACGAAACCCATCCGCAGGCGGGGGGATTCGAAGCTGAAGACACTGTGCGAGGAGGCCCCGGTCTCGAACTGCAGCATCGCGGAGACGTGGGTGGGGACCTCGACCGGGAATTCCTCCCCGGCCCTGGGCCCGGAACCGACCACGCGGGTTTCCTTGGCCTTGGACCCGACGGCGGCCACGCGCCGCACGGACCCGAAGGCCTGGACGAGGGCGGTGATGTAGTACGGGCCCATGTCGAACAGGGGTCCCGCGCCGTGGGCGAACAGGAACGCCGGGTTCGGGTGCCAGGACTCCGGGCCCGGGGTCTGGAACATCGTCAGGGCGGTCAGCGGGGTGCCGATGTCGCCGCGTTCGATGATCCGGCGGGCCGTCTGCAGGCCCGCGCCCAGGAAGGTATCCGGCGCGCAGCCCAGCCGGATGCCGGCGGCGTCGGCGGTCTTCAGCAGGGCCAGGCCGGATTCGCGGTCCAGGGAGAAGGGCTTCTCGGTCCAGACGTGCTTGCCGGCGTTCACGGCGGCGGTGGCCACCTCGACGTGCGCGGCCGGGATGGTCAGGTTCACGATGATCTCGACGTCGGGATGGTTCAGGGCCGCCTCCACCCCGCCCCACGCCGGGATGCCGTATTCCTTGGCCCGCGCTTGCGCGGCGTCCTCGAAGAGGTCCGCGATGACGTGGACCACCAGGTCCGGGAAGACCGTCAGGTTGTCCAGGTAGGCCTTGCTGATGTTCCCCGCGCCGATGACAGCGACCCCGACCGGGCCCCGGCGCGTCGACGGGATGGTCTGGTGCGTTCCGGCGCTCATGCGTTCACGCCGGCTTCCAGGTACCGCAAGGAGGCTTCCATCGCTTCGAAGATGTCTCCGGCGTAGTCGTCGAACTCCACGACGCCCACTTCCAAACCAGGGACTGCATTGATAGCTCCCCAGATGTCCATTTGCCCTTGCCCCGCGGGCAACTGGGCACGGAGGTCCATATTCACTGGACCGTCTTTGATGTGGACGGCCACAACCCTGGTGCCCAGGCGTTTCAGGAGCTCCACTGGATCCTGGCCCCCGACGGCGGCCCAGTAGGTGTCGACTTCCAGGACCAGTTCAGGATCCAAGAGGCTTTCGAAGTACTCCAGGGCGGTCTGGCCCTCGATGCTGGACTCGAGTTCCCATTGGTGGTTGTGGTAGCCGACGCGGATGCCGTATTCGCCGCCCTTCTTCGCTGCGGCGTTGAGCTTTGCCGCCGTGGCCTGGATGTCATCGGCGTTCTGCCAGTGCTCGGCAGGAAGATACGGGTCGATCACGGTGCTGATGCCGAGCATTTTTGCGGCGGTGAAGATCTCATCCTGGTCCTGGCTCAGCAGCGGCGCATGCCCCGTCGGAGCAGATACACCGTTGTCGGCAAAGGCACGGGCGAACTCCTCGGCGCGCGCGACAAAGTCATAGGGCTCAATGTGGTCATAGCCGATCCCGGCAAGGCGCCGGACCGTGCCGGGCAGGTCGTCTTCGACAGCGCTGCGTACGTTGTAGAGCTGGACAGAATATTTCATTGCGACGGATTCCTTTAATTTCGAGGGTGTGTAGAGATGCTGCTTGCGCACGTGTGCTTGACGGCACGTCGGAGAAAGGAGGATTCGGGCAGCGCACAAGGATTACTTATGAATTCTGAATAAAGACTAAGGGAACCTTTTGATGATTGGCAAGCAAAAGATGGCGATCTTCGATGAATCCGAGAATTATGTGTACTGCCCGGCAATCAGGACTCCGACGCCACCTGTTTACATCCCGCGAAGCGCTCAGCCTGATACTGGAAGAGAACGGAACCTGATGGAGACGGTCTCTCCAGGACACGCTTGTCACGGCGTGCGTGCTCGTCCGCCAGCCGGGCTGTGGGACCGAGGTGGTCATTCTTTAGTACAGTTGTACACATGGAGGCCGAGTATTTCAAAGACGACCCCCGGAGCAACCACGAACGGATGCTAGCTGGGGATCTGTACATCTCCGATGATCCGCAGATCCTCGCTCGACAGCAGCGGGCTATTCGCCTGGCCGGGGCATATGCTTCGGCCTACGTTGAGGACATAGATGCGGCGCAGCCGTTCATCCATGAGCTCATCGGTTGCCTGGCCGAAGGTGCCCATATAAGGCCACCGGTATTCGTCGACTACGGGTCCAACATCAGCGTCGGTGAGGGCACCTTTATTAATTACAACCTCACGGCTCTTGACGTGGCCACGATTTCAATTGGAAGCCATTGCCAAATTGGCCCGAACGTGCAGCTGCTGACACCGACCCATCCCGTTGAGGCTCAACCCCGAAGGGACAAGTTGGAATCGGCCAAACCGATTGTTATCGGAGACAACGTGTGGTTGGGCGGAGGAGTCATCGTGCTTCCCGGCGTAACGATCGGCGAAAACACGGTTGTCGGTGCCGGGGCGGTCGTCAGCCGCGACCTGCCTCCCAATGTCGTGGCCATGGGGACACCGGCTAAAGTCATCAGAACCATTGAAAGCTGAGGAAAATGGCGAAACGGCGGGTTGATCCGGATCGGCGCGACCGGATCATTGAAGCGACATTGGATCTGATTGCTGCCGAGGGCGTGGCCGGCACTTCACATCGGAAAGTGGCCGCCCTGGCAGATGTCCCGTTGGGGTCCATGACCTATCACTTCGCAGGAATGGACGAACTTCTGCACGAAGCCTTCACGCGTTTCGCCACCCGTATTAGCGACCGGTTCGAGCGGCGTATGAACGAGGCCTCGACCATTGAAGCGACCAAAGAAGCCGTCGTCGAGATGATCATGGAGGACACCTATGGCGATCGGGACGCCCTCGTTTTGACGTTGGAGCTCTACACGCTGGCGGCCCGCCAGGCGAAGTTCCGGCACCTCACTCACGACTGGATGATGCGCAGCCGCCGTGCCTTTGAAAAGCACTTCGAGCCGGATGTGGCTCGACAACTGGATGCGCTCGTCGAAGGACTTTCAATTCATCGCGCCTTCGAACCGCGCGACGACGACCGGGAGCTGGTTTCGAACGCCGTCGACAAGCTACTTAGGGAAGCGCCGTCGCAAACGATGCCACCCTCGCCGGTTGACGCTTCGATCACCTTTTCCGACGAACTGTCATGACACGGTGTCCTTGCCTGCGCCTAGGGGCCAAAAGCCAGCGATAACCCTTGCCACCGCGTCGGCCGCAAGCGGCTCTCCTTCCATACGGGCAACGCCTCGGCGAAGAGTCAGGCCGTCCATGAGAATCTCCAGAATCTCTGCCGTTATTGGGTCGAAGTAGCGTTTCAGGATTCCAGCGCTACCCTCCACCCACTTGTTCGCGATGTTGCGCAAGGCAGGATCACGAATGACCAGGGCCTGAAATTCGCGAGACAGGGCCAGGTACCGAGGAGGATCTGCGGTGGCATCTTCGTGAACTATCGCCAAGATGATTCCGCGTGCGTCACGATGATCTCTTGCTGGTTTAAGCCGATCCTCGAGCCGGGCGAGGGATTGGCTCACAAAACGCTCGAAGCCTGTCTCCAAGAGCTCCTGCATGCCGCTGAAGTGATAGGTCATTGACCCCAGGGGCACGTCGGCCTGGGTTGCGATCTTCCGGAAGCTGGTGCCGGCCACACCGTTGTCTGCAATGACCGCGAGCACTGCGTCGACAATCCGGTTCCGGCGATCCGGATCAAAACGTCGGATTCGGAGGGCGCTGGCGACGCCCGGGGCTGGACTCGGTGGCAGCACTTCCTTTCGCGCGGAATGGTCCTGTGCATCCATCGACTCTCCATCTTCCGAATGTGTACGGACGTACATTGTGTTCGATGCGTACGATCGTGCACTAGATTTCTTATGCGTACGATCGTACACTAAACGTACAGAATGTGAGCAGGGCCACTTGCGGAGCGTCCAACCTTGCGGAAAATCGCCTATCGAGAGTCTTTAACCAAAGTTCATCCTTGAGTAAATCCATAATCAGTGTACTCTTGCTTATAGGTGATGTGACTCTCACTCGTGACGTACTGCAAAAGTTCGTAGTCCACTGGCAGGTCCAGACTCACGCACCCGGCCCCAGCAATGGCCAGAACCGAGAGGTAAATTCCAAAATGACTGTTGAGACTTCTTTGCAGGTCGATGGTCCTGCAAAGTCCAGCTACGACGTCGTAATCGTCGGAAGCGGCATGGGCGGCGGTACGCTGGCCTACGCATTGAAGGACGCGGGCGTCAGCGTGCTGCTCATTGAGCGCGGCGGGTTCGTTCCCCAGGAGAAGCAGAACTGGGACCCGGACGCCGTGTTTGAGCACGGCAGATACAAAAATGCTGAAAAATGGTACTCCGACACCGGGGAAGCCTTCAGCCCTGGTACTTATTACTACGTCGGTGGCAACACCAAGTTCTACGGGTCGTCCTTGGTGAGGTTTCGACGCGAAGATTTTGTCGCGACCGAACACGAGGACGGTACCTCACCGGCTTGGCCGTTCACTTATGACGACCTAGCCCCCTATTATTCGCGGGCCGAGCGGGTGTACAAAGTCCATGGAGACCAACACGATGATCCCACGTTGCCCCGCGAAGAGCCCTTTCCATACCCTGCGATCGGTCATGAACCTGAGGTGCAGGCAGTTGCGGATGGGCTGGCTAAACAGGGACTGACTCCGTCCAGCATTCCCTTGGGAATCGACTGGCGCCAGGGCGGTGCCTGTATCCGTTGCCGTACTTGCGACGGTTTTCCATGTCGCGTCCTGGCCAAAATGGATGCCGACATCGCGTGTGTAAGGCCGGCTCTTCAAACGGGCAATGTTGAACTGCTGACCGGGGCGTATGCCGAGAAGGTGCTCACCGACGAGTCCGGCCAGACTGCCACGGCCGTACAACTCGTCCTCAATGGGAAGACCATCGTCGTCGGGGCCGGAAAGGTCGTCGTTTCTTGCGGGGCCGTCAACTCCGCGGCGCTATTGCTCCGCTCCGCCACGGACAAACACTCGAACGGCCTCGCCAACTCCTCGGGAATGGTTGGCAGGAACTACATGGTGCACAACAACAGCATCATGATCGCCTTGCACCCCAAGAGGAACAAAGTTGAGTTCCAAAAGACGCTCTACTTCAACGACTATTACCTCAAGGGCAACGCGGATTTTCCGTACCCGCTCGGTCACGTCCAGTTGATCGGCAAGCTCCAGGGCGCCATGCTGGTCGGGCAGAAGCCGCTCATCCCTAAATGGGCGCTGGAAATTGCTGCCGGTCACAGCATGGACTGGTGGCTCTTCACTGAAGATCTTCCCGATCCGGAAAACAGGGTGACCCTAAGGAACGACGAAGCTATCCGGATCAGTTGGAAACCCAACAATGTTCGGGCCCACCAGCACCTCGTCACGGAGATGAAACGCATTCTCCACAGGATGGGCTATCCACTGATTTTCAGTGAGACCACTGGTATTGCCGTCAACTCCCACCAGGCCGGAACGATCCGGGCCGGGGATGACCCGCGGTCGTCCGTGCTCGACCCCAGCTGCCGGACCCATGATGTCAGGAACCTGTTCGTCGTCGACTCGTCCTTCTTCCCCTCGCTTCCGGTGATGAACCCGGCACTAACCATTGCCGCCAACGCCTTCCGTGTCGCGGAACAGATCGTGCCCGGCGCAGCCCAGCGCCAGTCCGAGACGCACGTCCCCGAATTCCTCCCGCTAACCCCCGTATTTACAGGAAGTAAGAACAAATGACTGATCAGCAGCTGACCGGTGGACAGATGATTGTCGACTGCCTCATCCGAGAAGGCGTCGAGCGCGTTTTCGCGGTTCCCGGACATGGCAACACGGCACTCTTGGACGCTTTCGTTGACCGTGCCGACGAGATCGAAGTAATCCCCGCCATGCACGAACAGGGCGCAGCGCACATGGCGGACGGCTACTATCGGGCATCAGGCAAGATCGCCGCGGTCTGCACCTCGATTGGCCCTGGCGCAACCAACACGTTGACAGGACTTGTGACCGCCTTCGCGGACTCGCAGCCCTTCATTCTGATCACGGGCGCCGTCCATACCTACATGGAAAATCGCGGAGTCCTTCAGGAAATCGACAGGCCGCACGGCAACAATTTCCCGCGCATGGCCGAACCGGTAGTCAAGCGCTGGTGGCAGCCCAGCCGCCTCGAGCAGATCCCGATGGTCATGGACCAGGCCTTCAACACGATGTACGAAGGGCGGCGCGGTCCGGTGCTCGTGGATGTGCCGCAGGACCTGCAGGCCGAATACGGCGACTACAAGCGTGTGCCTGGCTCCCGCCGCGCCCAGGCCCGCGCAACCGGCGACGCCACGGCAATCGCCGCTGCCGTCGAGCTGCTGAAGTCTGCCAAGCGACCAGTCATCCTCGCGGGCGGGGGTGTCATTGCCGCCGAGGCCAGTGAAGAGCTCCGTGCCATCGCCGAACGACTCGGCGCTCCGGTCACCCACTCATTCATGGGCAAGGGCTCCTTCCCTGCAGATCACGAGCTGTACGCCTGGCCGTGTGGCGATATGGGTTCCATCCCTGGAAACGGTGTCACCCGCAAGGCGGATGTCATTCTCGCCGTCGGTTGCCGTTTCAGCGACCGCATCACGTCCTCCTACAAGGAAGGCGTCACCTTCAACATTCCGGCCGTCACCAAGCTCGTCCAGATCGACATCGACGGATTCGAGATCGGGCGCAACTACCCGGTCGAGGTCGGAATTGTCGGCGACGCCAAGACCTCCCTGGCCGCCATCCGGGATGCTCTGGGCGACGGGCCTGACTACCACGGCACCGAGTACTTCGCCGAGCTCCAGGAGCTCAAGGCCAAGTGGGAAGAGCACCTGCGGCCGATGCGTGAAACCGACTACCTCCCCATGACCAATTCACGGGCAATGGTCGAAATCCGCAAGGCACTGCCCCGCGAAGGCATCCTCGTTACCGACTCCAGCAATCCCGCGAACCAGGCATTCAACGAATTCCCCATCTACGGGCCCAAGACAAACATCGTGGCCGGCGGTATGTCAGGAATCGGCTTCGGCCTCCCTGCCGCCATCGGCGCGCAGATCGCAGTTCCAGGGACGCCGGTCCTGGCGATGGTCGGAGACGGCAGCTTCCTCCAGACAGGCACAGAGCTGTCGACGGCGGTCATGCTCGGCACGCCGCTGGTCGTCGTCGTCCTGAATAACGGCGGCTGGGAAGCCATCAAGGATCTTCAGATCAGCCTGTTCGGCGCTGAGCGCCGACTCGTCACGAACTGGAGCACTCCCGACGGGAAACCCTACTTCGCCAACATTGCCGAGTTCGCACGCTCCCTGGGCTGCACAGCCGAGCGGATCGAAGACCCCGCAAAGCTGGCGCCGGCGATCGAACGTGCCTTCGCCACCGAGGGGCCTGTCGTCATTGAGGCCATGAGCGCCACTGAGCTGCCGTGGACCGAGATGCATCCCACCGGCTGGTGGGACATCACTGTTCCGGCGTACCACGGTGACACCCGTGATGAATACGTCGCCCAGCGCGGGTTCTAAGCGGGAGAAGCATCATGGGTGACATCAAGCTCGGACTCAACCTCGAATTTGCACGATACGAAAACGGTTCATTTGATTGGGCGATGGACCGTGCCGCGGAAATCGGCTACCGCTATGTCGAGCCGATGGTCCACTGGGGCCGGGAGTTGCTCAGCGAGGCCGGCTATTTCCACAGCCGCTCAATGCTGGATGACCCGCTCAAGCTCAAGCAAGCGGCCGAAAGCCGGGGCCTTCAGATTTCATCCCTCTCAAGTCACGCCCCGTTAGCCAAACCTGACATCGCCGTCGACTACCTCAAACAGTCCATCCGGTACGCAGCCGAGTGCGGGGCGCCGATGATCATGGTCGACGACGGACCGTTGCCGACGTGGACCACGGAGGAGGAGAACCTCGTCTTGATGAAGTACACCCTGCAGGAGGCAGCTCTCGTGGCCGAACCGCGCGGGATCGGGATTGCGATCGAAACCCATGGTCCCTACACCGCCACACCTGCCGGGTTGGACCGCCTCATGAAGCTGATCGACTCGCCGGTCCTGACGATCAATCTGGACACGGGAAACAGCTACCTGAGTGAAAATGATCCCCATGCGTGGCTGGAGGACATCGTCTCAAACGTCACGCACATGCATGCCAAAGACATCTCAATCGAGGATGCCAGGAAATACCGCGGCAAAGTCCGGGGGATGCTCGGCTGCGCCTGCGGGGAAGGGGTCATCGACTGGGAACGGATCGTCCGTACCCTCGCCGATGCCGACCACGATGTTGTCCTCTCGGTCGAGTGCGGCTCGCTGGATGCCGCGGTAAAAAGCTACAGCTACCTCGGCGAGTTGATCTCAAGAGTGCACACCTAGCAGGGATCCCAGATGTCGACGCGAGGGCGGGAAAACCAGGGACAAAGATGACCTATCCCGCCCGCTCCAAACCCGCAACAAGGAAGAAGCCATGAAAAATCTACTACCACCCGCTGCCATGTCTCGTCGCGGTTTCCTCGCCCTCACGGGGGCCGTTACCCTCACCGCTTCCGTCAGCGCCTGCGCCGTCGGCGGCGGAAATGCCTCGGCAAACGGCGGCGCTACAGTCAAGTTCTGGGACATGCCGTGGGGCGACAAGAACTACGCCGCTGCGGCCCAAAGCCTTGCGCAGGCCTACAAACCCGGTGATGGCATGCCGGGCGTGTCGTACCAGCAGGTGAACTGGGACGGGTTCAACCAGACGTTCTCCTCGGCCATCGCCTCCAACACGGGTCCGGCTGTTTCCACCGGCGGCGGTTTCCAGGCGTTCCAGTTCGCGAAGCAGGGTGCCATCGCCTATGCCGACAACCTCATCGATTCCTTCAAGAAGGACGGCACCTACGACGACTTTCTCCCGCACACACTCGACGCGATGAAGACCTCCGACGGTTACGTCGGCATCCCGTGGAACCTCGACGTCCAGGTCTTCTGGTACCGCAAGTCGATCCTGGACCAGATCGGAGCAACACCGCCGCAGTCCTGGGATGACGTGTTGGATGTGGCAAAGAAAGCTTCCGCCAAGGGCTATGTCGGTTTCGGCATCAGCGGCGGCAGCGGCAACTACGGACCCATGGCCGTCCTGAGCCTGATGATCAACAACGGCGGCGGCCTCTTCAACTCCAATGGCGACCTCGATGTCGTCAATGACCGCAACGTGGAGGCGGTTGATTTCCTCACCGAGCTGGTCAAGCAAGGTGCCGTCGATCCGGGCTCCGTGAGCATGAAGGACGACGATCTCACGACTCTCTGGACGAACAAGAAAGTAGCCCTGGGATTCCAAAGCCCGGCATTCAACACCGTCGTCGGCGACGAAAAGGACGTCCTCGTGACGGACCCCCTCAAGTCCCGCCGCGGCGAAGTCGGGGGGCTCTATTACGTGAACAACATCATGATGTACAAGAACACTCCATCCCAGGCCGGGTCTGAAGCGTTCACCTCCTACTACATCAAGAACATGAAGACCCTCTGGCAGAAAGGCGTCATGCAGGGCCTGCCCGCACTGAAGTCGATCACCGAGCTTCCGGAATTCAAGGCAAACGCACAGAACACGGCTGTCGTCGAGAAATGGCAGCCAATTTGCAAGACTACCGCGGCCCAATCGAGTGCCCTCAGCGCCAAGCTCGCAACCATCGACGGCGGTCAGGCAATGACGGACTTCTGCCAGACCGTCCTTGCCGGAAAGACCCCGTCCAAGACCATCCTGACCAAGCTTGAGAGCGACATCAAGGCCGCCATCTCCTAGCGAAGCAATAGCGAAAGCCGTCACACACCATGAGCACAACCGTTCGCCGCACTGAATTGCCCTTGACGGCGAGGACGCCGACCCACGCACCGCGGAACCGCCGCCGAAGGAGCAGTCCCGGACGCGCGCCTGCCACCAAGCTCTTCCTGATCTTGCCGTCAGTCGTCATCCTCATCCTCACGAACGCGTACCCGATCGCCTACGCCGCCTTTCAGGCCCTGCACAACGGGAGCCTGATCTCACCGGGGGAATTTGTCGGCGTCGATAACTTCGCGAAAGTCCTGGCCGATCCGGCTTTCTGGCGGGCAGCTGGATTTACCGCTGTCTTCGCGGTCGTGGGCGTCTTCGGAAGCTGGATCATCGGGATCGCAATCGCACTCCTGCTCCGCACCCGGATTCCGGCCAAAGGGCTCCTGAAGACAATTCTCCTGCTTCCGTGGGTTGTGCCGATTGTCGTCTCGGCCATGTCCTGGAATTGGCTCATAGGAACGAGTTCGAGCCCTGTTCCGACGATTATCCACGCGCTAGGCTTCGGGGACGCTATCTTCCTCTCCGATCCGCTTGGCGCCCAGATCACGGTCTGCCTGTTCGAGATCTGGGTCAACTTCCCGTTCATGATGCTCATGATGAGCGCGGCTCTGAGCTCCGTGGATGAAAGTATCTACGAGGCCGCCAAGATCGACGGCGCCAGCGCCCGGCAACAGTTCCGTTACATGACACTGCCTATCATCGCGAAGCCCACGTACATCTCCTGGGTCTTGATGGCGATCTTCTGCGTCAACGATTTCCCGACCGTGTATCTGCTCACCCATGGCGGCCCGGTCGGCGCGACGAACACCCTGGTTGTCCTGGCCTACAAGACCGTATTCCAGAACTTCCAGACAGGCCCGGGCGTTGCCATCGCCTTCCTCATGACCCTTGCATTGGCCATCGTGGCCGTGCTGCTCTTCCGACAGATCCGAAAGTCGACATCATTATGACCACTGCAACACTCAGAACCAAGATCGCAGCACCCCGGCGGTCCGTCGAAGCAGGAAGTCGCGGGCAATGGCTGCGCTTTGCGATCCTTGTCGCACTAGCGGCATTTGCCCTCATCCCCATTGCGGGAACTGTTGGCCTCTCCCTCCGGGCGAACAATGGGACGGGCTCCCTCACCCTGGAAAACTTCGCGAACGTGCTAAGTAGCAGCGGTACGGTCGCCTGGCTGGTCAACAGTCTCCAGGTTGCGTTGGCGACAGTCGTGGTGTCCGTAGCAGTCGCGGCACCGGCCGGGTATGTCCTGTCGCGAGGGAGGGGCCGGCTCGTCGGAGGCTACTCGCTCCTGCTCTTCGTCGTACAGGCCCTTCCCGTGATCACCTCCGTGATTCCGTTGTTCATCCTCTTCTCCCACGTCGGCCTGGCTGACAACCTCGTCGGAATTACGATCCTGTATGTCGCGAGTTCCATGTCCGTCGCAACGTGGATGATGGCCTCCTACATGGACGGTATCCCCGGGAGCCTCGAAGAGGCGGCATGGATTGATGGGGCGTCGGTGTTCAAAGGGTTTCTTCACATCGTGCTCCGGAACTCACTGCCAGGTGTACTCTCAACCGCCATCTTTACCTTCCTGATGGCCTGGAACGACTACCTTGTCGCATCGATCTTCCTCCGCTCAGCAGGAACCTTCACGCTCCCGATCGGCGTCCAGACCTTCTTTCAGCAGCACTCGACCGACTGGGGATCAGTAATGGCGGTTGCCGTCATCATGCTGCTGCCACCCACGATCATCTTCGCTACGCTGAACAAGTTCTTCAGCGTCGGAGGTGTGGCGGGATCATTGGCAGGCCAGTAGACGTTTGCCTTGGGCCGAAGGCGAAGTGGCCGGCATCGGGGGATGCCGGCCACTTCGTCGTCAGTGACTTTCGCTCAGAAACGCTTCGATGTCGTGCGCGCCGTTGAGTATTTCGGCAGTGCCATGGTCCGAGGTCTGGTGGTCAATAAGAGCTGAATGTGCCAGACGGGCCATTTCCTTGGTCGGGGGCGAGAGAAGCTGCCCGTGCCGCTTGATGAGTGCCAGGGTGTCGAACATGGGCTCAGCCAAGGAGACGGCCTGGAGCCCGCGTGGGAAGACCTCGGACTCAAGCGAGGCCTTGCAGGCGATGGTGTCGCCGAATCCGTCGGCGGCCAGTGACAGCGCGGCCGACAGATATTCGACTTCAATGCCTGCATTAAGCGACAAACCACGCAGGCGAGCCCGGGCGGAGAGCTGCTTTCGGGCCGGATCTGTCTGGGCGTAGTGAGCGTCGTACAGGATCAGCGGAGCCTTGCAGATCGCGGCGATATCCGGCGGCGTCTGGACACGCTCCGGAACGGCACTGACGTAAACCACCTCGTCCCGGGCCAGGGGGAGTACGTCCAGCCGGTCGTCGTCAATCGGCAAAGTGACCAGTCCCGCTTCAAGATGTCCCGAAACCACATCACTGACGGTTTCGGCGCTATTCTGCCCCACGAGACGGATACGCACATTCGGGTGTCTCTCGCGAAAGCGCTTGGCCAGATCCTGACGGATGTAGAACTCTGCATTTCGCAGTAGCCCGAACGTTGCGGTACCACCGCCCAGGGAAAGCAGGGCGTTCACTGCTTCGGTGCCCTGCTTGGCGGAGAAAATGGTCTGCTCCGCGTAGGGCAGCAGTTGCTCCCCGGCTGCCGTGAGCACGAGCGCCCGGCCACTGCGGTTGAACAGAGGCACGCCAAACTCTGATTCCAGCCGGCGGATCAGGTCAGACACCGCGGGTTGGCTCATGCCCAATTCGGCAGCGGCAGCCGTGAAAGTCTGTCCGCTGGCAGCTGCCACGAATGCTTCAAGTTGGGCCAAGGTCATAAGGCAATCCTATAGCTCACGGGTAGATGATGCTCTATCTCTCCGTGCCGGAGCTGCCACCACCGGCGATTGCCTGTGGATGAAGTAGCCGGCCCAGCAGTTCCCGGTCGAGGAGTTCCCTGTCCAACACGAGGTCAACAACGGCCCTGCCAGTGCGCAGCGCTTCTGCGGCGATCTCGCCGGACACGTGGTAGCCCAGATAGGGGCTTAGGGCGGTGACGATGCCAATGCTTCGAGCGACGTGGTCTTGAAGTGTATGTTCGTTGGCTGTGATTCCGTCGATGCAGGCGTCCGCGAGCGTGTTTGCCGCTATCCGGAGGTGGTTGATGCTTCGAAAAAGGCTGGAGGCTATGATCGGCTCGAAGGCGTTCAGTTGCAGTTGTCCGGCTTCTGCTGCGAGGGATACCGTTACGTCGGCGCCGATGATCTCAAATGCGACCTGGTTGACTAGTTCCGGGATGACCGGGTTCACTTTCCCGGGCATGATGCTGGAACCGGCTTGTCGCGCAGGGAGGTTGATCTCGCCGAACCCGGCGCGGGGTCCGGAAGACAGGAGGCGAAGGTCGTTGCAAATCTTGGACAACTTCACGGCTGCCCTCTTCACAGTGGCGGAAATCAGAACGAAGACGCCGCAGTCCTGGGTTGCTTCGACAAGGTCGGGGCTGGTTGTCAAGGGCAATCCCGTGACCGCCTTAAGCTGTTCCCGAACTATCGAGGCGTAGCGGGGATGCGTGTTCAATCCGGTACCGATCGCCGTTGCCCCGAGGTTGATTTCGTGCAGGTGCACCACCGCCTCTGACAGCCGCGCAACATCCTCTCTGATCGTGACGGCATAGCTTCTGAACTCCTGGCCCAAGGTCATGGGTACCGCGTCCTGCAGTTGCGTTCGCCCCATCTTCACAATGTGGTCGAACTCCCGCGCCTTTCGTTCACACGCTGCCTGAAACTTCTCGAGTGCATCGAGGAGGCCATGGCAACCCTGGATAGTGGCAAGTTTCAAGGCGGTTGGATAGACATCGTTCGTCGACTGCCCCATGTTGACGTGCTCGTTGGGGCTGACGAGGCCATACGAGCCTCTTGGTTCGTTAAGGTGCTCCAACGCACGATTGGCGATGACCTCGTTGGCGTTCATGTTCGTTGAGGTTCCGGCGCCTCCCTGGATCAGGGGTACGGGAAACTGATCGTGGAACGCGCCCGACCGCAAGTCCCGGCAGGCGGCCACGATGGCGGCGCCCACGTCAGGGTCCAGCAATCCGAGTTCCATATTGGCTCTTGCCGCCGATTCCTTGACTGCTGCGATAGCACTGACAAGGCCAGGGGCACTGCCTACCGTTTCCCCGCCCAGTTGGAAGTTCTCCGTCGCCCTGAGGGTATGGATTCCCCAATACGCCTCAGCGGGAACCTCGCGGACACCCAACAGGTCTGTCTCCGCGCGAGTTTGCTGTTCCTGGTCCATGATGCGTCACCTGCTTCCAGCTCATAAGTTAACCTTTTGATAGATCATAAAAGACTAGCATTTGCTTTGCTCAGGTGCTACCGTCGAACCTAGAAGGATAAGTAAATACTTTCCTTCATGTTCTCAGCCAAGGCATAATGCTATGGTTGAGTGGTTTCCAAGTAACGAGGAGCACACGCACTACCTGCGCTCTGGCTCCAGCAACGAAAGAGAAAACCATTGCGCACTTCCCTCAAAAATGCTGACGTCACCATCTCGGATCCCACCTCGTCTCCAGGCGTGAGGGAAACGGTCGAAACCGTCATCTCGGACGTTCGCGAACGCGGCGACGAAGCCGTTCGGTCCTACTCCGAGAAGTTTGACCAGTGGTCTCCCACATCGTTCCTGCTTTCCCGGGATGAGATTGATGCCGCCATAGCCCGGCTCCCGGAGCAGACGGTTGAAGACATCAAGACTGTCCAGCGCAACGTCGAAAGGTTTGCCCGGCTCCAGCTCCAGTCACTGACAGAGTTCGAAGCCGAAGTCGAACCGGGCATCATCCTCGGCCAGAAGAACATTCCGATCGATGCCGTAGGTGCCTACGTTCCTGGTGGTCGCTACCCGCTTCTGGCCTCAGCCCACATGACTATTGTGACCGCAAAGGTTGCCGGCGTCCGCAGGGTTGCCGCCGCCACTCCAGCGGCTGGGGGAGTAGTCCCCGACGCCTCGATCGCAGCCATGCACTTCGCAGGAGCAGACGAAATCTACTTGCTCGGCGGGGTCCAGGCTGTCGCGGCCCTGGCCGTCGGCACCGAGACAATCGCGCCCGTGGATTTTCTTGCCGGCCCGGGCAACGCCTACGTCGCGGAGGCCAAGCGGCAACTGTTCGGTGAAGTTGGCATCGATCTATTCGCAGGCCCCACCGAGGTTCTGATCGTCGCCGACGAGACGGCCGATCCCTTCTTGATCGCTGTTGACTTGCTCAGCCAGGCCGAACACGGGCCCGACTCTCCGGCGATTCTTGTCACGACATCGCAAGAGGTCGGACGGCAGGTGCTTGAAGAAGTCGACCGTCAACTGCTTGGGTTGTCGACCCGCGCAGTCGCAGAAGTGGCTTGGCGCGACCACGGCCAGGTGATTCTTGTCGACGACGTCAAAGAGGCCTACGCCGTCGCCGACGAGTTCGCCAGCGAGCATGTGCAGATCCTGACGGCCAACCCCCGCGAAGCACTGGACAGCATGACCAACTATGGAGCGTTGTTCCTGGGCGAAAACACCTGCGTTTCCTTCGGTGACAAGGTCATCGGCACCAACCACGTCCTTCCAACGCGCCAGGCGGCCCGGTACACCGGTGGACTGTGGGTCGGGAAATACATCAAGACCGTGACCTACCAGGAGATAACTTCGGCCGCAGCCAGCGCCGAACTTGGCGAACTACTCGGCCGGGCGGCCCGGGCAGAGAACTTCGAAGGCCATGCACGCTCCGGTGACATCAGGGCCGCGCGCCTGGCGGGAGAGCGGCCGGCCTGGGCTTCCTAGTGGTAAGGCGGTGGAGCGCGAACCGCACGCGCTCCACCGCTCTGTTCGTCGAAGCGATGGTCTTGTGCGGACACTTTCGCCTAGGCTAACGGCCACAGCAAAGTCTGGAAGGGATGAGGACACCTGCAAATGAACACTCCGGAATCCATGAACCGTGAATCAGCGGAAGAACCGAGCGACGACCAGGCCGTGACGGCAGCCTTGTCTGAGATTACCTACGATGAGCAGTTCTATCCCGCTCGCCCCCGTCAGCTTCGTCCCAAGGCGCGCCGTCGCCAAACACTCGATGAAGGTCGACCGCCGTTCGACCCGGATGCGCGGAACGCCGTCTATGTTGAGTGGCTGAGAAACCAATCCATGCTCGGCGACGCAGACGCCATGTCAAGGCAGCTGTCAGGTCAGGCAAGCATGTGGCAAAAACCCTTTGCACATCCAAGTCCCCGCTCGGCCCTGGACAGGGCGTCGGTCTGGTTCACCGCGTATCCCTTGTCCTTCATCACGGCTCCAGGGCAGTCGTTCTTAGGTGCATTGGCACAACCCGGTCTTTGGGATGCGTTCCAGGAAATCGGCATACAGGCTCTGCACACGGGTCCGGTGAAGCGCGCCGGGGGGATCACCGGCTGGGACTACACGGCCAGCGTGGACGGACACTTCGACAGAATCAGCATGGCCATCGATCCGTCGTTCGGAACCGAAGAAGAATTCCGGGCAATGTGTCAGGCCGCCACCGATCACGGAGCAACGATCGTTGACGATATCGTTCCCGGGCATACGGGCAAGGGCCCGGACTTTCGCCTGGCGGAAATGAACTACAAAGACTATCCCGGGATCTACCACATGATCCATATCCCGGAGTCTGACTGGCATCTGCTCCCAGATGTCCCCGAGGGCAAAGACTCTGTCAACATCAGCATCGAGGCCGAAAGAGCACTCCAGGAAGCCGGCTATATCATCGGCCAACTGCAGCGCGTGATCTTTTATGAACCCGACATCAAAGAGACGAACTGGAGCGCCACGCGGGCGGTATACGGAACGGACGGCACGATGCGCCGCTGGGTGTACTTGCACTATTTCAAAGCCGGACAGCCCTCCATCAACTGGTTGGATCCGACTTTTGCAGGCATGCGGCTTGTGATCGGCGACGCGCTCCACTCACTGGTGGACCTTGGAACCGGCGCCTTAAGGCTGGATGCCAACGGATTCCTGGGCGTCGAGAAGAGCGCGGAGGAACTTCCCGGCTGGTCAGAGGGGCATCCGCTGTCCCAGGCCGCGAACCAGCTCATCGCGAGCATGGTGCGAAAGGTCGGGGGTTTCACTTTCCAGGAGCTCAACCTCACCATCGACGACATAAAGGAAACCTCCGTAAACGGACCCGATCTCTCTTACGACTTCGTGACCAGGCCGGCCTATCACCACGCCCTCGTTACTGGAAATACAGAGTTCCTTCGCCTAACCCTGCGGCTGGCGATGGAGGCCGGCGTCGATCAGGCCTCCCTGGTCCACGGGTTGCAGAACCACGACGAACTGACCTACGAACTCGTCCATTTCACCACCCGGCACAAGGATGAGACCTTCAACCTCTTCGGCCAGAACCTGACCGGCGCCGGCGTCGCTGAACGGATCCAGAATGATCTCCGGGACGGCCTCACGGGAGAAGCCGCGCCGTACAACCTGCTGTTCACCACGAACGGCATCGCCTGCACCACCGCGAGCGTCATCACGGCCGCACTGGGCATACGGGATCTCGAAACCATGACTGCCGAGCAGGTGGATCAGGTCCGCGACGTGCACCTGCTCTTATCGATGTACAACGCGCTCCAGCCCGGGGTTTTTGCTCTCTCAGGCTGGGATCTCTGCGGCGTTGTTTCCGTGGGCGTCGACAAAGTGGCTCAACTAGTCTCTACGGGCGACACCAGATGGATCAACCGCGGTGCGCACGACCTGATGGGGGTCAACCCCGGGGCTGCCGAGTCGTCCTCCGGCCTGCCCAAGGGGACGAGTTTGTATGGAACGCTTCCGGAACAGCTGAAGGACGAGACGTCTTTTGCTCGAAAGTTGTCCGCCATCCTCGCTAAACGCGAAGAACTCCAGCTTGCAAAAGGCGAACTCATCGACGTCCCTGACGTTTCGCACCCAGGGATGCTCGTCATGGTCCAGCGGCTTCCCTCGGATGCCGTCGCGGTCACTGTCCTGAACTTCACCGGCGAAGACATTTCCGGAACGGTCAACTCGACGCTTCTGACCCCCGGCGCCGACGTAACGGATGCTTTCACGGGGGAGACTCTCAATTCAGTGGACGACCTGCACAGTTTCTATTTCGATGTTCCTGCCTTCGCGGGAAGTCTGCTTGTGCTTCGGGAACCCGCACCAAAAGGCGGGGAAGAAACGCCCTGAGGCAGTTGAAGGAGGAAGCCCGCAGATCAGAAGGATATGAAATCTGGGGCGACTAGGGGCGACTCAGGACGCGGCACCGAGGTAGGGGTGGGAGGCTGCGAGGTCGAAGAGTGCGTTCTGGACGGCTTTCGTTCGCGCCAGGCGCTGAAGTTCGCGCGGAACCGCGAGCCAGTACTTCCTGCGGAGGTGAACCGTGTCGGCAAGAATCCGCACGAGGCGTGGATCGGGTTCGCCAATGAACAACGGAAGAACTGCCACTCCAAGGCCCGCAACCGTTGCCATCCACTGCCCCGTGATGTTGTTTGTCTGTATCGCGGGGCGGATTCCGGGCAGAGCCGTGTCCAGGAAGCGCAAGTCAGGAATGTCCAGAAGTGAATCCACGTAGCCGATGACCGAGTGGTCTTGCAGGTCATCCACGGCTGCAATGGGCGCGTTGGTTTCCAAGTACTGCGGGGCGGCATAGAGGCCAAGCGGGTAGGTTGCCAACGCTGTGGCCGAGACTCCACGAATGGTCGGCTCGGCCAATGAAATGCCAACATCGAACTCCTTCGTGGCAAGCAGGTTCAAACGGGTCGCCGTCACGATCTCGATGGCAAGATCCGGATGTTTTCTTCTCAAGCCTCCAAGACCGGGACTTAGCACGAAGGCCCCGAAGCCATCCGGGGTGGCGATACGGACGGTTCCCGACAAGCGGCCTGGCTCGGAGCCCAGCTCTTCTGCCGCCGCGAGGAGCGACGACTCGACAGCTTCGGCGTGAACAGCTAGCCGCTGACCGGCCTCTGTGAGCGTCCAGCCACCGGTCGACCGCACGAAAAGCCGGGAAGCCGTGGCTCGCTCAAGGTGGGAAATGCGCCGTCCCACGGTGGTGTGATCCACCCCGAGGCCTCGAGCGGCGGTTACCAGCTTCCCGGTCCGTGCCACCTCAAGAAAGAAACGTAGATCGTCTGCGGAAATCACCCCCTCAGCTTATCGTGCAATTGTGCACATCGGAGGGCATGTTTGGTCATTGATTCGGACTCGAAATGCATTGAGACTTTATACGGATATTTACACGGAACCGCCTTCGATGCACAGCTGCCGAGGCGGTCGGAAACAAAGGTGTTCCATGATCGCAAACATCGCTCTTCCCCGAATCATGAAGGTCGGAAGAGGTGCCGTAAATCAGGTCGGTACCCTGCTGGAGGAACTGGGCGCAACCCGGCCGCTCATCGTCACGGATTCGTTCATGCTGACTACACCCAGCGTTGATTCCATCATGCACATGCTCCGGCAAAGCGGTCTTGAGGTCGCGGTCTTCTCAGGCGTTGTCCCCGACCCTACGACTGCTTCCCTAAGTGAGGGCGTCGCGGCTGTGCAGGATCACCAGGCTGACATCATCATCGGTCTTGGTGGTGGGAGCGCGATTGACACTGCCAAGGCCCTGGGTCTGCTCAGTCGCCAAGGCGGCCAAATGCGTGACTTCAAGGCACCCAGGGTCAACAACGGACCTTCTGTTCGAGTCGTTGCAATTCCCACAACCGCGGGCAGCGGCTCGGAAGCTACCCAATTCTCGATCATCAGTGACACTGAGACCCACGAGAAGATGCTCTGTGCAGGGATTTCGTTCCTTCCGGTGGCCGCAGTTATTGACTATGAGCTCACTCTCTCAATGCCGCCGCGGCTGACCGCAGATACCGGGATCGACGCGTTGACCCATGCGATAGAGGCCTACGTTAGCCGGAAAGCCAACTCCTTTTCGGATGCCTTCGCTTTGTCTGCCATGCGGGCTATCGGCCCAAGCCTGCGGCTCGTCTATGCGGACGGATCGAACGCGAACGCCAGGGAGGCGATGATGCTGGCTTCCACACAGGCAGGGATCGCCTTTTCGAACTCAAGCGTGGCCCTTGTGCATGGAATGAGCCGGCCGATTGGTGCCCACTTCCATGTGGCCCACGGTTTGGCCAACGCCATGTTGTTTCCCTCTGTCACGGAATTCTCGGTCTCGGCGGCCGCGCCAAGATACGCAGACTGTGCCAGAGCGCTTGGGATCGTGAGTTCAAGCAGTTCGGACCAGTATGCCGCCGAGTCTCTGGTGGCCGAATTGCACGCCCTCAACCGCGACCTCGAGGTCCCGACACCCGAAGCATTCGGCATCGACCGTGCAGCCTGGGAGGAAAAGATACCCCTCATGGCCGAACAGGCGCTCGCTTCCGGTTCCCCGGGCAACAATCCTCTCGTTCCGGATGCTGAGCAGATCCAAGGTATCTACCAGGAAATCTACGCTTAACTTCCTCCGAAATGACCGGACCAATGAACGGCTGCCTGCCGGCGTGAACCCGGTACGGCCCCTCCCCACCTGAAGACTCTGAAAAGGATCCACCATGACCACCATCAATCATTTCATCAACGGTGTTGAAACTGCCGGCGAAGGCGACCGCAGCCAGCCGGTCTACAACCCGGCTACCGGCGCCGTGACCGCGGAGCTGCGGCTCGCGAACCGGGCCGACCTGGACGCCACCGTCGCCGCGGCGAAGGCCGCGGCGGAGAAGTGGGGCGATTTTTCCCTGGCCAAGCGCACCGCGGTGCTGTTCACCTTCCGTGAGCTCGTCGCTTCCCACGTGGAGGAACTCGCGGCCCTGGTCACCGCCGAGCACGGCAAGGTCATCTCCGACGCGAAGGGCGAGATCGGCCGCGGCCTGGAGGTCATCGAGTTCGCCTGCGGGATCCCGACCCTGCTCAAGGGCGACTACTCGGACCAGGTCTCCACCGGCATCGATGTGTTCTCCTTCCGCGAGCCGCTCGGCGTCGTGGCCGGCATCACCCCGTTCAACTTCCCCGTCATGGTGCCGTTGTGGATGGCCCCGATGGCGATCGCCACGGGCAACGCGTTCATCCTCAAGCCCTCCGAACGGGACCCTTCCGCCTCGATGCTGCTGGCGAAGCTGTGGAAGCAGGCCGGACTGCCCGACGGCGTGTTCCAGGTCCTGCACGGGGACAAGGAAACCGTCGACGGGCTCCTGACGCACCCGGACGTGGACGGGATCTCCTTCGTCGGCTCCACCCCGATCGCGCGGTACGTCCACGAGACCGCCACCAAGCACGGCAAAAGGGTCCAGGCCCTGGGCGGGGCGAAGAACCACGCGATCATCATGCCCGACGCCGACCTGGACAACGCCGCCGACCACCTGGCCGCGGCCGCGTTCGGTTCCGCCGGGGAACGCTGCATGGCCATCTCGGTCGCGGTCGCCGTCGGGGACGCCGCGGAGCTGCTGGTGAAGAAGGTCGAGGAACGCGCCCTGGCCGTGAAGGTCAAGAACGGCACCGAGCCCGACGCCGAAATGGGCCCGGTCATCACCCCGGCCTCCAAGGAACGCATCGTGCGGATCGTCACCGAAGCCGAAGCCGCCGGAGCGGCCATGGTCGTGGACGGCCGCGACCTCGTGGTCCCCGGCCACGAGGACGGCTTCTGGGTCGGCCCCACCGTGATCGACCACGTCAAGACCGGAATGAGCGCCTACACCGAGGAAATCTTCGGACCCGTCCTCGTCGTCGTCCGGGTCGAGGACCTGGACGAAGGCATCAGGCTGATCAACTCCAACCCCTACGGCAACGGCACCGCCATCTTCACCTCCTCCGGCGCGAACGCCCGCAAGTTCCAGCGCGCCGTCACCGTGGGCATGGTCGGGATCAACGTGCCCCTGCCGGTCCCGGTGGCCTACCACTCCTTCGGCGGCTGGAAAGCCTCGCTCTTCGGCGACAAGCACATCTACGGACCCGAAGGCGTCTCCTTCTACACCCGCGGCAAGGTCATCACCTCCCGCTGGCCCGAACCCACCCACGCCTCCGGCGCCTCCTACAACTTCCCCTCCAACTAAGGAGCCCGCAATCCGGGCCTTTGGACACGATAAGCAGGCAGGATTATGACCAAACGACTCATCTGGGGGCTTGTGGGTGCCAGTGACATAGCTGCCACTCGAATGATCCCTGCAATTCGCCGTGTCGGCGACGTGGTGGCCAGTGTCGTCAGTGGCGACACTGGCCATGCCAAGGCATACGCGCAACGCAACGGCATCGGAATGCATTATGAAAGCCTTGACGCGCTCCTGGCGGATGCTTCCATCGATGCCGTCTACATCTCCAGCCGAAACCAGCATCACTGCCGGCAAACAATCGCCGCGGCCATCGCCGGCAAGCATGTCCTTTGTGAGAAGCCCGTCGCAACGACCCTGGAGGAGGCACAAGCCATGGTGGAAGCCTGCCGCGTCCACAACGTGGTCCTGGCCGTCAACCACCACCTCCCGGCTGCCGGGACCCATCAATCCATTCGGGCGCTCGTCGATTCAGGCGGCATTGGGCGGCCGTTGAGCGTTAACGTCAGGCATTCGACTCTCCTCCCCGAACGCCTTCGCGGGTGGCGGCTTGAAAAGTCTCCGGGTGCCGGCGTCGTCATGGATTTGTCGTGTCACAATGCGTCAGTCGTCAATCCGCTATTAGGCACTCGCCCGCTCGAGGTCGTTGCGTCAACCCTGTCGCAAAGCGATTGGTCTTCGGGTGTGGATGATGCGTCCAGTGCGTCCATCCGTTACGACACCGATATTTTGGTCGACTTCCAAGACTCATTCACGCTGCCCTTCACGCCGTCCTTCATCCAGATCAACGGTGACCAAGGCAGCATCCTTGGACATGACGTCATGACTCCCGAGCCGAAAGGCTCGATCCTGCTCACGGATCACTCCGGCACGAGGGAGATTCCAGTTACCGACCGTCGCCATACCTACGACATCACGCTCGAACGCTTCCGGGCAGCAGTACGCGAAGGGGCGCAGCCAATTGTCGACGGCGTGGACGCCGCAAACGCATTATCTGTCACCCTCTCGATCCTGGAAGCAGGTAGAACAGGCGAAAAACAACTGATTGAACTCATCGCCCGGTAGTTAGGGACTGTGCGCTGAAACGGGACATCCACGCCAGGCCGACGGCAGCGATGACGGCAAACAACGCCGGCACGAGGAACACGAGGGGGAGCCCGATGGTGGCGACCCCGAGCCCGCCGGCGAGCCCGCCCAGTGCCGAGCTCAGGGCGGCCGAGCTCATGAAGATCGCCGAAGCTGTGGCTACCGATGTGGGCAGCAGCCGCTGCGCGACGACAATGCCCAATGCAGCGAACACTCCCCAAACCCCGCCCATTAGGATCTGGCCGGCGAAAAGTCCGAGGGCGGTACCGCTGGTGGCAAAGCAGATGTTCGCCGCGACGCCGAATCCTGCTGCCAGGATCATGAGCCGCATCATCCCGGTTCTCCTGGCAACAAACACAGCCAGGGGCATTAGTGCGAGTTCCACGAGTGGCTGGACGCCGATAATCGCGCCGCTGAGCGCAGGGGTCAGCCGGAGCTGATCGATCATGTAGATCGGAAGGTAGGCGTACTTGATCGATTCGCCGGCGTATACGCACATATAGAGCGCAGTGAACATCAGCAAGGGGGCCATCTGCCGGAACCCGGGCTTTGCGGTAGCTGCAGGCAGGCTCTTCGCCCGCACGTCGACGCCGGTGGCGCGGGGTGCCGATGCCCTCCTCGTCAGGAACGGCACGATTTGGGCGAGGGTGCATAAGGCGGTCGCGAAAAGCATGACGCGGGGGCCGGCCAGAGCGGCCAGAAATGACCCCGCTGCCGGCCCGATCACCCAGCCGCCGGTCAACGCCATACGCACCATGGCGACAACGCCATCATTTCCCGCCTTCGGACGCGCAGCGATCTCGTCGTGAAGGGCGGCGAATACCTGCGACGTGGCGGCGCCCGCAAATCCGAGGACCACGGCACTCACGACGAACGGCATCCACAGCTGGGTGGAGAATGCGATTCCTGTCCAGCCCAGGAAACCGGCGACGGCGCACATGCGAAACAGGCCAAGGCGACGGCCCGTCCGGTCAGAGCGCGCGCCAACCAGGTATCCCGCTATGGGTGCTGTGAGGCTAGTCAGGTAGTAGAGCCCGGCAACGGGGAGGGACGCGTGGAGCTCATTGACAAGGAACGAGGCGATCTGGGGTGCCGCCGCAGAGAACCCGAGGCCCGACAGGAACATCGCTACCGTTGCCGCCCGGTAGAGGGGAGTTTCGAGGACGAGGCGGAGCGCAGATCTCCGCTCTGCCTCCGAGCCTAGAAGGACGGGGTCGGCGTCTTCGACGGCCTTCGGTGCGGTCATCAGGATCACACTGCTTTCTGAGGGGCCGGGCGCGGGTCCGTCGATCGATCGGCCCGAATTCTTCCACTGTAAGAATATCTTCCACTGTAAGAATAAGGACCCGGGCGTGCGGGGAAACCCCGGACAGGCATGCGAATACTTGGCCGCGGAGGACGCAGGGTGGCCGCATCGAGGCCCATCGGCCTCCAGTTAGTGCATCAATTCCGGCCCGGCAGCCGGCAACAGCCGTTCCAGGATTGCCAACGAGCGGTGCACGTCCACGTCGTCCGGGCTGAGCAGCCATTGCAGCTGCAAACCATCGGAGGCGGCGGCAACCAGCGCTGCAGCATCAGCGGCATCGATGTCCGCCGCGATGGATCCGGATCGCTGGGCTGCCCGGACCCTTTCGGCCAGATCGGCCCGGACGCGGCGGAAACGCTCCTGGATGAATTCCCGTGTGATCGGGTGGTCTTGTTCCTGCAGCGCATCAGTCGTCAGCGTTGCATACAGCTCAACCAGACCAGGAATTGCGCGGTTGCGTTCGGCGCTCTTTTCCATCACGGCAACGGCCGAGACGTCGGCCGCATCGGACGGTTCATGCACCCTGGCTTCGTGTTCCTGATAGACCGCGACCAGGAGCTCATCGCGCGATGCAAAGTAGTATCGCAGCGCAGCGTGCGAAACGCCGATCGCAGCCCCGATCGCCCGCAGCGAAGAGCCAACTCCTTGTTCGGCGAACAGTTCGATAGCGCGCAAGAGAATCTGGGCTCGTCGTTCGGGGGCTTTCCGGTATGACCGCCCACGCTCCGCGGCTTGATCGTTGGCCATCCCACCATCGTACGTGAGGTGCCACGAGCCATTTTGGAGTACAGTTTAGAAGCTCGGCCGCCAGGTCTCGACGGCGTCATCGCTGACTGCGACGACCTCGCGCCAGCGGTCGAACAGCGAGCAAGGGTGGGAGACGCCCAGGTCCACGATGTCGCCGACCTGCAGGCCCTCGGCGTCGTCCACGATGGCGTGGTGGTCGAAGAGGCGGGTCAGCGTGGCGCCAGCACCAGCATGCAGGAGGGCCCCGTGACGGTACCGGGAAACGATCACCGGCAGGCCGGCGTCGTACGCCAACTCGCGCTTGCCCGCGTTCAGGACCACCCGCCCGGCTTCGGGGGCGGAGATGACCAGCGCCCGCACCACCGCTGCGGCAGTCAGTCCGGGGACCGGGGAGACGCTCTGGTAGGTGCCGTGGTCGTGCACCACGTAGCAGCCTGAACGGAGCACATTGACGGAGGCGCTCCCGGGCAGGAACGCGGCCGCGCGGTCCTGGAATGCAGAGCCGCCGTTGCTGAAGACCGGCAGCTCCACCTCGAAAGCGGGGCGCAGTTGATCGAAAATGTCTCGGGCCAGGCGGCAGTGTGAATCGATCCCGGCCAGGTTTTCATCAGTCCGGGTGTTCGGTGCCACGCCCTCGTAGGCGCTGACGCCGGCCAGCAGGAGGCCGCCGGCGGCACGGATTTCCGCGGCCAGCGGGCCAGCCTCGGCGTCGCTGCGGATCCCGGTTCGGCCGCCGGGGGTTCCGACGTCGATCAAGACGTTCAGGGGCCGCGGCGAGTCCTCGAAAACCTCGGCCATGGCCCGGACGCCCGCCGCTGAATCGGCCAGGCAGTAAATCTCCGTTTCCGGCGAAGCCGCCAGCCAGGCACGCAGTTGCCCGAGGTGGCCGCGGAACAGCACCTCGTTCGCGATGAGGATCCGGGTGGCACCCCACTCGATGGCGTGGGCGGCCTGCGCGGTGGTCGCCACGGTCACGCCCCAGGAGCCGGGCAGCTGCCGGCGGACGATCTCGGCCGTCATGGTGGTCTTGATGTGCGGGGCCAGCACCATGCCGTGCTCCCGTGTCCAGGCCTCTTTGATCCCGATATTGTGCTCGACGGCGGCAACGTCCAGGAGCATCTGCGGCAACGTCTGGAGCTGGAGGGCGGGGGCAAGGTGCGGCATGCGGTGGGGTTCTCTCGGGACTGTTCGGGAAGCTGGGTACCCGGAGATCCTATCCGGGTTCAGTAACTAGAGAACCCTGGACAGATCGCGGCGAATGACAAGTAGCGACCACTCGGGCGGTTGAGAGGGGGAGTGAGTATGGTCTTTGACGTGTCAGACCGATCAAGCGCATCGTCGTGCGGCTGGCTGCCACGAGCTGAGTTCAGGCCATAGGAGGTCAAATCATGTCAGTCATCATTGCAACGAAGGTTTCCGGTGACACGAGCGTTTTCACCAAGTCCCTCGAAGAGCGCGCGGACGAATACCGCCAGTGGGGCGAGCGCGGCCGGGCTGCGGGCGCGATCCACCACCAGTTCGCGATCGGTGACGGGTTTGTCCTCGTGGTCGACGAATGGGAATCGGCAGAGGCATTCCAGAAATTCTTCGGTGATCCGGAGATCCAGGCGTTCATCGGCTCGGTCGGCGGCGATCCCAATGTGGCCCCTGAAGTCACTGTGGGGGAATCCGTCGACTCTGCGGACAAGTACTAGCTGAGGAACCGGGCCGGTCCGGGCATGTCGGTCCCCGTCAACCTACAGACTGTCCACCCGCGCATGCTGGCCGCCGTCCGCCGCGAGGTCGTGCCGGGCGAAGTCGGCTCGGCATGGGGGCCTGCGGTGGGCAAGGTCTGGGACTTTATTCGCGGTCAACCGGGTCTGTGGACCGACGGCCACAACATCTTCGTCTACCACCACCCAGACCAACCCGATGCTCCCCTTCTGTGCGACTTCGGAGTAGAAGTCACCCGCACCTTTGAAACGGCGGGCGAGGTCTACGCAACCCAAACCCCCGCGGGCCAGGCTGCCATAGCGGTCCACCGTGGGCCGTACCACCGCATGGGCGAGGCATGCAAGGCGATCGAGAAGTGGATGGCTGCGAATCATTGGGAATCTGCCGGTCACTCCTGGGAGATCTATGGAGACCCGACACCAGATCCGGCCGACACCGAAACGACGGTCGTGCACCTGCTGAAGTAGGGGCAACACTTCACGGGGACCACAGTTCGT
The DNA here is from genome assembly GCF_040686575.1 of Arthrobacter sp. NPDC080073. Classification (NCBI taxonomy): domain Bacteria; kingdom Bacillati; phylum Actinomycetota; class Actinomycetes; order Micrococcales; family Micrococcaceae; genus Arthrobacter; species Arthrobacter sp. NPDC080073. The sequence goes on from NZ_JBFBKR010000005.1 coordinate 188,025, forward strand.
CGAGCAGTCGTTGCACTTGGTCCGGCCGCTCGACGTCGCAGCGGAGAAGCTGGCCGGCCGGGCGTCGTCGCCGAGGCCGCGGAACACATTCAGGGGGTGAGGGGGCCTTGCAGGAGGCGGACCGCGAGGTCTTTGTCGCCTTCGATGATCGCTGTTTCCAAGAGACTGGACCGGCCCCAGAGACCCAGGTACATCCCCTGCAGCGGGGATGTAATCGAGGCCTGCGCGGCCCCTTCGCCGACCTTCCAGCTGGCGGCCCCGGGTACCTGGAAGGCCACTGCCCCTTGCGGTGGGGGCATCCGTCCCAGCCGAAGTTGGCGCGGGGTGAACATTGTCAGGACTTCGTCGATTCCATCGAGCATGAAGTCTGCTGCGAAAGCGGGGATAGCCAACCCTGATGCCTGGCTCGCATCGATGAGGTGGACGGCGTGTTCATGTGCCTGGCGGCGACGCCAGAACCCGGCTGTGCGCGGGGGTGGGCCAAAGTTCCAGCACGGTTTTTCGGGATCCAGCGCCGCCATGGTCCCGAGAAAAGCGTCGGCGCCTTCGAGGAACCACGATACGGCGCCGTTGGCCGGTGGTGCCGGTTCCTCGACGAACTTCCCAGAAAGGACTATTTGGGTTGCCCAACGTTCGATTGACCCCAGATGCCCGAAGAGATCCATAAGCGTCCAGCCAGGACAGGCCGGCACGGGACGAGCCAGAATGTCCTCGGGCTGGCGTGCCAGGACGCTTAGGCGGTCCAGGCTGCTGGCCAGCTCAGTAAGATAGCGATCCGGTGACATGTGCCGAGCATAACGGGCCAGCCGGCCTCCCGGGACCACCACTCGGGGGTCAGCGCCGGATGGACCACCTACTACCGCTTGCAGGCTGCCGCCGTCGCCTCACCACCGTGGCAGCCACCACGATCACGACGACGGCGCCCAGTCCCCATCGCGCCGCCGACTGGCCGTAGGGTTCGGCGCCAGTGAAATACATCAGGGCCAGCGCGGGAGCGATCGCGGTGAACTCGTAAAGACCGCTCAGCACCACGAATGGCAGGAGCAGCAGCGCGTACCAGGGGTAGCTCGGCGAGACGATCAGCAGCATTCCTCCGGCCATCAAGACCTGCCCGTCCCAGGGCCGGGCGCTGTCGGTGGTCCGCCACACGTAAAGGGCCAGGCCGAGCAGAAGCACTAGTGCGGCCGGCGCTGCCCAACTGGCCGGGAGCACCAGCTTCAACAGGGTGAAGCGCGGGCTGTCTTGCCCGTCGTATCCCTCCGAGCGCAGGTATTCGGGCAGATAGCCCAGTACGGCCCAACCGCTGGCGAGGACATAGGGCACGTACGCCACGGCAAAGGTGGCAATGGCCGCGGCGACGAAGCGGACCGGCCGCCGGTACAGCAGGGCCGGGGCGCTGATGGCTGGAATCAGCTTGGTGGCCACCGCCGCGCCAAAGGCCACGCCGGAACCCAGCGTGCGCCCGCCCACCAGCAGCAGCGCTGCCGCCGAGGCCAACGCGGTGCCCAGTGCATCCACGTGCGCACCGTTGATGGCTTCAAAGGCCACCAGCGGAGACCAAGCCCACCACACGGCGTGGTGTGCTGGCCTTCCGGTGCGGCGCAGGAAGGCCAACAGCGCCACCGTCACGGCCAGGCTGAGCAACAGCCCGGCCAGCTGGAACGCGATGAACCCCGCCTCGGAACCGGGGATAAGCCGCACGGCCAGGAAATACAGCTCTGCCACCGCCGGATAGACAGTAGGCACGGCGGGCCTGTTGATGGCCGTGCACAGGGTGCTGCCGCCGGGAATGTTGGTGGTGGTCTCCGTGCCCGTGGGGAAGGGATTACTGTGGCAGGTTCCGTCCGGTCCAGCGTCCTGGAACAGCCAGGCCGGCCGCAGCGGCCGCAGCGTCTCGTCCGCCGGAACGTGGGCATAAGGGGAAATTCCGGCTTTCTGGACGATGCCGTCCCACGCATAGCGTGCGGAATCGTTGCTCGTGGCCGGCGGTGCGGCGATGGCCGCGGCCCCCAGCAGAAGGGAGCCCAGGAGCACTAGGGCCGCCGAAACGCGCGCCGGGATCCGGCGCGCCACCAGTGCCGCCGGGACGAAGACGGTCCAGGCCGCCAGTGTGCCTAGGGGGGACGCCCACTCCGCTGACGGATCGGTACTGACCGTCCACCAGACCACGACGGCGAGTAAGGCCACCAGGGCCAGCGCCACCACCACAGCCGAAATGCCGGACGCGCGCCGGGTTGTCGGTTCGCTCACCCTTTGATCCTGCATCACTTCCACGCTGCCGGGGCATGAATCCACGGGACCGTTTGCCTTTCGTAAGGTCTGGACCGGGACGGAGGGCGGGTCTTGGTGGTCTGATCAAGGTATGGACAGATTGACCACTTTCCTCCAACAGCGGATGGAAGCGGTGAACGGACGGTTCTCCTCACGTTTGCGCAGCAGGCGGCTGACGGTGGTGCTGGGCCGTTGGCTAGGCCTTGCCTTCAGTGTGTGCTTCGTGACCGGGTTGTTCAGCCACCTTCTGCAGGATCCGCCAACTTGGATGCTCTTCCTTACCCGTCCCGTGTGGCTATACGTGGCTACGCAGGGCATCCACGTCACCACCGGGATCGCGTCCATCCCGCTCCTGGCGGCCAAGCTATGGTCCGTGTACCCAGAACTCCTGCGCTGGCCTCCGCTGAAATCCGTGGTGCATGCACTCGAACGGGCCTCGATTGCGCTCTTTGTAGCCGCTTCGCTGGTGGAAGTCACCATCGGATTGCTCAACACTTTCCAGTGGTACCCCTGGCCGTTTTCTTTCAGGGATGTCCACTATTGGCTGGCCTGGGTCATCATCGGATCATTGGCGCTTCACATCGCTATCAAGCTGCCGCTCATACGGGCGCATTGGAGCCGTCGATCGGACGCGGCCGCTATCGCCGCGGAGGCTGAAGGGGGAATCGGGGCCGGCAATGCGGTCCCGGCAGCCGTGAAGCCTGGACGCGGGCACAGCTGGAGCCGCAGGGGGTTCCTGGCGGCAATCACCGCCGGCACCGGCGTCGTCGTCCTAACGACGGCGGGCCAGTCCTTCGCTTGGCTATCGGGCCTGAACCTCTTCGCGCCGCGTCGAATGGATACCGGCCCGCAGGGCGTACCCATCAACAGGACCGCAGCCCAGGCAGGTGTGGCTGACGCCGCGCTGGCTCCCGACTGGGTGCTGACCGTGTCTTCGGGATCGGTGCAGAAGACGTTCACGCGGGCACAACTGGCGGCCCTGCCGCAGTACAGTTACGGATTGCCCATCGCCTGCGTAGAAGGCTGGAGCCAAGGGGCCCAGTGGCGCGGTGTCCGAATCAGGGACCTCATGGCAACGGTGGGCGCCCCGGCGGATGCCGAGTTGCAGATTTCCAGCATGGAGAAGGGCGGCGTCTACGGGCGCTCCTTCATGCCGGCCGCATACAGCCAGGACGAGCAGACATTGCTGGCGCTCGAGCTCAACGGTGAACCCCTGGACCTGGACCACGGCTATCCGGCACGGATCATCGCACCCGGCCGCCCGGGGGTCCTCCAGACCAAATGGGTGCACAAAGTGGAGGTGATCTGATGCGCCTGCCCTTGGTGCGTCCGTCGGCGCCGGCGGGGCACAGGACCGTCTGGTGGGTGAGAGCGGCCCTGGGCGCCTTGGGCCTGGCGGCTCTCGGTTATGCGCTCTTCGGATTCCTGGCCAATGTGCCGCCTGCCCAGCTGATCGGTGTGGCGGCCTGGCTTGCCGTGGCGTTGTTGGTGCACGACGGCGTGCTGGTTCCGTTGACGACGCTGGCCGGCGGCGGATTGTCGCGGCTGACGTATGGGCTGAGCCCTGTCCAGCAGGGAATTGTGCGCGGTGCCCTGCTTGTGGGGGCAGTGGTGACCTTGGTCGCAGCCCCACTGGTCCGTGCCCAGCAGGTGCTCCAGCCAAGGGGTCCGGGCAGCGGCGCCAACGGCACCGTCCTGCAGGGGGACTATGCGCTGGTCCTGGGCGTTTTCTGGGTGGTCCTGGTGGTGGCCGCGGCTGCGGTTGTGGCCGCAGTCGGACTCTACGGCCGACGTTCCAAGGTCAGAAAGACCCGGTCCTGAAGCGTCCGGGTGACAGCGGTATCCAGCCCTGCCCGGGCCGCGTGCAGGGCGAGCGCTTTCGCGCCGGCGCGGGCCCAGGGAAAGGCGGCGCTGGCCCGTCCGTCGGAATCCTCCAGCACCGCCAGATAGGCCACATCGAGGGAATCCGGGCCTTCGGCCTCTGCCAGCACCTGACCGCCCGGCGCCAGCAGTGACGCAACGCGCTTCAGTAGCACCCCGATGTTTCCGCCGATGCCGATATTGCCGTCCAGCAACAGGGCCGAACCCCAACCTTGCTCGTGCGGAACGGGGTCAAAGATGGAGCCAAGGATGGCCGCACCGCCGCGGGCGGTTGCCAGCCGCACCGCGGCCGGGCTTGAATCGACGCCCAGGGAGGCCAGTCCCAGGTCCCGGGCGGCCTCCAGCATCCGGCCCGGGCCGCAGCCCACATCGAGGACCGGCCCACGGAGGGTATGCAGCAGTTCGCGTTCGCTTGCCGTGGCCGGCGCGGACCAGCCGAGCACGTTGAAGTGAACGGGGCCGATGGTTTCGTGGCAGGCAGAGGCCGGACGCAGCGTCAGGCAACCCAGGCCGAGGGGCAGGCTACGGGCATACGGTTCGTGGCCGCCCTGTCCGAATAGACCCTGTCCCAATAGAGCTTGTCCCAATAGAGCTTGTCCAGACGGGGCAAGCCTGCCGGTGTCCGCAGCAAGAGCGTCAGCGTCCCTCGCGTCGGTACCCCTGGAGGCTGCCTGGATGCTCATTACGGGGCAGTCCTTCGGGTGGGCGCAGCCGCGGACAGCGCCTCAACCGGCATACCCGCCGCTTGCAGCCCCGTGGCCAAGCGCTCGACTGCGCAGGCAAAGGGGGTTCCGCTGCATCGCTGCGCAGCAGCCAGGGCGTCGGCAAAGTGGTCCACATCCGTCAAGACGGGTAACAGTCCCACGTCCAGGCCGGCGCGGGTCAGCCGGTCCAGTTGGTGCGCCCCGGTCCGCGGGGTGGACATTTCCACCCCGCGGAGCAAACCGCCGTCGGGCCGGTACAGGCCCAACGCCCAGAAGCCGCCGTCCGACGCCGGGCCGAGCCACGCGCGGCGAAGCGCCACCGGAGCGGGCGCTGCCCAGTCCGCCAGCAGCGGGGCCAACTGGTCACGGGATAGCTGGGGCGTGTCCATGCCAAGGATCAGCAGGGGTCCGGCCGCGAGTGAACAGATGGCCGCCAGCCGCTCGTCAAGGCCGCCGGTGCCCTGGGCGAATACTTCAAAACCAGCAGCGTCCCCCTGCAACGGCGTACCGTCAAACACCAGCAACCGCCTGGCTGCGGGGAGGGACCGCACCGTTTCCAGTGTCTGGCTCAGGCTGGTCTGGGCCAAGGCTGCGGCCTGTTCCGGGGTGAGCGGGGGAGTAAGCCGCGTTTTGACCATTCCTGGGCTGCACTCTTTGGCGATGACGGCGATGGTGAGGTTCACGGCGTCGCTCTTTCGGCGTCGGCCGCTGGCCGATCCGCCGAGCTGCCGCCCTCCGTCTGCGGTGTCCGCCCCGAAGCGGCGGCCAATTGCGTTGCCATGTCTTTGAGGGCCGTGACGGTTCCTCGGAATGTCCCAGTGACCTTGGACTTCCCCACGCGGGGCGCATAGTCGACCGGGATCTCGACTACACGCCAACCGGCGCGGTGGGCCTTGAGGAACATCTCAAGCGGGTATCCGCTGCGTCGGTCCCTGAGGTCCAGTCCCAGGATGGCGCTGCGACGGGCAAGGCGAAGGGGGCCAAGATCCGTGACAGGGACACCCGTCAGCCGGCGCAATCGCCAGCTCAAGGCCATGTTGGCCAAGCGGGCGTGGATCGGCCAGGCACCGCGGGCAGGACGCCGGGCACCCAACACCAGATCGGCACGACCAGTGCAGACGAGCTCCAGCATCGTGGCCAGTTGGGAAGGGTCCAGCGAACCATCGCAATCGCAAAAGGCCACAAACTCGGCCGTGGCCGCCAGCAGTCCGGCATGCGCCGCCGCGCCAAAGCCGCGCCTCGGTTCGTCGACGACGGCGGCCCCCAGGCTGGCGGCCAGGGCACCGGAGCCGTCGGTTGACCCGTTGTCCACGACGATCGCGCGGTATCCGGGTGGCAAGGCCCCGAGCACCTTGGGAAGGGCCGGACGTTCATTGAGGCACGGCAGCACCACGTCTACCAGCGCCGCGGGCGGACCGCCGTCGTCATCAACTGGCCCGCTCTGGAGGCCGGCCATGCCGATTCCATCGCGTGAACCGTGTGTACCGCATTGCTCTTTCTCCACCCTTTGACCGTAGAATCCACAGGCCCGGCGCGACAGGCGGAAATCCTTACGGAACCGGGACGTTTGCCCTCCGGCGGGCGCGGTCGGCTAGCCTTGGTCTCCCCGCAACGGTGCGGTGGCGAACTCGTGCATGCCGTCCTCAAAACCATGCTTGGGGATCCAACCCAGCTCGGCCCGGGCCCTGGCCGAGCTGGCGGTGATATGTCGGACGTCGCCCAGCCGGAATTCGCCGGTGATCACAGGGTCAGCCGCCCCGCTGACAGAGCTCAGGACCGCGGCCATCTGTCCAATCGTGTGGACCTCCGTGGCGCCGATGTTATAGGCCCTCAGGCTGCCCGACGCGATCCGGCCCGCCACCAACGCGTCAATGGACAAGAGATTCGCCTCCGCAACGTCCCTGACGTGGATGAAACTGCGCCGCTGCCCTCCATCCTCGAACACGCGCACAGCCTCTCCGCGGGCCAGTGCCGAGCGGAACAGGCTGGCTACGCCCGCGTACGGGGTGTCTTTGGGCATCCTGGGGCCGTAGACGTTGTGGTACCGGAGCGCGACGGCGGTTCCTCCGGTTAAGCGTGCCCACGCGGAAGCCAGGTTTTCCTGGGCCAGTTTGGAGGCAGCGTAGACGTTCCGCGGATCCATTGCCGCGTCTTCGGTGACAAGCGCCGGCAGCAGCAGCTCGCCGGTGGCAGGATCGCGGGGGTCGAAGATTCCGCGCTCCAGATCCTCCACCCGGCGCGGGCCCGGGCGGACCGGATTGCCCGCTGAATCGGTGTAGGCGCCCTCACCATAGACCACCATCGAGGAGGCCAGGACAAGCTTGTCGATGCCCGAGGTGGCCATGCCTGCCAGGAGCACGGCCGTGGCCAGGTCGTTGTTGCGGATGTAGTCCGGCGCGTCGAAGAAGTCCACGCCAAGGCCTACTTTGGCGCTCTGGTGGACCACAACGTCGACTCCCGCGAGCGCCTCTGCCACTGCAGCCGGGTCTCCGACGTTGCCCACCAGCACAGGCACGCCGGAAATTTCCCCCAGTCGAACCGGGTGCACTGCCGGATCCATCGAATCCAGGATCCGGACGTCCCAGTCGCGTGCCACGGCGGCATCGACGATATGGCTGCCTATGAAACCGGCTCCGCCGGTGACCAATATCCTCACGGCCCTGTTCGTCCCCTACCGGGGCGGACAGGGCCCGCAGCGCCCATTACGGTGGACACCGCGGCAGCTGGCATGAGCGCCATCCGCCACATTCCGCCGTCGTTCGCTGGCCCGGCACCGGCCAACCCCGCGGACACTGTCTGCACCGCGTCGGACAGAACCGCGAGGATCCGTGGCTGCGCGGCCGCCAGGCGGCCCAGAACCAGTTCCGCCGTCACGGGTTCGGAGCCATCGTGCCCTGTGTCGGCATCCGTAATGAATGCCAGCGCCGCGAAGTGCATGTTCAATTCCGCGGCGAGCATCGGCTCCGGGTACTGGGTCATGCTGATCAGCTGCGCGCCGGACTGAACCAGGGCCGCGGACTCGGCTTTGGTGGAGAAGCGCGGACCATTGATGACGGCCACGGTGGCCGCCCTGGCGAACTCTTCCCTCTGGCGCTCCAGGGCGGCGATGAGCGCAGCGCGCAACCGGGCGCTGTAGGGCTCGGCGGCGGGCAAGTGCTGCACCCCGGTGGGCAGCGAGCCGTCGTAGAAGGTGTCCGCGCGGCCCCAGGTCTTGTCCAGGACTTGATCGGGTACGGCAAAAGTGCCGGTTCCGTGGGTGGAAACCAGCCCGCCCACAGCCGCGGAGGAGATAACCGCTTCTACGCCCAGGCTCTTGAGGGCCCAGAGGTTGGCGCGGTAGTTGATCTGCTGCGGGGCAACGCTGTGCCCGCGGCCGTGCCGGCTTAGGAATGCGACCACCGGGCCGCCGTCGCCGTCGCCGTCTGGTGCGGGCAGCCGGGCGACCGTGACGGGACTGGAGGGCGGCCCGAACGGGGTCGGGATGTCCAGCGTGTCGAGCACGACGGACCCGGGCAGCTTGTACAGGCCGGTTCCGCCAATGATTCCGATCCGGGCATGTGGTTCTGCGGACGGTCCCAGGAGCAATGACATGACCCCATCATGCCAACGTCAGCCCTCGCCGTCGCGGGTGGAATCCTTACGGATCCGGAACGTGGGCGCGCGGACCGACGGAGCGCGTTGCCTTAGCCCTCTCGGTCGATTTGCAGATAGCTGAGTCCGCTCACATCGAGCCAGTACCGGGTGGGCGTCTCCACGAGGCGCAGCAGCACACCCTCGCAGGAAGCGCAGCGCACAACGATTCCCGGGGCGTCAACGTACACCATGGTCTCCCCGAAGACGCGGACGGCGCCGCAATGCTTGCACCGTCCGATCGCGGCGACGATATCGAATCGGAACAAGTCCCACAGGGGTCCGGCCACCGCGTTTCCGTCCAGATGGGGTATCGCATTGCCGGCGATTCCAGCGATGTCCTGGTCCTCCAGGTCCGGATCCTTAGCGCCCGGATCCTTAGCGCCCGGAGGTTCGGAGCCGTTCTTGCCACTCACCGGATTCCTCCTGTTCCGCCGAAGCGCTCGGTCTTGATGGAGGCGGTGGGATATCCCGCCTGCACGAGCCATTCCGCGACCGTTTCCACAAAGACGGTCTGGCCACAGATGAAGGTGTCCGGGGCGGGGTCCTTCGGCAGGATGTTGGCCAGCAGCGTTTCCGCGGTGAGCCGTTGCGGAGCGGTCGGCCAACCCTTTGGTGCCTCGCGTGTATAGACGTAGTCGATGATCAGCTTGTGGGATTCCCGGCCCAAGGTTTGGAGTTCTTCCCGATAGAACCCGGCATCCGGTGACTTGAGCGAATAGAGCAGCCGGAACTGCGACGGATTTTCCGATGCCTGGTGTGCGCGGATCATGGACATGAGCGGCACGATCCCGGATCCACCGGCAATGAGCTGAACGGGGTTCGTGTCCGTCGGTTTCCAGACGAACCAGCCTCCCACCGGCCCGCGGATCTCCAATTGGTCCCCGACCGCCAGTTCCCTGACCAGGTAGGGGGAGACTTCTCCGTTGGCCAATTCGTCGACAGTGATCTCCAGGGTTTCGTCCATGCCCGCCCTGGCCACGGAATATGAGCGCACGGCCGTGTATCCGTCGTCGGCAGTGAGCCGGATGTCGATGTGCTGTCCGGCGAGGTTGCCGTTCAGGCCGTTCACCCGCAGCCCTATGGTTCTGGCGGTTTCCGTTTCCGGCATGCTGCTGACGACGTCGGCCACGCGCCACAGCGTGCTCATCCCACGCACCTCATGAGTAGCGTTCCTCCCGCCACGGGTCGCCGTGGAGGTGGTAACCGTTGGATTCCCAAAAGCCTGGATCGTCATCCTGCGTCAATTCAATGCCGTTGATCCACTTTGCGCTCTTCCAAAAGTACAAATGCGGCACGAGGAGTCGGGCAGGTCCGCCGTGGGCGCGTTCAAGCGGCTCGCCGTCGAATTCCCAAGCCACCCATGCCCGGCCGCCAAGAAGGTCCGGGAGCGGCACGTTGGTCGTGTATCCGCCGTAGGAGTGGGCCATGGTGAACCTGCAGTTTGTTTCCACGTTCTCAAAAAGAGTGTCCAGGGACACTCCTCGCCACGTGGTGCCCAGCTTGGACCAGCTGGTCACACAATGGATATCCGTATGGATGTCCATCTGGGGCAATGCCATGAATGCGTCCCAGGACCACGAATGACGCTGCCCGGACTCAGTGGCGATGAAGAATTCCCAGTCGCCAGTGGGGATCCGGGGGGCGGGGCCGGCCGTAAGTACCGGGAAGCTGCCGGTCTCGTATTGTCCCGGTGGCAACGCCGGATTGCCGCCTTGGCGTCTCCCATGAAATCCAGACGAGATGATGCCCACCATGTACCTCCGATGCGGAGACTCAAGCCGACTGTGCTCGGTTCCCCAACGATAGGGCAAGGGCCGCGCAGGGTCCAGACGCAATGGATTGGGGGCAAAAATGAACACCCTTCGTCGCCCGTATAGGGAACGACGGCGTCACCAACCGCCGCGCGTGGGCGTATGCCCCTTTCGGGCGTCGTCGGGCATTGCCATTTCGGCCCTCAGGCCCAGAAGCCGGATCGGACGTCCCGCCTCGATTCCGGCTGCGAGATCCAAGGCCCGTGCGAGGATTTCGTTCCGGTCGAATGTCTCCGGAATCTTCTTCCCTTGGGTCGTGGTCAAGAATGGCGCGTACCGGACTTTCAGGGTCAGCCCGACCACGGGCCGTCCTTCGGCCATGACATCCTCAAGGACATGCGCCGCCAGCTCCCGCACAGCGTCCTCCACTTGGGACGGATCGGTGAGGTCCTGCTGGAAGGTGGTCTCGCGGCTGTGCCCGCGGGCAACCCACGGGGTGTCGTCCACAACGCTGGCGCCGTCGCCCCGTCCAAGCTGCGCGTACCAGGGACCCATCCTGGGGCCGAACTCCGGGACCAGGGCCTGGGGGTCGGACGCTGCAAGTTCAGCGACCGTGTTGATGCCGAGTTTCGCCAGACGGGCCGACACTCTGGTGCCGACGCCCCACAGCTCCCTGGTGGGCCGGCTGCCCATGACGTCGAGCCAATTCTCGCGGGTGAGCCGGAAGACGCCAGCGGGCTTACCGAATCCAGTGGCGACCTTCGCCCGGACCAGGGTGTCGCCGATGCCCACGCTGCAGTGCAGTTGCGTTCGTTCCAGCACGGCGGCCTGCACTTGCCGAGCGTAGGCTTCCGGATCCTCCGTCTCAATGCCCACAAAAGCTTCATCCCAACCCAGTACCTGCACTGTGGCGCCGGGCTGCGCTCGCAAGGTAGCCATCACCGTTTCGGACGCCGCGAGGTAAGCCTCCTGATCGACGGGCAGGATCACAGCGCCGGGCACTTTCCGAGCCGCAACGCGCAAGGGCATTCCGGAACCCACGCCGAATGCCCGTGCTTCGTAGGATGCGGTCGACACCACAGCCCGTTCCGTGGGGTCGCCCCGACCACCGACAATGATCGGCTTGCCCGCAAGCTCCGGCCGCCGGAGCACTTCGACCGCCGCGATGAACTGGTCGAGATCGACGTGGAGCACCCACCGGGCTCCACTCACGCCGCCGGCTGTCATGTCTCCGCGCGCTTTGCCTCGATGTCCACGCCTGTCACCACATCGCCCGCGCGCTCATAAACGAGCCAAATCGCGCCCTTCGGGAAGGCCCGAGGTGGCTGGGCGACCGCGAAGGCGGCTGGAACTGTGCCGTCCCGGAAGATCCGCTTGCCCGTGCCGAAGGTCACCGGATACAGCCAGAGGTTGAGCCGGTCGACGAGGTCCTCGGCGAGGAGGGTCTGAAAGAGGTCGCCGCTGCCGAGGACGTGGGTCTCGTCGTGGCGCTCGCGGATCTCGCGGACCCCGGATGCGACGTCGGCAAGCACTGTCGTCCCGGCCCAAGCGGGCTCGGCCAGTGTGCGTGAAGCGACATATTTCGGCACGGAGTTGAACCGGGCCGCGATGGGGTCGTCGGCCGGTGCGGTGGGCCAGAAACCAGCGAAGATGTCGTACGTCTTCCGCCCGAGGAGAAGGGCGTCGAGGCGATCGATGCCAGCGCCGATTGCCTCGCCGGACTCCTTGTCGAAGTACGGTGCCTGCCAGCCGCCGAACTCGAAGCCGCCCTCGCGATCTTCGTCTGCCCGGCCGGGCGCCTGGTAGACCCCGTCAAGGGTACTGAACAAGTCGACCACGATGATTCCCACGGGGCGCTCCCTTGCATGAATGGCGAGCCGAAATCCACACGCCCCATTTTTCGGCGCGCGCTGCTGGAAGGCAAGAGACCCGTTCGAAAGCTACGAGTTCAATGGATTGGCTTGTGCTTGGCCTTCGAGTTGGACGACCCTGCTTCGTCCTGCTCATCGAACAGGCGCGTCAGGCAGCCCTCGTAGTTGGTCATCGTGTCCGCGAAAGTGAGAAGCCGGAGTCCGGCGTAGGCGGCCTCTGCCCTTTCACTTCCTGATTCCCCGGCGTGGCAGAGGAGCGGCTCGCAACTGGTTCCGTTCGCGGTGAGCGTTGCGATTCCCCAGGGATGGCCGGGGTCGGTGACTACGATGCCAACTGCGTCGAAGGTGTCGCGGAGGACGTATCGTGTGACCGTCCGCCAGGACTGGAGGAATTGTGGCTGCAACTGTTCAATAAGTTCGTCGTCGTTGCTGTCGTAAGCGCGCCGTAGCTCCGTGGAAAGCTGGTCCCACTCACTGGCGTCGCGGACCATGAGGTGTCCGGCCCGCAGACGGGCAATGGTTTCGTTCAACGTCATGGTGTCCCCAAACTTTTGTCGTGTCTGTTCCCGCTTACGAAGCAGGCCATCAACGGAGAGAACGGACGGGAACCCGGCATGATTCCCGCGCCAGCAGCAATTCGGTCATGAGACTACTTCAATCGGTATTTCCAAGACTCTGTCGCCCTCGATCCACGTGCTCCGGGTGCCGAACTGCCTGCTCAGCCGCTGCATCCGCCCGGCGATTTTCTCCGCGTTCCGGCTCGCCAGCCGGGTTTGTAGGTGGGCGATGTTCGTCGGATGCAGGCGCAACATATGAGGCACGTTTCCCTCTGTTTCCAGGAGGAAGACGAATGACTGATCGTTGCGTTCATCCGGGTCAACGGCGTAGTCATCCACAAAGTCCCCTGCGCTGTAGATAATGGGCCGGTTCTTGTAAATCTCGATGCCGCGGAAAATGTGGGCTGAATGCCCGAACACGATGTCGGCCCCCGCGTCTATCAGCGCACGGGCCAAACCGCGATGCGCGGGCGGGACCGTGGACCCCCAATTGGCGCCCCAGTGCGCCGAAACGACCAGCAGCTGGTTGCGGGCTTTCGTCCGACGGACCATGTCCAGCAATTCGTTCACCCGCCGGTCACCGCCGTCCACTGGGACATAGTGGATTCCCGGAGTTCGCTCGGTTGCCTCCCAGCCCGGTTCATTATCGGTGAACGCAATAAAGCCGAGAGCACTTGCTCCCACCCGCCGGACCACCGGCCGGCGGGCGGATTCAAGGTCCGTTCCTGCCCCGACGCGCAGGATCCCCCGTGAATCGAGCGTCGGCAGCATTTCCAACAGCGCATCGACACCGAAGTCGAGCACATGGTTGTTGGCCAGCGAGACCACGTCGATCGCCGCGGAGTGAAGGCTCTCCACGTTCTTGGCATCCGAGCGGAAGTGATAGATCTTGCCGGCTGCAGGCGATCCGTGGTCCGCGAGAACGCATTCGAGGTTGGCGAATCGGATGTCGGCCTGCCGGAGGACCGGGAGGGTATCGCCCCAGGGATAGTCGGCAGCAGCGACCTTGAGCTGGTCGTTTACCAGCCGGCCGAGCATGACATCTCCCAGGAGGGCAATCCGCATTCTCCACCTCCAACGTGGCAGGTCTTTGCTATCAGGATGGGCCGTTTCGCCGTGCGGTGCCAGTCACCGACAGACGAGGTAACCGTCGTCGAACCCCAAGGAGTCCAGCTTGAACGGTTCTTCGCGGAAAGGCCTCGCATGCTCTGGATTCGTGGGGGATAGTTGGATCAGGAGGCCGCCCTGCGTGTGTTTATTGCTGCTTTCCAGTCTGGACGCGGAGTGCGGCAGCCTTGATGGGAACGCCGCGGCGATGGGGATTTTTCAGGATAGGGCTGATGCGGGGCGGCAGTTGGGGCTGCGGCTGATGTATCTGCGTGGCCAGGACGCAGTCATCCTCGGGGTGCCGCGTGGCGGGGTTCCGGTCGCCTTTGAGGTTGCAGCTGCTCTGGACGCACCGCTGGATGTGATCATTGTGCGCAAGTTGGGAGTCCCGTCCGAGCCCGAACTCGCGATGGGCGCCATCGGGGAGGATGGCACACATGTGCTCGAACGAAGCGTCCTCGCAGCTACAGGAGTCAAACAGGAAGAATTACGGGCTGTTGAGCGTCGGGAACGGGCTATCCTTGAGGGCCGGGTGGGACGGTTTCGCGCTGGCCGGGGCCGCGTTGACCTGAAGGACCGCATCGCCGTCGTCGTCGATGACGGAATCGCTACGGGGTCAACCGCGAGGGTGGCATGCCGTATTGCTCGGAACTTGGGGGCAGCCAAAGTGATCCTGGCCGTTCCTGTCGCTTCCGCCGACGTCCTCGCCAGATTGACGGATCCTGACGAGGTGGTGTGCCTTGCCACGCCTCCGCGGCTTACGGCTGTCGGGCACCACTACCGTGACTTCTCACCGACGGGCGACGACGAGGTGGCGTGGCTGCTCGCCGCTGCTGCCGAGCGCCTGCAAAATGCCTCTTCAACAGCGGGATCCCGTGGCCCCGATGAGGAAGTCCGGATACCGTCTGACGGGTTGTGGCTTCGAGGAGACCTTCAGTTGCCCGGATCGACTGCCCGAGTGGTGGTGTTTGCCCATGGTAGCGGCAGTGGCCGCCACAGCCCGCGAAATAGGTTCGTGGCCGCAACGCTTCGACGGGCAGGCCTGGGGACTTTGCTGCTCGACCTGCTCACCCCGGAGGAGGAGCTCAATCGTGCCAACGTTTTCGATATCGAACTGCTCGCGCGCAGGCTGATCGCGGCAACTGGATGGCTTGGCAGAAGGCCGGACACGGCTTCATGCAGCGTGGGATACTTCGGCGCGAGTACAGGTGCCGGCGCGGCGTTATGGGCGGCGGCCGAGCTGGGTGGGAAGATCAGCGCGGTCGTCTCGAGGGGAGGACGTCCGGATCTGGCGGGTGCGAGGCTTGCCTTTGTCCGCGCTCCCACGCTCTTGATTGTCGGCAGCGCGGATCACCGGGTGCTCGAACTCAACCGCAGGGCCCAAGACGTGATGGTCTGCCCCAAGCGCCTGGAGCTTGTTCCGGGAGCCACCCACCTTTTCGAAGAACCGGGAACATTGGAGGCGGCGGCGATTCTCGCCATGAACTGGTTTGTTCAGTACCTGCCGCAAGGATAGGCGGAGTGGGAACTGATTCGTGGACCGCGATAGTGCTTTACCCTTGCTCAGACAGTTCCGGCGGTTAAGGCGAAGCCTGTGTGTGCTTCGAGTTTGTCCATGAGCTCGCGCTGGAACTGGGCGCTTCGGGCTGCGGGATGCGGCTGACGCGGCCTGCGGTGATACCAATATCCGCCGGAGCGCGGGCTGATCTCGCTCTCGTCGGCGGTGGCGAGCCATTCCTGGGTACGGTGGCCTTCTTCGAGGCTGTCGGGGGCGGCGCGGCCGCCCATCCGTGTCGGCACCCAGCCGGGGTCCACCGCATGCGCCAGGGAGTCAGTCCGGCGCCCCGCAAGAGCAAGAGCGAACGCTGTGACGTAGAGCTTGGAGTCCTCATAGGGGCGGCTCCGGTTTCCGGGGCGGGAAAAGTCGACGGCATCGAGGTCGGTCGAGCCTGACATGTGCATCGAACTGCTGAGGACGATCGACCGTTCCGGCGGCGTCATCAGCACGGTGAGCACGTACGGGCAGACGATATTGACGGCGAAAACCTCGGGGCCGTTGAGGACTCCGGCATTGTGGATGACGGCATCGAACCGCCCGATACGGTTCGCTTGCCGGGCGAGACCAACGATCTCATCCAGATCTGCGAGGTCAGCGTAGACGACGTCGCGCATGCGGCTGAGAAAACTTTTGTCGGTGACGCGGCTGGCGTCGCGGGCGTGCAGCACGACGTCGTGCCCGGCGTCTGCGAGGGCGGTCGCCGTCGCTAGCCCTAGACCGCCGGAAGCGCCGGTGACGAGGACAAGTGACATGTGGCGGCCACCTTCTTGTCTTGGGGAATCCGTTTCACCGTAGCCGATGCGCAGCGCCGGAGGAAGTGCTTCTTCAGACCCAAGGGGGCGGGTCCTGAACCAGAGGCCAGCCTGCGGCCCCTTGAACGTCCGATCGCTCCAGGGTTAGCATTGCCGGCGGAACGGCCCGTCCCTGGGGCAGGCGGACACCGACGTCGATCAAGTTCGAGGAGACGGCCATGGGCGGTACAACGGCGGCGGCGTCATCCGCGGACCTGATGGTCGACCTGATCATATCCCTGGACGGGTATGCCTCAGCCGAGGGATGGCCCGGCTGGTGGGGCCTGGAGGGGCCGGAATACCTGGCATGGCTTCAGCAGGAGGGGGAGAAGGGCTACACCTTCCTTCTTGGCGCGAAAACGTACCGGCTGATGTCCAGGATGTCAGAGGAGGCCGCCGCTGAGGGCTCGGGATTCTCCCAGGATGAGGGGGCCACCCTGACCGGCCTTGCTGCGGTGCCGAAGGTCGTCTTCTCCTCCACGCTGCAGGCTCCCCTGGCATGGCCGAATTCGGAGCTGGTCACCGGGGACCCGGTCCAGGCCGTGGCGGAGATGAAACGGACCGGGACCGGGCCCTTGAGCACTCTCGGGAGCCTGAGCCTGTGCCGGTCGTTGCTGACCGCTGGGCTCGTGGACAGGTTCCGGGTGGTCATTTTCCCGGTGATCACGGGCAGCACCGGGCGGGAGCGGATCTACGACGGCTATCCGGACGTCTCGCTTGAGATGGTGGAGAGCAGGACCTTCGACGGTCGGCTCCAGCTGCTCGAGTATGTCCCCACCGTGCTCAGCGGTCCGCCGGGCAGCGCTCCGGCGTGAGAGAGGGCGAGGGCGACGGCAACAAGGCCCGGTGACCTCCGGAGGTGACGCTGCCGGTTCGTGCTCAAATTCCCAAGTCGTCAACGACCGGTGGGTGCAAAGCGGCGGGCCTGGGATGTTTCCATCATCGGATTCATCCCCTTGACTTTTCCCTTGGGGGAGGGTGCAAAGGTGGGGTGCATTCAAGAGGGGGAAAGAATGGCAAAAACCAGGGAAGTAACCGACGTGTCCTTCGATGCCGAAGTGCTGCAGTCGCCAAAATCCGTCGTCGTGGAATTCTGGGCGCGTTGGTCTGGACCTTGCGCCAGGCTTACCCCCGTCCTGGAACAGCTCGCTCTCGAATACGCAGACAAAATCGACGTCGTAAAAGTCAATGTCGATGAGAATCCGGAAACCGCGGCTGCCTTCGGGATCAGCTCTGTTCCGTCGGTGTTCTTGTTCAAGGACGGCGAACGAAGAATCTCCGTGATCGGTGTGGGGGCGAAGCGGTACTTCGAAGCGGAATTCGCTGACTACTTGCGCTAGCCCTGCTTCACCGTCTGAGCGCCTTTCCCCTACAGTGGAAGGTCAATGGGGGAGACGAGGTGCAGGGTGCGAATCGGTGAAGCCGCCCAAGCGGCGGGCATGACGAGCAAGGCCTTGAGGTTCTACGAAGAGCACGGGCTGCTGCCGCCCGCGAAGCGCACCGCGAACGGATATCGCGATTACACAGGCGAAACCGTTAAACGGCTCGACTTCATTCGCCGCGGGCGAGCCGCGGGACTGGCGCTGGCGCAGATCCGCGAAATCCTGCTTCTGCGTGACGCCGGGCGCTCCACGTGCACCCATGTGCGCGACCTACTGGCCGGTCAGTTGGCCGCCCTAGACGCGCAGATCGCCGAACTCGTCGCGCTGCGCGCTACCGTCGCCGACTCCCACGCCGTCGCGGCCGCCGCTGACCCGGAGGCGTGCGACGCCGAGCGGATCTGCAGCTACCTCTGAAAAGCCGCCCGACCCCCGTGTCTTATCCGACGCACATATGATTGTCCCAGGGGCGCGGATCGATCCCCTTGATCCAGCTCCCTCAATCGACACATGTTGGTGAGCGAAGTGAAGCGATCCGTCCTGGTCCTGCTGGCCGCGGTCCTGTCGTTATGTGCGTGTGGCGGTCCTGGCGGTCCGGACAAAGGGCGCACCGGGGTTGTCACCGGCTTGGTCCTGAGCGCCCCGGCGTGTCCCGTCGAACGTGTCGGTCAGGAGTGTCCGCCGCGACCCGTCCCAGGGGCAGCGGTTGTCGCCTTGGACGGTGAAGCTGTCCGGGGCTCAACGCTGACCGATGGAACCGGGGCCTTCCATCTCACGTTGCCTGACGGTCGTTACGTGATCAAAGCAAGCAATGTTGGAGGTTACGTCTCGACGGCGACTGAGCCGGTGGTCATCTCGAAGACCCCGGTTCACATCACGCTGGTTGTTGACAGCGGGATTCGCTAAGCCTGGCTACTCGGCGGACGGTCGCTTTCGTTGTTGTTTCGTTGCCGCCCGGTGTTCCTTTGCGACCCGGTGCCGCCGCTTCGAGCTCCGGGTGGGTTTGCTCGCCCGACGGGCAGCGGCTTCGGGAGCAAGGCCCTCCGCCACGAGGCGGGAGAGCTTGGCCAGGGCGATCTCGCGATTCCGCAACTGGGAGCGCTGCTCGGAGGCGGACACGCTGATTATCCCGGCGATGAGACGTGGTCCGAGGCGGGCGGACAGCATGAGCCGTTGGGCATCGGAAAGCGCTGCGGAGCCGGCCACATTCCATGAGAGTTCGACGCGGCTGTCCGAGGTGTTGACATGTTGACCGCCTGGCCCCGGCGAGCGGGAAAACCGCCAGCCGAGTTCCGACGACGGAATCGTGAGCGCGGGCGACACTTCGAGGTCCATGCTGCAAGCGTTTCACGATATCTGCGGGAACAAAGCCCTCGCCCCCCTGGAACCCGCTGGCGTCTCAGCTCCCGGAAGCCTTCGCAGCCTTGATGGCGGCCTTCGCAGCCTGTTTGTTGGCGCGCACTTTTCTCAGCGACTCCGGATCCACGATGTCGGCGACAGAAAGAAATGCGCTCTCCTGACCGTAGGCGCCGGCAGCCTCGCGCCAACCCTGTGCCTGGAGTCCGCACTGCTTGCCGAGCAGCGCCAGGAAGATCTTTGCCTTTTGCTCTCCGAAGCCGGGCAATCCTTTCAACCTGCGGAGCACCTCTTGGCCGTCGGGGTTGTCGCGGGTCCAGATGGCGGTCGCGTCTCCATTCCAATCGCGCTGAACGACTGCGGCTAGATCCTGCACGCGGCCGGCCATGGAGCCGGGGAAACGGTGGACGGACGGACGCTCCTTGAAGACCTCAACGAAGCCTGCAGGGTCATAATCGGCGATCGCGGCAGGGGACATGGATCCGATCCGCGACCGGATCTTTTCGGGTCCGGCAAACGCAGACTCCATGGTCACCTGTTGGTCTAGCAGCATGCCGATGAGAAGTGCGAACGCGTCCTCGCTGAGGAGTTGGTCGGCGGCGGGGTCGCCCGTAATGTGCAGTTCCATGCGCCCATCCTCCCACTTGCTTTGATTCGCGTCATACCGGTCGAATCAGCAGCCCGGTTCGGGATCCGTCTGCGAGCTCGCCGGCAATTCGCGCCGTTCGAGAGTCTGTCCGTAAGGCACGTCGCGGCTGATGGCGACGGTGTACCTGGTGTATTCGTGCTGGGTAACGAGGATGCCGTAACGGCGCTCCTTGACGGCGTGTTCGCGGGCGATTTCGACGGCGGTGTTCAGCTCGTTTTCGACGGTGTCAGAGTCGTGGGCGGTGATTTCCAGGACGACGTCCGAATGGCGTTTGATCATCGTGGTCTCTTTCTCGGCGGGAAGCGCCGGGGCTCTCAGCGGTCACAGGCTTCCGGGTCCAGGCGCACCCGGGGAGGCGGAAAGCGGTGGTTCGAGAGGGGGTGCCCGGCATTCTGTGATGGGGCGGTTGCTGGCCGTAGAGTCCGGCGGGCTTGATCGGCGGATGGATTTTCCTGCGGATCTGTAGCCAGTGTGGATGATCGGCAGCTCGGGCACAAGTTGAAATGCCGAAAAAGTTGCCCGTGTCGGCGAAAATCATCCGCGGAGGTCATCCCGCGGGAGCGGGTGTCTGGCTTTCCTAGGACCGGGAGGGCCACGCGCCGGAGCAGCTTTGTGCCCTACTCTCGAGGTGAAACCGCCGGGCTATTTCGAAGGAGTACCGATGAGAATTGCAGTGACGGGTGGAAGCGGAAAACTGGGCCGGCACGTAGTGCGCCGGCTCAGCGAGGACGGGCACCAGGTGTTGAACCTGGACCGGGCTGGCGAGCGGAGCCCCGGTCTGGCGATTGTCGACTTGCGTGACTTCGGCCAGGTGCTGGATGTGTTTCTCGGGCTGGACGACCGCCACAGCGGCTTCGACGCCGTCGTGCATCTCGGCGCGATCCCGGCACCCGGCATCGTCCCGGATGTCGCGACGTTCCAGAACAACATGCTTTCGACGTACAACGTGTTCCAGGCGGCCCGCCGGGCCGGCATCAAAAAGGTTGTCTACGCCTCAAGTGAGACAGTTCTGGGCCTGCCCTTCGACGTCGACCCTCCCTACATCCCGGTGGATGAGGAATACCCGGCCCGGCCCGAGAGCACCTATTCGCTGGTGAAGCATCTGGAAGAGCAGATGGCGATCGAGTTGACGCGGTGGGATCCCGAGCTGAGCATCGTGGGGCTGCGGTTCTCCAATGTCATGGACGTGGAGGATTACGAACGGTTTCCATCCTTCGACTCCGATGCCAGGCTGCGGAAGTGGAACCTTTGGGGTTACATCGATGGCCGGGACGGTGCGCAGGCTGTGGCCCGGGCCCTCGAAAACGGCAAGCCTGGCTTCGAAGCATTCATCATCGCGAACGCGGATACGGTCATGAGCCGGTCCAGTGCCAGCCTGGCTGCCGAGGTGTTCCCCAACGTCAAGGTGATCAAGAATTTGGGCGAGCACGAGACCATGCTCTCCATCGATAAGGCCAGGCGACTGCTGGGCTTCGAGCCCGAACACACTTGGCGCACTTACCATTCGAACCGCACTACTCCCGTCGAAGATTGAGGAACATGATGCAATACCGCACTTTGGGCAACAGCGGCGCCGTGGTTTCGAACTACGCGCTCGGAACCATGACCTTCGGGGCCGAGGCCACCGAGGAAACATCCCGCGACATCCTGGACAGCTACGTCGCGGCTGGCGGCAACTTCATTGACACCGCCGATGTTTACAGCGCCGGCGTGTCGGAGGAAATAATCGGCCGCTGGCTGGCCGAACGGCCGGATGCGCGGGACCGCGTGGTGTTGGCCACCAAGGGCCGCTTCCCGATGGGGACGGCGCCGAACGACGTCGGCACTTCACGACGCCACCTCACGCGAGCGCTGGACGACTCGCTTCGCCGCTTGGGCGTAGAGCAAATCGACCTGTACCAAATGCACGCGTGGGACCCCATTACGCCTTTGGAGGAGACGCTGCGCTTCCTGCACGACTCCGTCAGCAGCGGCAAGATCGCCTACTACGGCTTTTCCAACTTCCTGGGGTGGCAATTGACCAAGGCCGTCCACGTGGCCAAGGCCTTTGGCTGGAGCGCGCCGGTGACCCTGCAGCCGCAGTACAGCCTGCTGGTCCGTGAGATCGAATCGGAGATCGTTCCGGCTTCGCTGGATGCGGGCATCGGGCTGCTGCCATGGTCTCCCTTGGGCGGCGGTTGGCTCTCCGGCAAGTACAGGCGCGACGTGCCGCCCACCGGGGCCACGCGCCTGGGTGAAAACCCGGAACGCGGCATGGAGGCGTGGCAGGCCCGCAACGACGATCCCCGCACTTGGGATGTCATCGGAACCGTGGAAAAGATCGCCGCAGATCATGGCGTCAGTGCCTCCCAAGTGGCACTGGCCTGGTTGGCGGACCGGCCTGCGGTGACCTCCGTGATCCTCGGCGCCCGCACAACGGATCAGCTGGCGGACAACCTGGCCGCGGCAGACCTGGAACTCAGCCCCGAGGAAACCGGCCGCCTCACGCAGGCCAGCCAACCGCGCGTCGGCGTCTATCCTTACGGCCCGATGGCCCAGAACCAACGCAGCCGGAAGATCGAGGGCGGCAGATAGCGTTCCATTGCCCGCGGGGCAGCACAGGCGTTGAATGTGGCTTATGGTCGACTGGGTTCTACTCTCCAACCTCGGCACCGCGCTCGGTACGACTGTCCTGGCCGTCGCGACGTTCATTTCCACGAGATCGGCCAACCGATCGGCGCGGGTGGCGGAGCGTGCCCTGCTGAATGGATTGCGCCCCATCTTGCTGCCCTCCAACTGGTCCGACGCCCCGCAGAAGGTGCGGTTCATGGAAGGCAAGTGGATGGCGGTGCGCGGCGGCCATGCCACGCTCGAGATCAGCGATAACGCTGTGTACCTGTTGATGTCTGTGCGCAACGCGGGGGCAGGAGTGGCGGTCCTGCACGGCTGGCACCTGCCACCTGACGCCAGGGCTCCGCTGTCGCCAGTGGAGGAGTTCCACCGGCTGACGCGGGATATCTACGTGCCGGCCAACGACGCAGGATTCTGCCAGGTTGCAATCCGGGATCCGGAGTCGGCCGACTTCCGCAACGCAACCGCGGGAGCGGCCGGCGACGGCTTCGCCGTCGATGTCCTTTACGGAGACGCCGAAGGTTCGCAGCGCGTTGTCTCCCGTTTCTTCATCACCCCGGGACCCGCGGATGCAGCCCAGGACGACGCCGACTGGCTGCTGATGGTCTCGCGCCATTGGAACCTGGACTTACCTGCCCCGCGCGGCTGAGCCCGGGCTCCAGGCTCCGTGCGGGTACACGGGCTGCCGGTTGCCGGAGTCGTTCCCGGTAGTCCTAGCCGGTTTCGCTTTGGATGCGGTCCTTGACGCTTTGGGGCATGGTGGAGCATGCGTCGTTGTCGGCGCGCTGGTTGGCATGGCTGTCGGCAGTGTCCGTGATGCCGATCGTCGCGACGGCCGCCTGCCATCCGCCCAGGCCAACGAGCTGCCGGGGGACCCAGACGTTTGCCGCTCCGTTCACCAGGTTCCACACAGCTGGGTTGACGCCTGTGCCCAGGTAGATGCCTCCGTTGGGGTCCCGTTTGACCAGATCCGGCAAGGGAAGGACGCCCATCAGCTGCGCGGACTGATAGTCGGTCATGTTCCACGGCGGGGTTCCGAAGTAGTACCAGCTTGCCGCGCAGACCCCGTACAGATGGGGGCCGAACTGTGCGTAGTTTAGATAGAGCTCCAAGGTGCGTTGTGGGCTCAACGTGTAGCTGAACTGGGTTGCCAGGACCGCTTCAATCCCCTTGCGGACAGCGTTCTGGTCGTCCCAGAGGAAAATGTTCTTGACCAGCTGCTGGGGGATGGTGGAGCCGCTGGGGTCGGGCTTTCCCTGGAAATACGCCTGTGCCCTCGCCTGGAGGTCTCCGACGTCGAAGGCCCCACTGCGTGTGCCGAGCTGTTCGTCTTCATGGGCGATGGTCGCGGCCAGCAAATGCCGGCTCATGTGGTTGATCGAGACGAACTGGTAGACGTTGGGCTCACCCGCTTCCAGCATGTAGGCGGTGCGTGGCGGGGTCACGCCCATGCTGAACATGAAGGCGATGAGCTGGACAAGAACGAGCGGGACGATCAGCGCCAGGAGGACCTTGCGGCGCCACTTCCGTTTGGATCGCTTAGCCTTCTTGCCGGCTTTGGGAGCTGGCTCCTGTGCCCGATCCGGCTCCGTCGCGGACTGTTTCACCCGGTCCTGTAAAGGCCCTTGTGGCTCCAAGGGGTCCGGCACGGGGTAGCTGATGACTTTGACCCGCGCCGGATCGGGTCGGGCCCCTGACGGAGGGCTCGCTGGTTGCGGACGCCGCGGCGAGGTCGGCGGTGTCGGAATGTCCATCGGTCTGCCTTCGCTTCTCGTCCCGCGCGGTTACCCCTTGAAGGGGACAGGATGGCAAGAAAGTCTACCGGGCCTTGCTGGTTGCTCCGTTCAGCCAAGTAGTCCGGGACGCCCTCCCGTAGGGTGCGGCGGACGATTGTAAGTACACTTACTGAAGTCATCACGAGCAAAAATCGGAGCGGCAATGACTTCTGCACGGACCTTTGAATCGATCGTCATCATTTTCAATCCCAACAGCACCGGGGACGCACGCAGACTGGCCGAGAGTCTCCATGGCGAGCTGGCGGATCTCCTCAACTACCCAGTGGACATCAAGCTCCAGCCGACAAGCCACGCCGGACATGCCGTCGAGCTGGCACGCGATGCAGTCCGCGGTGGAGGGGATGTCTTGGTGGTTTCCGTCAGTGGTGACGGGGGCTACAACGAAGTTGTCAACGGTGTGATGCAAGGCGGCAATCCCAGGGCGGTGTGCGCAGTGCTGGGGGCGGGCAATGCCAATGACCACCGGCGGAGTACCGGCACCCAGCCGCTCGGGGAAGCAATCGCCGGGGGCAGGGTGCGGAGCATCGACCTACTGCGCGTCCACACGGGCAAGGGATCGGATTCGCCCGGGGAGTACGCGCACTCCTATGTCGGCTTCGGGCTGACGCCGGTGGTGGCGATTGACTTGGAAAAGGGCGGCAAGGGAGCCCTGAAGGAAATGGTCTCGGTGATCCGGACCTTCTCGAAGTTTGAGCCCTTCGAAATACGCCAGGCCGACGGCGGGCGCCGCAGCCTGGACAGCCTCGTGCTCGCCAACATTCCAGAGATGGCGAAGTACGCCACACTTAGCGACGCGGACGACAAGCTCTCAGACGGAAAATTCGAAGTGATCGCCTTTGCCCACATGCCAAAGTGGCGGGTCCTCTTGACGGCGCTGCGGGCAGCTACGAAGGGCCTGGGGGACCAGCCCAGCGTCAGCAGCTACTCGTTCACCACCATCGCGCCCCTGGTCTACCAGATCGACGGTGAAGTGAAATCCGTCGCCGCGAACATGCCAGTCAGGATCGAGTGCGCCCCGGCGGCTCTCTCCACCTTGGGATAAACAAAGGCCGCCCGGCGAAATGAATCTCATGGAGGAGCGATCCGGGATATAGTCAGCAAGCTTAGTACTTTACGGGATTTGCTGTTCAGCAGGACGTAGGACAAAAGTTCCCTGCCGACGCAGGACCCTGCCGGACAAATCGGTTGGACAACACAATAGGAGCACGAATGGAAATCTGGCCCGGATCGGCGTACCCCCTTGGCGCCACCTTCGACGGAACCGGAACCAACTTCGCCTTGTTCAGCGAGAGGGCTGAAAAAGTCGAGCTTTGCCTGGTTCAGGAGGACGGCTCCGAAACCAAAATCGATCTCGTGGAAGTCGATGGTTACGTTTGGCACTGTTACCTGCCGCAGGTTCAGCCGGGCCAGAAGTATGGCTACCGCGTGCACGGTCCGTATGACCCTGCCGCCGGGCAGCGCTTCAATCCCAACAAGCTCCTCCTGGACCCTTACGCGAAGGCGGTGCACGGCCAACTCGACTGGGACCCGGCGCTCTTCTCTTACAACATGGGGGATCCGGACTCCCGCAACGACGAGGATTCGGCGCCGCACATGATGTTGGGCGTGGTCATCAACCCGTTCTTCGACTGGGACGGCGACCACCTCCCGCGGATCCCGTACCACCGTTCCGTGATCTACGAGGCGCACGTCAAGGGCCTGACCCAGCTCCACCCCGAGGTCCCGGAGGAGCAGCGCGGCACGTACGCCGGCGTGGCCCACCCTGCCGTGATTTCCCATCTGCAGAAGCTCGGGGTGACGGCCATCGAACTCATGCCCGTCCATCAATTCGTCAATGATGGCACCTTGCAGGACAAGGGGTTGAACAACTACTGGGGCTACAACACGATCGGGTTCTTTGCCCCGCACAACAGCTACAGCTCCGCGGGGGACGCCGGCCAGCAGGTCCAGGACTTCAAGGCCATGGTCCGTTCCCTCCACCGAGCAGGCATCGAGGTCATTCTCGACGTCGTGTACAACCACACCGCCGAAGGCAACCACCTTGGCCCGACGCTGTCCTTCAAGGGCATCGACAACGCCGCATACTACCGGCTGGTGGATGGTGACCAGAAGCACTACATGGACTACACGGGGACCGGCAACTCCTTGAACGTCCGCCAGCCGCATTCGCTGCAGCTGCTGATGGATTCCCTGCGGTACTGGGTCACCGAAATGCATGTGGACGGCTTCCGCTTCGACCTCGCCTCCACCCTGGCCCGGGAGTTCTATGACGTGGACAAACTGTCGACCTTCTTCGAGCTCATCCAGCAGGATCCGGTGGTTTCGCAGGTCAAGCTGATCGCCGAGCCGTGGGACGTCGGTCCGGGCGGCTACCAGGTGGGCAATTTCCCGCCGCAGTGGACGGAATGGAACGGCCAGTACCGGGACACCGTCCGCGACTTCTGGCGCGGCGAGCCCTCCACCCTGGGCGAATTCGCCTCCCGGTTGACCGGGTCGGCGGACCTTTACGAGCACTCCGGCCGCCGCCCGGTGGCTTCCATCAACTTCGTCACCGCCCACGACGGCTTCACCCTGGCCGACCTGGTGTCCTACAACGAGAAGCACAACGAGGCGAACGGCGAGGGCAACAACGACGGCGAATCCCACAACCGCTCCTGGAACTGCGGCGTCGAGGGCCCCACGGAGGATCCCAAGGTCCTGGGCCTTCGCGCCCGCCAGCAGCGGAACTTCATCGCCACGATGCTTCTATCCCAGGGTGTCCCGATGCTGCTGCACGGTGACGAGCTGGGCCGGACGCAGCGGGGCAACAACAACGGCTACTGCCAGGACTCCGAGCTGACCTGGATCAACTGGGACAGCGTGGACCAGCCCCTCGTCGAGTTCACGGCCGCGGTCAGCGCTCTGCGCGCCAAGCACCCCACCTTCCGCCGGAGCCGCTTCTTCGACGGCCGCCCGGTGCTGCGCGGCGAAGGCGAGAGGCTTCCGGACATCGAGTGGCTGGATCCGGATGGAAGCACCATGCAGCCAGAGGACTGGGACAACGGCTTCGGCCGCTCCGTGGGCGTGTTCCTCAACGGTGACGGCATCCAAGGAAAGGACAACCAGGGCCGGCGCATCACGGACGTCAACTTCCTGCTCTACTTCAATGCCCACGACGACGAAGTCAAGTTCAGGCTGCCCTCGGACGAATACGCACCCGCCTGGGACATCCTGATCGACACCGCGGGGGAGAGCGCCGACTCCGCGCCCGTCGAAGCAGGCGGTGTAGTGTCGCTCGTGGCGAAGTCACTCGTAGTGCTTCGTGCGCACAGTGCCCCCGAGGAGGTGCCCGACCACTCAGTGGCCGCCTCGCTCGCAGCGCTGACGCAGACGGCGACCGCCGAAACCGCGGCGCTCACCTCCCCTGCAGTTCCGGAGCCGAAGAAGACGAAGAAGCCGGCGTCCGGGCGGCGGCCAAGCAAGCAGGACACTCCGTGAACGTTTGGCGACGACATCTTGATCGGGGCCTTGCCTGTCAGTAAGCATGCTGATTAACTCGGAGGCGAAGCGCCGGACCGGCGCTCGTCTTCGTTGCAAAGGAGATGCACCATGGGTTTTCTCGCTTTTCTTCTGCTTGGCCTGATCGCCGGCGCCATCGCAAAGGCCATTCTTCCTGGAAGGCAAGGCGGCGGTCTGCTGCTTACCATGCTCCTGGGAGTTGTCGGGGCTTTTCTTGGTGGTTGGATCGGTTCCGTCCTCTTCGGTGGCGGACTGGGAAACTTCTTCGATCTGAGGACGTGGCTGCTGTCCATCCTGGGAGCCATCATCGTGCTGCTGATCTTCGGAGCACTCAGAGGACGGCGAAGCAGGGTATAGGCGCGAAGCCAGGTAGCTTCACATACAGCGGGAGCGAGGCCAGGCTAGTAGGCGACCAGCCGCCGTCGAAGGGACACCGTCCCTAGAACGAGTCCGACGGCGGCGGTCGCCAGCAGCACAGCCAGGTCCCGGCCGAGGTTTTCGGTCGACTGGTAGAAGATCGCTGCCTCTAGCGCGTCCACCCCGTAAAAGGTCGGTGTGAAGTGCGCTATGGCCTGGATCCAATCCGGCAAGAACGCCGCAACGCTGATTCCGCCGCTGAGGAAAAACAGGTAGATCGACAGATTGATGCCAGCCCCGGCAACGGCTGAGAAGCGCCGCAGCGCACAGCCCAAAGCCGTTCCGAGCCCCGCGGCCGCCAGCGCGATCAGTCCGATTGCAGCCAGCGCCGGCAACCAATACCATCCGGCAGGCCGAAGGATCCCAAAGGCGTACGACAAGACCAGGACCACCGCAGCCACGAGCATGGTTGTTACCCAGCACGCCAGGATCTTGCCGGCGATCAGCGACCCGCGGCCGATCGGGGAGAGCAACAGCGCTTTGATGGTAAGTTCTTCGAACTCGCGGGCGGCTGCCAACCCGCCGTTGACAATCCCCATGATCGTGAGCAGGAGCACGAGGATCGGCACGAGCTGAAACTGGACCAGGTCGACGTCGTGCGGCCTCAGGTCCGATTCGGCGACGCCGACCATGATCGGTGTGTCCGGCTGTCCGGCATAAAAGTTGGTAATGGCGGCCGGGACTGAGCGGCGCAGGTCGTTGGTGAAGTCGAGGTTCAGGTTGTTGATCTGCACGCTGACGGGGTCGGGCCGCCGTGCCCGGTAGTCGTCGTCGAACGTGGCGGGTACCGTGATGACCGCTGCAACTTGGAGCGTGTCCAGCAGGTGTGTGGCTTCGACGGGGTCGGCGCGCTGGACGCGGAAGGCGTCCGAGTTCTCAAGGATCGAGACGAGCCGCTGCGCCTGCGGCCCGCTGTCCTCAACCACCAGCGCCACCGGGTTCCGGCCGACCGCCCCGGCCACCACGAAGATGATCAGCAGGAATGCGACGGGCGGCAGGAGGCTGGCCAGAATCGCGGACGGCGTCCGGAACCAGGTCAGGATGTCTTTCGCCGCTATGGCGAGCACGGCACGCCGGGCAGCCATCAGTGCCTCGCCCCATGCCGACCGAACACGAAAGCCGCGCACCCCACGGCCACCAAGCTGAATGCTCCCAGGACGATCGCGTCCACAGTCAGGCTTTGCGGAGCCGTCTGGTAACCGTGGAAGGCGTGCTGGAAGGCGGCGATCGCATACGTGAGAGGCGATATCGCAGCGATTCCGCCGGGGATGGCGCCCAGCCAGTTCGCCGGCCCGAACGGTCCGCTCAGGAAGAACAGGGGAAGAACGGCCGCGATGGAGAGGGGGATTGCCTGCTGTCTCCGACGGACTAGTGTCCCGACGAGGACGCCGAGGGCAAGGAACGCCGCCAGAACCAAGAGTCCGAAGCCCAACACTTCGAGGGGATGGAGCGGATGGACCCCGAGAAAAAGGACCACGACGGCGAGTAGCAGCAACGCGGACGCCGCCGCGAGGACTGCGGCTCCCAAGACCTTGCCCACCCCGATCGTCAAGCGGCTCACAGGCGCAAGTGCGAGTTCCTTGATGGTCCCAAGCTCGTAGTCCCGCGCGGTATTGACGCTGCCTTGCAGTTGGGACGCTAGCATCAGGCCGGCAACCATGATGCTCACGGCGAGGTACGGAATGTAGCCAGTGTCTTGGACTTGGAGGTCGGATTCGCGGGCGGTCACCACCACCTGATCGGGGAAGGCGTCCGCGTAGAAGGACGTGATGGACAGCGGAACGGCCCGCCGGATGTCGTTGGTGAAGTCGACGTTCAAGTTGTTGACTTCCACCGGAATTTCGATTCGCGCTCCGGCGGCGAGGGCGGCGTCGAACTCTTGTGGCACGGTGACGACGGCGACAATGCTGCCGGAATGGATCTCACGTTCCGCGTCGGCCGGGCTTGCGGTGTGGATGATGAACGAATGAGAGCCGTTCATGGCCTGAACGAAGCGTTCCGCGAGCGGTCCGTGGTCATTCATCACGACGGCGATCGGCGCCTGGCCGCCGCTGATCGCGAAGAGCAGGAAGAGAAGCAAAAAGTTGATCGGGATCAGGACGCCGATGATCGCGAACAGTGGCTCCCGGAGGGTGAGCCGGATGTCCGTCGCCGCCACGGCCCGGATCACACGCAGGTCATGGCGGAGGCTCACTCCCGGAGCTCCTTGCCCGTCAGGCTCAGGAAAACCTCGTCGAGGCTCGGTTCCCGGCTCTGGATCTCCTCCAGGCTCGTGGACCCGACTACTTCCGTTACGACCTTGCCGGTCACGTCGGCACCACCCTCCACCGTGACCTTCAGCGAGCCGTCGGAAGCATTTGCCGAGACAACGCCGGGGAGCGCAAGGACCTTTCGAACGATCTCCTCCCCAGGAGCTGGATGCGTGCGCATTTCAAGCACCGTGTCACCGAAGCTGCGCCGCAGCTTGGTTGGCGAATCGAGCGCCACCAGCCGTCCGCGGTCGATGATGGCCAGGCGATCGCACAAGGCGTTCGCTTCCTCGAGGTAGTTGCTGGTGATGAGTACGGTGGTTCCGCGATCCTTGAGTTCCAGGATCCGGTCCCAGAGGGCATGCCTGCTCTGCACGTCGACTCCGAGGGTCGGTTCGTCGAAATAGAGCAGCTCCGGTTCGTGGAGCATGGCCCGGACCAACGCCAGCCTTCGCTTCATGCCGCCGGAGAACGTTGCGACGCGGCTCTTCCGGCGCTCCTCCAGTTGCGCCAATTCGAGCAGCGAGGTGATCTTCCTATCGAGACCATGCTTGGGCACGTCGAAGAGATCGGCATGAAACCGGAGGTTGGCTTCTGCTGTGAGCTCCTCGTAAAGGGCGTTCTCCTGCGGTACTGTCCCGAGCGAGCGACGGATCCCGCGTGGATCTTTCAGCAGGTCGATGCCCAGGACCCTGACCCCGCCCGAGCTTGGGCGGCTGAGGCCGCTGATCATGTTGATGATGGTTGTTTTGCCCGAGCCGTTGGGCCCGAGTAGGCCGAAAATCTCTCCGCGTCGAACCTGCAGGCTCAGGTCGTCGACCGCGGTGAGGGAGCCGAACCGCTTTGTGACGCCTATGAGCTCGATGGCCGCTTCAGTCATGCCTTTTCCTCTTGCGGGACGCGGATCCATGATCAGTCTTGCCCCCGTCAATGGAGGTGTCAACATGGTCAGAGGTCTGCATCAACCGGGACGCTCGCTCACATATATGGGCAAAAGCAAGGACGCTCGCTCACATCATGTGAGCGAGCGTCTGCCCGAAACACCCCAAAGGTGAGCGAGTGCCTGGAGAGGAGGAGTGCAAAGGCGGGCACCGGCAGTGTCGCCGGTGATGTCCCGCGGCGGACACAGGGATTTCAGCGCTCGTTGCGAGCTAGCTTGGAGTGCGCCGTTAGTGTGGGGCATGAGCGATAAGGGACTGCTCGAACCACCAGGAAGGAACCCAATGACTGAAAGCAACAATTCGCCGGACAAACCCACAATGTCGGCGATGTGGTCCGACGGGCTGGGCCGCGCCGGGATCCGTTCAGGCCAGATGCTCCTGGTCATCACCCTGGTATCAGTGATTCTCTGGGCTCTGACCAGCGTGCCGCTCGTCATGATCCCGGTCACCATCGCACTCATTCTTGCCTCGGCAATCTCGCCTCTTGTGCGTTGGCTGACTGCCCACCGGTGGCCCCAGGCCCTCGCAGTCGCAGCATCGTTCGTGGGTATCCTTACAGTCTTCGGCGGAGTCATCACCGGAATCGTCTTTCTTATCAGGGCGCAATCCAAGGAGCTTGCGGTGAAATTCACTGCCGGCATCGAGCAGCTCCATCAATTCCTGAACAACGGCCCCTTCAAGGTCAGCGACGAGCAACTCCGCTCCGTCGCCGATTCCATACAGCGCTTCGTCACGAGCAGTACGTTCGGTGCCGAAGCGCTCACGGGCGCCCGTACGGTCGGTGAAATCCTCGCCGGCTTGGTTCTCATGGTGGTGATCTTGTTCTTCTTCCTCAAGGACGGCGAGAAGATCAGGACTTTCCTTTTCGGGTTCCTGCCGCCGGTTCACCGCGGGAAAGCCCACCTGGCCGCGGAACGAAGCGCCACCGTCCTGGGAGGCTATGTCCGGGGCACGGCCCTCATCGCAGCGGTGAACGGCTTGATCATCGGGACCGTCCTGGCCATCCTCGGTGTCCCGCTTGCCCTGCCCCTTGGCGTTTTTGTGTTTATCGGCGGGTTCATTCCCATCATTGGTTCCACCGCAGCCGGTACCCTCGCTGTGGGTGTCGCGCTGATCTCGAACGGTCCGGTGACGTCCCTCATCGTCCTCGCAGTCCTCGTCGCGGCCAACCAGCTTGAGCACCATTTCCTTCAACCCGTTTTGATGGGCAAGGTCCTGAGCATTCACGGGCTGGCCATTTTGCTGGCCTTGGCTATCGGCACGATGCTCGCGGGCATTATCGGTGCCCTGTTGGCTGTGCCGACCGCCGCCGTTGGCTGGACTGCCATCAAGACGTGGACCGGGCGGGGCGACACGGCGCCCGCCGGCATCGACCGCGCCGATGGAACCGCGGGCTGAACCGGACTCACAGCCAAAGCCCGAACCTAAGGTTGCGCTAGGAGCTCGTCGCGCAATTGCTCCAGGTGGGACGGTTGTTCTGCGAGCGCCCGGGTGGTCGGCGGGGGACTGGGTGCCCGAACGCCCGCGAGGGGGTCGTCAGTGCGCGGGACGGTGAGGCTCAAGGCCCCGCCAACATCAGGTGCCGCGGCATCGCGGCGGGTAAGGGCCGGCAGATTCCAACGATGTTCGACGGTTGCAAGGATGCTCGTGTGATCGAGCGGGACAGGACCGCGGGCTCGGATGACGGTGCCGGCCGGGATGAGCGGACTGATCAGGATCGTTGGCACACGTACCCCGAAGCGGGTGAAATCGAAACCGAATTCCCCCGGTGTATCGTCTGGGGGCGTCGCGCCCCACGGCGGAGCGACGTGGTCGTAGCAGCCACCGTGTTCGTCATACGTGACGATGAGCAGGGTGGAGTCCCAAGCCGGCCCATCGTGGACGGCGCGATAAGCGTCCAGCAGGAACTGCTCTCCAAGCGCGACGTTGTAGTTGGGGTGCTCGCTGTTGCCCGTCGAGGACCAGGACGGTTCAAGGAACGCGTATGCGGGGAGCTTCCCGGCCGCCGCGTCGGCCTGGAAGTCCGCGAACAGGCCAATGTTCGACGCCGGAGCGTGCCGGGTGTCGTCGAAGTCGAGTTTCGTCAGGGGCGACTTGGTTTCGCCGTAGATTTTCCACGGGATCCCATGGTTGCCCAGGTGCCCGAAGATGCTCGGCACGGTGAACCGTTTGGCCTTGTCATCCAGGTTGCCTTGGCTGGTCGCGGCACACGCGAACGCCCGGTTGGGCATCGTCATCGTGGGAGCTGACGCGAACCAGGCGTCGCAGACGGCGAACCCCTTCGCCATCCCTGACAAGACAGGAAGTGTCTGCGGGGTGAAGCAGCCCATGATCATTTGCTCGGTTGTTCCCGGCACCACGTGCCAGCCCTTGGCCAGGTTGTCCTTGATGGCACCGGCGTAGTTGGTCACAAAGCCGCTCATGGGAGGTAGAGTTCCCGCTTGCGGCGCGCCGGCGCTGCCATAGAGCTGCTCGTTCGTTGCCTGGTATCCCTCCCCGGGGTCGGCGCCCGGCATGAAGTAGACGTCGGGCGTCGAGGACGTCAGCTGATAGACCCCGACAGGACTGCCATCGGAGCCGGGGCAGGACTCCGTGCCGGTCAGGCCCTCAAACGGGTCTCCCGCGGGAGAAACATTGGCGGAATCGGCGTAGAGGTATCCGAGCATGTGATCGAATGAGCGGTTTTCAAGCATCAAGACGACGATGTGCTGGACGGCATTGAGACCAGTTGCCGGCACGATGACCATCCCCCTTCGAAAGGAGTTCCTGTCCGTGCTGAACAGTCTCCCACGCAGCTGTCCTGGTGGATATGCCGTGGGCTCGGCGCTGCTCAGGCGGGAACGGGAGCCACCACGGGTTCACCGTTGAAGTATTCGAGCTGCCAGCCGTCAAGCGCATCGTGGTGGGCGAGGTTGAGCGCGGCATTCTCGATACTCTCCAGCGTGCGGGCGACGGCGCGGCCCAGGCTCAAGCGGAGGAGGGTTCCGTGGGCGACAACAAGGACGCGGCGGCCGCTGAACTCCTCGGCGAGCGCCTCCAGCCCGGCCAGGCCTCGGGAGGCTGCCGCATCCTCGCTTTCCGCGCCGCGGAAGCCGCCGGGAATGCGCAGTGCGTCCAGTTCTGGGCCCGCTTGAAGGCCCTCGGCAGGTCCAAAGCGTCGCTCGGTCAGCTCCGGCATGTGCCGGTCCACGCTGAGCCCCAGGCCTGCGGCGATCAGTTCGGCGGTTTCCGCGGCCCTGCTCAGCGGTGACGAAACGATGACGTCCCATTCGTAGCCGGAAAGGACGGCGACGGCGTCGCGCGCCTGGCCGCGGCCGACGTCGTTCAGCGGAATGTCGGTGGATCCCTGTAGCCGGCGCTGGGCATTCCAGTCTGTCTGGCCGTGGCGGATGAGGGCGAACGTAGTAAGGGGCATGCCTTCCATTCTGCATTGGGATAAGTCCGTGGGCAGCCAATGCTGCTTCTTGGGTCGGCCTTCCGCCTGCAAGTGAACGTGGCATGAAGGTTCGGTCAACAGGGGTCGCGAAACGGGAAAACCGGACTGGGTGACGGTCCGGTCTTTATACGGTGGACCCATGAAAGCCTCCCTAAAACGTCGCAGTGCCCTCACCGGCGGCCTCGCTCTGGCCGTCTTTTCGGCGCTCCTTAGTCCCGTTGGGCCCACCCATGCGGACGATGTCCGGACAAGCGGCAAGAACACGGATCAGGGTGCCCACCTCAACCTTGGCGCCGCTGACCTCCCCGAGAGCCGGACAGTGACAACCCTCGCCCCCGGCGTCACACTCACCAAAATCAGCCGGGGCGGAGCCGACTCTTCACTATTCTGGACAGCCGAAGTCGCCATTCCCTCCGACTCGCCGGATCCGGATGCTCCGGCGTCGGCGCTCTCAAGCCAGGCCACTGCGCAGCGCACGGCCGACAAACTCAAAGCCGGCGGAGTCGATGCGCGCGTTGAACATGTCCAGTCGCCGCAGCTTGCCGACGCCGGAGGCGATTTGGGCTACCGGGTCCGCGCCGGCCACTTCGCCGCGCAGGCCGACGGTGCCTCCGTCGTCGCCAAGATCAAGACCGCCGGTTTTGCCTCCTCAGTGATCTACACAGGTTGGGACGGCGATTCCGAGACCACCACCAAGACACGCGGACCGTGGAATCTTGACGTCATCACGATCGACCCCGGGACGTACCAAGGCCAGCTCGCCGCCTCGTTCGGCCAGGATCTGGAGAAGCGGGAGACCACCAGCCAGTTGGCTTCCGACGCCCACGCCATCGCGGCTGTGAACGGAGGGTTCTTCGTCTTCGACCCGAAGGCCGGTGCCGAAGGCGACCCCGCCGGGGCCGGGGTCTATGGAGGCAAGACCCTCAGCGAAGCCGTGGCGGACCGCCCGGCTCTCGTCATCGACGGGAAGAAGAATGCCAGCAGCATCCAGCGACTGACCTGGGATGGGAAAATCTCCTCCGCTTCCGGGGAAGCGCCATTGGACGGCATCGACCGGGTACCTGGCCTGATCCGCAACTGCGGCGGCGCCAACGACGTGCCTACCTCAGGCCCGCTCCAGGATGTCACCTGCACGAACTCCAATGAGCTCGTCACGTTCACTCCGGAGTTCGGGCCGTCCACGCCTGCCGGTCCGGGCCTGGAAGTGATGGTGGACAGCCACGACACCGTTACCGCCATCGCCGAAACCCGTGGTGCGTCCGTCCCTCCCGGAGGACACACCATCCAGGCCACCGGAACCGACGTCGCGCGGCTCCGCGCACTCGCTCCGGTGGGCGCCAAGCTGAAGATCGACGCCGGACTGCTCGGCCAGGACGGGAAGTCCCTGCAGGCCAACAAGTTCACCAGCGTCGTCAACGGTGGCCCGTTGCTGGTCAAGGACGGCAGTGAAGACGTCACTGTCCGCCATGACGGCATCGTGCATCCCAACGACGGAAACAGCTTCTACTACGGCTGGGTCCACAAACGGAACCCCCGGACCTTCGCCGGGACCGATGCCCAGGGCAGGACCATGCTTGTCACCGCCGATGGACGCTCAACTGCCTCGCTCGGACTGAGCCTGAAGGAAGAGGCTGACGTCGCACTGTCACTTGGCATGGTCCAGGCCATGAACCTGGACGGCGGTGGCTCAACAACAGCCGTTGCCGAAGGAAAAGTCCAGAACAGCCCGTCGGGCGGCTCGGAACGCGCGGTCGGGGACGCGCTCCTTGTGCTGCCGGCCCGCAAAGACGGGCAGTAGGACAGGGGACTTCCACGGGGAACCAGCTAGATCCAGTCCCGCTTCTTGAAGGCGAGGTACAGGAAAATTGAACCGCCGGCCATGAGAGCGCAGGATAGCCAGAGGCCGTAATCGCTCTGGAAACCGAAAAAGGGCACATTCTGCCCGAAGAAGCCGGTCACGGCAGTGGGGACGGCGATGATCGCGGCCCAACTGGTGACCTTCTTCATGACCAGGTTCATCTGGTTCCCCTGGATGCTGATGTGGGTTTCCAGGATGGTCGTGACGAGGTCGCGGAGCGATTCCGTCCATTCCGAAGCACGCAGCACGTGGTCGTAGACGTCCTGGAGGAAGGGCTGCATCGCGGGGCTGCAGCCAACCAGGTCCTCCCGCCTCAGGAGGGTGTTCAGGACTTCACGCATGGGCAGGACGACACGGCGGAGCCGGACGAGGTTCTTTCGGAGTTCGAACGTCTTCCGCTGCAGGTCGTGATCGGGGGAGTGGTCCGCAAAAAGCGACTCCTCGAGGGAATCGATGTAGCCATCGAGTTCCTGGACGGCGTCGAAGTGCCCGTCGACGATCATGTCCAGCAGGCCCCAGAAGAGGAAGGGCACCCCGTGTTGTGCCAGCTCGGTTTCCGCGTCCCAGTGCGCAGTCAGCTTGTCGGTGTCGAATCCGGCCCCGTGCACAGTCACCAGCGCATTGTGGGTCACGAATGCCGAGATCTCGGCGACAGCCAGTTCCCCGGTGCCAGGCTGTAACGCCGCCTGGTAGGCCGAGAGGAAGAGGTGGTTCGGGTAGCGGTCCAGCTTGGGCCGCTGAAAGTCGTGGACGGCGTCCTCGACGGCGAGTCGGTGAAGCCCGTACACGGTTTCGACGCCGAGAAGGTCATCCGGCGTCGGGTTCGTGTAGTCGATCCACAGCACCACGTCATCCTGGCGGGCCAGTGCTTCGATCTCGTGGGCCAGGACATCGTCGCGTTCGAGTTTGCCTTCGCGGTATAGCCGTATGAACACCATCCGCCCCATAGTACGGGACGCGTATCCGCGCTTCCTGAGCGGCAAGGCTTCGCGGCCGGGACGTGCCTTTGCCGTCGTTCTGTCCCTACAATTTAAGTGCGGCCTTGCGGTGTCCTGCCGCTGGGCCGGCGACTAAGGAGAGCCATTATGGGTTGGGGCGACAGGTTCCATCACGCTGCCGGTAAACTCCACGGCAAGGCCACGGAGGCGGCCGGCGAGGCCACCGGCAATGACCGGCTCAAGGCTGAGGGCAAGTCCCGTCAGGTCAGGGCCGATCTGAAGCTGGCAGGCGAAAAGATCAAAGGCGCCTTCAGGAAGCACTAGTCCGCGGACGCCGATAGCAGGGCGCGGGCCATGCGGCCCGCGCCCGCGTCATGTCCTGATACATTTTTCCAGCACTGGAACGTCATGCGGCGGGGCCGTTCGCCCCGCTGGCTAGGCTCTCGCGCGCAGCTCCCGCCGGAGGATCTTTCCCGACGCCGACTTGGGAATCGCATCGACGAACTCCACCGATCGCACGCGCTTGAACGGCGCCACCCTGCCGGCGACGAATTCCATGACTTCGCTGTCGCCGAGCTCGGCTCCGGCCTGCCGGACGACGAACGCCTTCGGCACCTCTTCGCCGTCGTCCGCGTGGATGCCGATGACCGCGGCGTCCGCAATACGCGGGTGGGTGAGCAGGAGCGCTTCGAGCTCGGCAGGTGCTATCTGGTAGCCCTTGTATTTGATCAGCTCTTTGAGCCGGTCGACTATCGTCACGACGCCGTCGGCCGTGACGGTCGCGATGTCGCCCGTGCGGAGGAAGCCGTCCGGATCGATCGTCGCGGCGGTTGCGTCGGGCCGGTTCAGGTAGCCGAGCATGACCTGCGGGCCCCGGACGAGAAGCTGTCCGGGAGCGCTCGGTCCTTCGGCCGGAACGTCGATCTCTTCGTCCGTAGCGGGGTCGAGGAGCTTGCATTCCGTGTTCGGCACGGTGTAGCCCACCGAGTCGAGGGGGACGCGCTCGGCACCGTCGCGCGGGATGGCGTGGGATACGGGACTCAACTCGGTCATGCCATAGCCCTGGAGCATCGTGCACCCGAGCCGGTTCGCAACAGCGTGCCCCAGTTCGCCGTCGAGGGGCGCCGCTCCCGAAAGCACGGCCCGCACGGACGAGAGGTCGTATTGGTCCACCAGGGGATGCTTGGCCAGCGCGACGGCGATGGGCGGCGCGATGAAGAGGTAGGTACAGCGGTGGTCCTGCGTAATGCGGAGGAATTCGGCGAGGTCGAACTTCGGCATCGTGACGAGCCGGGCGCGCTCGCCGAGGGCAAGATTGAGCAGCACGGTCAGGCCGTAGATGTGGAAGAAGGGCAAGACGGCGAGAAGCACGTCGTCGGGAGTTACGCGGAAGAAGGCGCTCGACTGCGCGACGTTCGCCACGAGGTTGTACTGGCTCAACAGGACGCCCTTCGGCGCGCCGCTCGTGCCCGAGGAGTACGGCACCACCGCGGCGGCGTGCGGATCGACGCTGAGCGTCGGCGCGGGAAGACCGGCTTCGAGCACGTCCGCGAGCGAGGGATGCCCCTCGGCGGCAGCGAGGTGGCCGCCGTCGAGCACCACGAGCCGTTCCGCAGGGATCCCGGCAACCAGCGCCGCGGCCTCCGCCCGCTCAAGGAACGGCGGGACAGTGAAGAGCCAGGAGGCGCCGGCGTCGCTGAGCTGGCTGCCGACTTCATCGGCGGTATACAACGCGTTGACAGTGGTGACGGCAGCGCCCGCACGCAGGACCCCGTGGAAGACGACGGCGAACGCCGGCACGTTGGGGCAGAAAAGCCCCACAGTGGTCCCCGGGCCTGCGTCGTGGCCGGCTAGCCAGCCTGCCATGGCGTCGATCTGGCCGACGAGTTGCCGGTAGGTCATTTCCGCGCCGGTCGTGCCGTCCACGAGTGCGATCCGGTCAAGGTCCTCGACGCCCAGCCCGCCG
The DNA here is from genome assembly GCF_040686575.1 of Arthrobacter sp. NPDC080073. Lineage (NCBI taxonomy): Bacteria > Bacillati > Actinomycetota > Actinomycetes > Micrococcales > Micrococcaceae > Arthrobacter > Arthrobacter sp. NPDC080073. Next base: position 227,242 of record NZ_JBFBKR010000005.1, read on the forward strand.
AACAGATACTCATAAATCGTGACTTCGGGGATCTCGACATCAGCGTACGGGCTGGTGAACATCGCGGCTCCTTCGGCGCACGACGGCGGGAGTCGCCGTCGTGCGTCCATTACACCCGGCGGCGCGGGGCCGGGACAAGGGCGGTCGCGGCCGGGTGCCCACAAACCGGACGTCCGTTTAGTTGGATTGTTCTCGCGGGGCCGAGGTGGAGCCGACGCGCAGCTCAAAGCGCGGGGGAGCCGGAACGTCTGATGAGCTGCCTGCCGTTGCGATGTAGCGGGCAGCAAGTCCGCCGAGTTCTATCAGGGGAAGCGTCATTGTCGTGAGGCCGAAGACGGCACCACCGCGCGTTCCACCTATGCCGGCGACGGACACGTCTTCGGGGATTTTGTACCCCGTGGTCCAAAGATGGGCGAGGACGCCGACGGCCACTTCGTCGTTGGTGCAGACGATCGCGTCGGGAATTTGATTCGATGCGGTGAGTTCCTCGGCTGCCCGTTTTCCCGATTCCTGGCTCATCCCGGTCAAGCCGAGCACCTGCGCTGGGGCCTGCGCCTCGAACATTGCATTGCGGTAACCGACGATGCGCTGTTCGGCTGCCGAGAGTCCGGGGATTCCTCCGATGAAGGCAACTTTTCGGTGCCCAAGCGCAAGCATGTATCGAGTTAGTTCGTATGCCGTCGCGGCGTTGTCGATGACGATCTTCGTGGAATCAAACCCCCTGGGAGCGAGCGCCACTACCCTCGTACCGGCTCTTACGGCAAGGTTGACTTCACGGGCGAGCTGCGCGGTTCCAGGCGAGCCTTCGATATCGCTGCCGCAAAACACTATCCCGGAGACCTGATGTTCCCGCAGGACGCGGAATTTTGTCCGTTCTTGCTCCGGGTCGCGGTTCGCATTGGCCAAAATAGTGACATACCCGAACTTTGCCGCTTCGATCTCGATCCCGCGGGTCATCTCTGCGAAGTATGGATCGAGGATGTCACTGGCAATGACGCCGATGATTTTGCTGCGCTGTTGTTTCAGTGCCTGGGCGGTGGCGCTGGGCGTGTAACCCAGAGTGTCCGCGGCAGCCCGCACACTGGCCCGCACATCCTCGGACACCGGGTGCTTCTCCGCTGAGCCGTTGAGCACGCGTGAAGCGGTGGCTACAGAGACGGACGCGAGTTCGGCTATCTCCCGCAATGTTGCCATGCCCAGACTCCTTTGAAGTGATCGACGCTCCAGCCTAACCGCAACCGAACCTGGCAATCCCGCTGCCTTGAGTTGCCCCTCTTGACAGGAGGTCCCCGGTGGAACTAGCGTAACGGAAAACGTTATCCATTGCTAGGGCAGCTACTTTGCCCTCAACGGTAAACGTTATCCGTAATAACAAACTCAAAGGAGAGACAAATGAGGGACATCACAGAGCCTTTTGACCTGATCGTCGTCGGGGCGGGTGCGGCAGGTTTGGCAACCGCGAACCGGGCGGTGGACCTCGGGGGACGCGTTCTCGTGCTTGAGAAGGGCGGTTCTGCGGGAGGCTCTGCCGCGCTTTCGGCGGGCATTCTCTGGACGGCCCCGAATGTGGATGTCCTTCGCCGCATCCAGCCCGACGGCGATCCGGTCCTGGGGCCACTCGTGGTGAATGGGTACGAGCAGGCCGTTGAGGATGTGCGTTCCGCCGGCGTCAGCGTCAGCGAAGAATGGCGCGACCACCTCGAATGGGGCCGCGCCTGCAAGATTGACATCCTTGACCTGTTCGCCAAGTGGACCGCGAAAATCAAAGCCAGCGGAGGGGGTCTTCTCACCGGCATCAGCGACGTCGAACTCATCGTTGACGGAGGGAAGGTTGCAGGCGTGACTTTCATCCAAGAGGGAGAAAAGCAGACGGCGTTTGGAGCTGCGACGGTACTCGCAACAGGTGGATTTCAGGGAGACCCCGAACTCAAGCAGAAGTTCATCGGCAACGGTGCCGATGATATAGCTGTTCGCAGCAACCCGCATTCGGTGGGCGATGGATTTCGCCTCGGGACCGCAGCCGGGGGAGCGGCGAGCCGCCATCTGTCCGGCTTTTACGGCCACACCCTGCCGAGTCCGCTGCCGGTCTCGCCCGAGGTGTTCCTCCGCCTTACCCTGTATTTCTCCGCCTATGGCCTTTTGGTCAACAGGCGCGGCCGCCGATTCACCGATGAGTCGCTCGGCGATGAAGTCTCCAACCAATTCCTCGTCCGGGAGCCGGGACAGCGCGGCGTCCTGATCTGGGATGACGAGGTCCAGCAGAATCGGGCACTCGCTGTCCCGTACCCCAGCGGCATGGCGCGTGACCGTCACGGCGAAGCGAGGAAACTCGGCGCCCGAACGGCGGAAACGGATACGCTGGAGGAGCTAGTCGAGGTGGTTGCCAGTTGGGGCGTCGACCGTGCCGGCCTGGCCGCGACCTTGGATAACTACCAGCGAGCCTCCGATGGCGAGTCCGTGGCGCTCGATGCGCCGCTGCCGGCAAGCCCTACTTCGCTCAAGAAGGGACCCTTCAGGGCAGTCGAGGTGCAGCCATGTATCACGATCCCGTTCGGGGGATTGCGTGTGAACGGTGATGGTCGGGTCCTGGACCGGGACAACCGTCCAGTCCCCGGACTGTTCGCAGCCGGGGCCGATGCGGGCGGAGCCCAGGACCTCCGGTACGTCGGCGGCATTGTCTTCGGATTCGTCTTTGGCCGCCGCGCTGCAGATGCCGCTCTTGCCCGGAGCGTGGACGGACGCAGGTCCGACGAGCTGGTTTCGGCGCCATGAGCACCCCGACGTTGGCCCAGCGGGTTGCCTGGGCGGGCGTTGAACGGCTCGTCGTTGAGCCCCAACCGGCGCCGAATCCGCCCGGTCCTGACGAGATATTGATTCGCGTCGAGAGCGTCGGTGTGTGCGGCACGGATACGGCGATATGGCGCGGGAAAAACGACCGCATCCGGATCGGAACTGTTCCAGGACACGAATTCGGTGGCACGGTTATGGAGGTCGGCCTGAACGTGACGATCCGGAGCGTCGGCCAGCTAGTGGCAGTCGATCCCAACCTCGTCTGCGGAGAATGCCGGGAATGCGCAACGGGTTCGCGCGGGCTCTGCCGCCAGCGCGAACTCATGGGCCTCGACGTCGACGGCGGTCTGCAAAGCTACGTGACGGTTAACGCAGCAAACACGGTTGCTGTCCCCGGGGCCGCAGATCCGCGGGCCCTCGCGCTCATTGAACCCATCGCCGTCGGAGTCCACGCTTGCGCCCGCGCGAATATCTCATCCGGCGCACGCCTGGTGATCGTCGGCGGCGGGGCGATCGGCATGGCGTCCGCACTCCAAGCCCTTAGGCTTGGCGCGGACAGCGTCACAGTAATCGAACCCGACACCGTTCGCCGCGGAACCATCACGGATTACGGCGTCATCGCGATCGCCCCAGGGGAAGGAATCGCGGAGCGCTGGGATGTCGCCATTGACACCGTGGGAAGCAGTGCGAGCATCAGTGCAGTCATGGAACACCTGGAACCAGGATCGACGATCTGCGTCGCCGGCCTCGCCCAGGGAGGGACACTTCCTCCAACGAAGGACCTGGTCCGGCGGGAACTGACCCTCACCGGAACTTTCTGCTACACCTCGGAAGACCTCACAACGGCGGCCGCGCTGGTGGCCCGCCACGGCTTGGGGGCAATCCCCAATGACCTCGTCCAGGGCTTCAACGGCGCCCCGGCGGCGATCGAAGCATTCGCCGAAGGCCGCCTCGGCCGCGGCAAGACCCTCATCATCCCCTAGCCGGGGCCCTCCAAGCGGTACCCGGCAACTGAATCTGCAATGAAGGAGAAGTCAGTGAACACATCCGTACACACCCCGGCGGTCCACCCGCCGCAGGTGAAGAACAGCCCCACCCGTGCCGCCATCGCAAGCATGGCCGGCGGCACCCTGGAGTATTACGACAACTACATCTACGCCTTGGCTGCCGCACTTGTCTTCGGCAAAGTCTTCTTTCCGGAAGCGGGAGGCGTTGCGACGCTGGCATCTCTGGCCACTTTCGCGGTTTCCTACGTCGCCCGGCCTATCGGCGCAATACTACTGGGACACTTCGGCGACCGGATCGGACGCAAGAAGGTCCTCGTCTTCATCCTCATCCTCATGGGAACATGCACGTTCCTCGTCGGTTGCCTGCCCGGATATTCCCAGATAGGAGTCTGGGCGGCAGTCCTCCTGGTGACTCTTCGCATCCTCCAAGGCATTTCCGTCGGAGGCGAGACTGCCGCGGCCACGGTACTGACCATCGAGGTGTCGCCCGAAGGGCGTCGGGGCTTCTTCACGAGTTGGGCCCCCAACGGTATCGTCGGGGGCTTCGTCCTGGCCACCCTCATCTTCGTACCGATCTCTGCGCTACCCAAAGACCAGCTGCTTAGCTGGGGCTGGCGCATCCCGTTCCTCCTCAGCGCCCTCGTCACGGTGGCCGGTCTCATCATCCGTGCGAAGCTCACCGAGCCGGAAGCATTCCTTGAAGCCAAGGAGGAACACGCACTGGTGAAGGTACCGGTGGTTGAAGTCTTCCGCTCCCATTGGGGCGCGATCGTGCGGGTCACCTTCTGCTCGCTTGCGTTCGCGATCGACACTGTCATCAAGGTCTTTGCGCTCTCATTGGCGACGTCTGTTTATGCTGTCCCGAGCAGCACCATGTTGTGGGTCCTTATCGTCAGCCACGTTTGCGCCCTGGTGACCCAGCCTTTGTTCGCTGCCCTCTCTGACCGGATCGGGCGAAAGCCGGTATTCATAGCAGGCAACGTCGGATGCGCGGCCATGATCTTCGCGTACTTCGCCGCTATCCAGTCCGGCAACGCGCCACTGCTCTTCGTGACGGGATTCTTTTCGGTTTCCTTTGCCTATGCGGCCATCAACGCCACCTACCCGTCGTTCTTCGCGGAAATGTTCAACCTGAAGGTGCGCCAGACCGGCATGGCCCTCGGCCTGCAGATCGGACTCATCGCAGCCGGATTCGCCCCGACCATCTACACGGCCCTGACGGCCGGCCACCCCGGCGACTGGATGCCGGTCGCCACGATCTCCGCTGTCATCGCCCTCATGGCTGCCGCCAGCGCCCTTACTGCAAAGGAAACCTTCACAGTGCCCCTCGAGCAACTGGGAGCCCCCATTTCCACCGCCCGCGTGCAACCTTCCACCTCGAACCCGTCAGGAGAATAGCCATGAGCCAGCCCTTCCGCATAGGAATCGTCGGCTGCGGCAACATCGCCGACAACCACTTCCAGTCCTACTCCGCCCTGCCCGGCGTCGAAATCGTCGGAGTCTGCGATGTCGCCGTCGAACGCGCACAGCAGTTCGCGACGGAACGCGGCATCGCCCACGCCGTATCCTCGGTGGGGGAACTCATCGCCTTGGGAGTCGACGCCATCAGCGTCTGTACCCCGCACCCGACTCACGAGGCCGTCGTGTCCGAAGCCGCGTCGGCAGGGGTGCACGTCCTGTGCGAAAAGCCAATCGCCACCGACACAGCTGCCGCTGAACGGATGGTCCGTGCCGCCGAAGAGGGCGGCATCACCCTGGGGGTGGTGTTCCAGCGCCGCTTTTGGCCCGGGGCGCAGGCCCTTCGGGCAGCCATCGACGACGGTCGCCTCGGCACACCGATGCTTGGACACTGCCAAGTACTCCTGCATCGCGGCACCGACTATTACAACGCCGCCGCTTGGCGGGGCACGTGGGCTGCCGATGGCGGCGGCGTGCTCATGACCCAGGCAATCCACAACATCGACCTCCTTCAATGGTTCATGGGGGATCCCGTGGAGGTCAGCGCCAAGGCCGGTTCCTTCGTCCTGGGCGACACCATCGAAGTCGAAGACACGGCGGCTGCGCTCATCACTTTCGCGTCCGGAGCCGTGGCTACACTCAGCGCCACGGTCGCAGCCAGCCCGGGCCTTGGCACACGCATCGTCGTCACCGGAAGCAACGGCGCGACAGTGCAGGTCACAGAGTACCCGGAAGGTTCCGACGCGGTGAACGACCTGTGGGCAATACCGGGCGAGGAACGGGCAGGGACGGTAATCCTGGATGGCTTGACCGGCGATATTCCTGTCGCCGAAGTCAACGCACGGCTCCTGCCCTTGCACAAAGTCCAAGTGGCCGAGTTCGTCGATGCCATTCGCTCCGGGCGGCAGCCGGCCGTCACCGGACGGGAAGCGATGAAATCGCTCCAGATCGTCGCCGCCGTCTATGAATCGGCGCGCACTGGATTGCCGATTCGAATCGGGTCCTCCCCGGAATCGTGCCATTTCACCCATCTGTCCCATTCGTTGGCCGAAGCTGGGGCATCCCGATGACGCACGTCGGCACCGACCCGGTGGAACTCAGCCTCAACCAGGCCACCACCCGCCCATATCCACTGACTAAGACCGCGGAAGAGGCAATGCGGGCGGGAATCCGACACATCGGATTGTGGATCGAACCCGTTGAGGCGATCGGAATTGCCCGCACCCAGCAGCTGCTCAACGACACAGGTTTGTCCGTCAGCTCCGTTTGCAGGACAGGATTCCTCGCGGACAAAGAAGGCGCCGAACTGCGGTCCGCCCTCGACGGAGTCAAACGTGCGCTCGACCTGTCCCGGGAGGTCGGCAGCCCTATGTTGACCCTCATTGCAGGCGGTCTTCCGGCACATGACCGCAGCATTCAGCACGCTGAAGTCCGGCTCCGGGCCGCCATCGAGGAACTGGAGCCTTATGCCCGCGACGCCGGCGTGAGGCTCGCGCTCGAGCCCCTCCACCCGCTGTTCGTCGGCACGCGGAGCATCGTGACAACAATTGCCCAGGCTCTCCGGATTATTGCGGATTTCCCCGAAGACACCGTCGGGTTACTCATAGATGCCTATGCCACTTCCTGGGACAGCCGCTTCCACGACGATGTCCTGGCCGCGGGTCCGCGGATCGCGGGCTACCAGGTCAGCGATTTCGCACTACCCCTTCCTGGCCCGGAGAACATGAACGGCCGCCTCTTTCCAGGGGACGGCGACATCGACTTCGCACCACTGACTGCTTCGATCCGCCGTGCCGGCTACACCGGACCGATCGAAGTCGAAATTTTCAACGATGACATCTGGAAATTGCCCCTGGAGACGATCATCGATCGCACCGTTGCCGGCTTCAACCGCTGCGTCAGCGAATCCCTCAATGAATTGGAGCGTCAATCCCCATGAAAACCCTGACCACCATTGAGCTGCCTGCCCCCTCCGGACGGCGCCGGACCTTGGAACTAGCCGAGCCTGCCGCGCTCGAAACACTGATCGCGCCGCCCAGGTCCCGTATTGCCTACGCGGCCGGTCACGTCGTCGCGGACCCGCTACGATCCAGCGCCGGATCTCCTGCCGCCATCGACTGGGATGCCACCCTCCGCCTCCGGCACTCGCTCTGGAACCTTGGCCTGGGCGTCGCGGAGAGCATGGACACCGCCCAGCGCGGAATGGGACTCGGTCCGGCAGCAGCGCTCGGACTCGCACAGCGCACGCTTGCCGAGGCCAAAAGTGTTGGCGGCTCCGTCGTCGTCGGAATCGCCACCGACCAACTGGACGCCGCACCTCATTCGCTCGAAGAAATCACCGACGCCTACATCGAGCAGCTCGGCGAAATTGAGGCAGCCGGGGGCAGTGTGGTCGTAATGGCGAGCCGCCACCTTGCGCGCAACGCGCACGGATCCGACGACTACCTCAGCGTCTACGGCAAAGTACTTGACGCAGCGAAGCGGCCTGTGATCCTGCACTGGCTCGGCTCCATGTTCGACCCCGCTCTGGAAGGGTATTGGGGCGCACCTACCATTGCGGAGGCAACGGAAACGGTCCTGGCGCTCATCCGGGAGAAAAGGGAAAAGGTCGCAGGGATCAAGATCTCACTGCTTGACAAAGACCATGAAGTCGGGTTTCGTCGACGGCTCCCCGCGGGTGTTCGCCTCTTCACCGGCGATGACTTCAACTACGCCGATCTCATCGCCGGGGACGAACAAGGCTATAGCGACGCACTCCTGGGCGCCTTCGCCGCGGTGCCTCGGTTCGCCTCTGCGGCTTTCGCCAAACTCGACAATGGAGACGTCACCGGATTCCGCGCGATCCTGGAACCTACCGTCCCTCTCAGCAGGCTCATTTTCGAAGCCCCGACACAGTACTACAAAGTGGGGGTCGTGTGGCTCAGCTACCTCACCGGATGCCAGAGCCACTTCAGGATGATCGCCGGGCTCGAATCCGGCCGCTCGATCCTCCACCTCGCGGACCTCTTCGATACGGCCAACAGCATCGGTCTGTTCCCTGAGCCCGACCTTGCCGCAGCGCGGGCGGCAGCGTACTTCCAAGGACAAGGACTCTAGCCGATGCCCCAACTCAGCAACGCCGCCCCCACCATAGCTGATCAGTCAGCGCAGGTGCCGGCCGCGACTCCTCCATTTTCGGATCTCCGCTGCTTGATCGTGGGCGCCGGGTCCGGAATCGGGCATGCAGCCGCGGAGCTGCTCGGCACGAAAGTAGGGAAAGTGATCGGCGCCGACCTCCCGACATCCCAGCGGCCGGCCGCTCGAACGCCATATCCCCAGCTGGCCATCGACGTCTCCGACCCCCGATCCGTCGAAGCGACTGTGGAGCAAGCGATCTCCCTGGCGGGGCGCCTGGACGTCGTCATCAACACCGCAGGAATCCTCGGGAAGGTTCAGCCCTCCACTGAGGAAACCCTCGAAGAGTTCGACCGGCTTCTCCGCGTGAACCTCGTTGGTGCGTTCGCACTGTCAAAAGCGGTCCTTCCCGTGATGGCCGCGAACGGTTTCGGCCGGCTGCTTCACTTTTCGTCCACCGCGGGAAAGGAAGGCGTAGCCGGGATGACCGGCTATTCAGCCAGCAAGGCTGGAATCTGCGGCTTGGTGAAGGCCTTGGCAAGGGAGTACGCCGCCACAGGAGTCACGGTCAACGCGATCGCCCCGGGCAAAATCGACACCCCATTGGTGAGCGGACACCCACCTACCGCCGAAGACCTGCAACGAATCCCCATGCGCCGGCTCGGTACGCCCGAAGAGGCGGCCGCACTCATCGAATACATCATCTCGCCCGGGGCTTCCTACACGACCGGGTTCATTTACGACCTATCTGGAGGCAGGGCAACCTATTGACCGCCGCACATGATCCACAGCACTCTTCCCGACCGCTGCGCATTCTCGTCGCACCGGACAAATTCAAGGGCTCCCTCACAGCCAGGCAAGCTGCCGAATCCATTGCCGCCGGGATTCTTGATGCCGTTCCTGACAGTGAGATCACCCTTCTTCCTGTCGCGGACGGCGGTGAGGGAACGATCGATGCCCTCGTTGCCGCAGGGGCGGAACTCCACCAAGCCACCATCAGCGGACCGCTTGGAGAACCACTGGAAGCGGCTTGGGCCTCGCTCAAAGACTTGGCAGTCGTTGAGATGGCCCAGGCCGCCGGACTGCAGCTCATTCCACAACCATCTGCGGCGACAGCTGAAGCAGCGTCAACATATGGCGTCGGTCAGTTGATCCTCGATGCCCTCGACTCCGGATTCCGCAAGATCATCGTCGGTGCCGGCGGGGTTGCCACGACCGACGCGGGTGCCGGGGCGCTTTTGGCCCTCGGCCTGACGCTTCTCGGCCCGGACGGGGCCCGGATCACCAATGGCACTCACGCGGTGCACGCGACCGCCCTTGACGCATCCACTTTCGACCCCCGGCTGCGAGACGCCGAATTAGTCATTGCTACGGACGTCGGAGTCCCCCTTGTCGGCGCGCGAGGGGCGGCGCGGCTTTTTGGACCGCAAAAGGGTGCCGACCCGGCGGCAGTTCAACGTCTCGAGCGCCGTCTCGAGAGCTGGAACGACCTCCTCGTCAGCGCGTTCGGCGCTGACACCTCGGCCATGCCTGGTGTCGGCGCCGCCGGCGGGTTTGCAGTTGGCTTCCTCGCGGCAGGAATCGGCCGGATCACCTCGGGCATTGGCCTCATCGGAGAACTAATCGGCCTCGACGCCGCAATGAGCCGTTCGGATCTGGTGATCGTTGGAGAAGGATCGCTTGATGATCAATCCTTGGAAGGAAAAGCGCCAATTGCAATAGCCCGGGCGGCAACGCGGCGCGATATACCCGTCCTGGCTCTGAGCGGCGTCATTCAGAGCGCCACAAGATCCCGTCTTCTTGCCGACGGGATCTTGTCAGCCGACTGCATCTTTGATCTCACCGAGGACAAAGATGCAGCAATCAACCGCGCCCAGTCGCTGCTGCGCGTCCTCGCGGCCCGGGCAATGCGGCGCTTCGAAACTGAAGTTTCCGGACCGGGAGGATTGACAGGCATTTCGGCGAAGGCCGGCAGCCTTTAGGCTCTACGCCTCAACCAGCCCCGCGCAGGATGCGTCGACCAAGGCGGGGGTGTGCCATGGGCGGCCGGTTCGATCTCTTTGGGGGAGCGGATTATGGTGTCGAGGCGGGACGGGAAGCGGCGGCAACGCGGAAGGGCTGCTTTGCCGTACAACAGGAACCGGAGGCGTGGGTGACGGCGCGCGGTGCGGGACTTCCGGGCAGAGATCGGTGATCAGGCCCATTCCTGCATATTCCCGGACGTCACTGATGCCGCTCACCGCGGCGGGCTTGTCGGGAAAGGACCTGGAGATGGCTACCACGGTTCCATCCGGCGCTTTGAGCCTGAATCTGAAGCTCGTGTCCTCGTCGATGAAGAGTTCAAACATCCCTGCCATGCGTATCCTCCTGAACAGCGGGCGGCGCGTGGCGCCCGGTAGGTCTCGCCGGGTTCGGGGCGCGGCGTTGCGCCCCAGTGGTTTCAGCCGGCAAATGGATCATCTGACTCACAGCGTGTGGTGCTCGCCGCACGGTGTAGTTAACAAAATACGGGGAAGAACCTTGGCTGGCTAGTGCATCAGGAACGGCCCTTGGTCATCGCTGCTCGAGAATCCGGTGTGCGGCGTCCTGGGCCGCCAGCGCTCTGTCATCGACGATTTGGCCGGGCAAGTGTCCGGCGGCGGCGATGGCACGCCGCAATTCCGCCACGGTGCGTGGGGTGCCCACGCCCCGGTGTGCCATGGCGTGGCAGTTGGCACACAGCGGTACGAGGTCCGCGATCGGATCCAGCGTGTAGTCGTTGCCGAGCTGTGAAACGGGAACCACATGGTGGACGTGGATGAAGTCCTTGCCAATGTCCCCGTAGCGTACTTCGAAGGAGAAAGTGCACACGGCACAGGACGTCCCGTGGAAAGCCAGGCAAATCCGGCGGGCTTCAGCGTCTCGCTCGTAGCGGTTCGTTTCAATCCGGCTGACGGCTCCTTCCGGGTAGGTTCCTGGAACGGTCTGGCACGGCTCGGAGGCTCCCGGTCCGTGCTCCCGCCACACGCGCTGAAGGCCGGATTCTGATTCTGCCGGTATGGACCGTCCCGAACCGCGGAAGGTGTTCCAGGCTACGTCCGGCACTTCGCTGGAGAGGACACTCGACGGGATCTGGCTGCCGAGGGGAAGCAAGGCGTCGAAGGCCACGCTCACGTACCACGCAATACTCTTCGGCTCGGTGCGTTGAGGCGCTTCATACGCTTCGGACATGACGACGCCGTGGCCGATGAGCCCGCGTCCGTGGCGGCGTCCACCTTGCACGAGAAGCCATGCTTGGTTGCCGGCCTGGATCTTCCGGTGCTGGCCGACGTTCCATCGCTCAAGGAATTGACCCGTTTCGGCGACCTGCACGATCACAGCCTCGTAGTTCCAGTCGTTCCAAAGCCGTGGATTCCATCCCAGGATGATGGCTGCCATGGCTGTTCCTCCCTGCGTTCCAGTGTATCTATGCGAGTCGGGTGCGGACGATTTCGCTGACGGCCTTGCCGTCGAAGCGCCCGGCGACCTTTGCTGCGACGGGCTTCATCACGGCGCCCATCTGCCTGATCGTGAGTTCCTGGCCGCTGGCCTTCAACGCCGCGATTGCGTCGTCGACGATTGCCTCTACTTCGGCGGGGGAGAGCATTTCGGGCAGATACGCCTCGATGACTTCCGCTTCGGCGATTTCCGCGGCAGCGCGCTCGGCCTCGCCGGCGTCCGTGTAAATGCGCGCCGTGTCCCTGCGCTTGGCGGCTTCCTTCTGCAGCAGGGCCGTCACTTGGGTGTCGTCCAGCTCGATGGGTGTCTTGCCGGACTTCTCACGCGTCTCTATTTCGCCAAGGACATTGCGGACCGTCGTGAGCGCGGTCTTGTTGCGGTCTTTCATGTGGACTACGACGTCGGCATGCAGGCGTTGCTTCAGGGTGCTCATGGTGTTCCCTCTAGTTGGTGGTTGATTTCATTCTTCACGGTCTGGGCCGTCTGTGCAGAAGAACCATGCAGCCGGCTGGCCCGGTATCTAAAATTCTGCCTCCGGCGTCCCCCAAGAGGGCCCTTGGCGACGTAGCATCGAGGTAGGCGGCTGCCAGGAGTGTGGCGAAATGTTTGAGAGATTTACGGACCGTGCCCGTCGCGTTGTTGTGCTTGCCCAAGAAGAGGCACGCATGCTCAACCACAACTACATCGGTACCGAGCACATCCTCTTGGGTCTGATCCAGGAGGGTGAGGGGGTTGCGGCCAAGGCGCTTGAGTCGATGAATATATCGCTCGATGGCGTCCGCGAGCAGGTGCAGGAGATCATCGGCCAGGGCCGGCAGGCCCCGTCCGGCCACATCCCGTTCACCCCGCGCGCCAAGAAAGTCCTTGAGCTCGCCCTCCGGGAAGCCCTGCAGCTCGGCCACAACTACATCGGTACCGAGCACATCCTGCTCGGCCTCATCCGCGAAGGTGAAGGCGTTGCCGCGCAGGTCCTTGTCAAGCTCGGCGCCGACCTCGGCCGCGTCCGCCAGCAGGTCATCCATTTGCTCTCCGGGTACGAGGGCAAGGACCCCAGTGGAATGGTCGCCGGACCGAGCCAGGCCGAGGTTGCACCGGCCGGTTCGGTGGTGCTGGACCAGTTCGGCCGCAACCTTACCCAGGCTGCACGGGAAAACAAGCTTGATCCTGTGATCGGCCGCGAGCTGGAGATGGAGCGCGTCATGCAGGTCCTCTCCCGCCGGACCAAGAACAACCCCGTGCTGATCGGCGAGCCCGGCGTCGGCAAGACCGCCGTCGTCGAGGGCCTCGCCCAGGCTATTGTCCGGGGCAACGTGCCGGAGAGCCTGAAGGACAAGCAGCTTTACACGCTCGATTTGGGCTCAGTGGTGGCCGGTTCCCGGTACCGGGGCGATTTTGAAGAGCGCCTGAAGAAGGTCCTCAAGGAAATCCGGACCCGCGGCGACATCATCCTCTTCATCGACGAGATCCACACGCTCGTGGGTGCCGGCGCTGCAGAGGGTGCCATCGATGCGGCGTCCATCCTCAAGCCGTTGCTGGCCCGAGGCGAACTCCAGACCATAGGTGCAACCACCCTGGATGAGTACCGCAAGCACATTGAGAAAGACGCCGCGTTGGAGCGCCGCTTCCAGCCGATCCAGGTCCAGGAACCCTCGGTGGCCCACACCGTTGAGATCCTCAAAGGCCTGCGTGACCGTTACGAGGCGCACCACCGGGTGACCATCACCGACGGCGCGCTGGCGGCCGCGGCGAGCCTCTCGGAGCGTTATGTGTCGGACCGCTTCCTGCCGGACAAGGCGATCGACCTGATCGACGAAGCAGGCGCACGTCTTCGCATCCGCCGCATGACACGGCCGCCGGAGCTGAAAGCGATGGACGCACGCATCGCCGAGGTGAAGATGGAGAAGGAATCGGCCATCGATGCCCAGGACTTCGAGGGTGCCGCGTCGCTGCGTATGAAGGAGCAGAAACTTGTCGCCGAGCGCCGGGAAAGGGAACTCAGGTGGAAATCCGGCGGCACGGACGGCAACGCCGAGGTAGACGAGGACCTGATTGCCGAAGTTCTCGCGAACTCCACCGGGATCCCGGTCTTCAAACTCACCGAGGAAGAATCCAGCCGCCTGCTCAAGATGGAGGAGGAACTGCACAAGCGCGTTATTGGTCAGAATGAGGCGATCAATTCAGTGTCGCGTGCAATCCGCCGTACGCGTGCAGGCCTGAAGGACCCCAAGCGTCCCGGTGGCTCCTTCATCTTCGCCGGCCCCACCGGCGTCGGCAAGACCGAGCTCGCCAGGGCGCTGGCGGAATTCCTCTTCGCCGATGAGGATGCCCTCATCACGCTGGACATGTCCGAGTACTCGGAGAAGCACACCGTGTCGCGTCTCTTCGGTGCCCCTCCGGGCTATGTCGGCTACGACGAGGGCGGGCAGCTGACCGAGAAGGTCCGCCGTCGTCCGTTCTCCGTGGTGCTGTTCGATGAAGTGGAGAAGGCCCACTCCGATTTGTTCAACTCATTGCTGCAGATCCTCGAGGACGGCCGCCTGACGGATAGCCATGGCCGGGTGGTGGACTTCAAGAACACGGTGATCATCATGACCACCAACCTGGGCACCCGCGACATTTCCAAGAGCGTGGCGACCGGCTTCCAGTCCGGCACGGACACCACCACCGGGTACAACCGGATGCGGGCGCGGGTCACCGAGGAGCTCAAGCAGCAATTCCGTCCCGAGTTCCTCAACCGTGTTGACGACGTCATCGTTTTCCCGCAGCTCACGCGGGACGAGATCATCGAGATCGTGGACCTGATGATCCATCGTTTGGAACAGCACCTGGCCGACAAGGACATGGGCATCGAGCTCACGGACGCCGCCAAGGTACTTTTGGCCACCCGCGGATACAACCCCGCCATGGGTGCCCGGCCGCTGCGCCGCACCATCCAGCGCGAGATCGAGGACCAGCTCTCCGAGAAGATCCTCTTCGGCGAGATCCACCCGGGTGACATCGTTGTGGTCGACGTCGACGGCGAAGGCGACGACGCCAAGTTCACCTTCGCCGGCAACGCCAAGCCGCGCATCCCCGACGCCCTGCCCGCCGTGGGGTAACGCGGTTAAACCCGGGTTAGCAGATGGCCTCGTCCGGCCGCCGTCGGGCCCGGCTTAGTCACGCTTGTGCCCGAGGCTGGTGAGCAGGCGTGCGACGGCGTCCTCCGCGGTTGGCGGCGGCCCGAAGACCTCGCGTTGTCGCGAAGTATCGGCGACGTAGCGGCCCGTCCCGAACCAGTCGATCATCGCCTCAAGGTCCTTCGCCATCGGGTTGACCGCGCTGATCGGGCTGACGACGACTTGGATCTCCCGGCCGAGCATCCGGGCCGAGATATCGGCGATGTCCTGCATGCTTACCGGACGGTCCCAACCGATGTCGATACGCTGCCCCTCAACTCCGCTCGCGTCGACTGCTGCCGCAAGGTACCCGGCGAGGTCACTGGCAAGCACGTACGTCAGGGGAACGCTTGGAGACCCGAACGACGTGAGCCGCCCCGCGCTGAAAGGGTCGCCGAAGCGGGTGATCTGCTCAAGGAATGCGCCCGGGCGCAGCGCCAAGAACGGGACCCCGAGTTCTTCCAGGCGATCCTCGGCGAGTTTCTTGTGCCAGAAATGCGGAACATCCGGTGTTTGATCGCAAGTGAGGATGCTGGTCAGGACGAATCTGCGAATACCGGCGCGGCTTGCCGCATCGACGAGGTTGGTGTTGCCCACCGTGTCGATGACGGGACTGTCGCCCTCCCGATGGTGGGTGTATCCCGCCGCCGAGGTGATCACCGCGTCGATGCCGTCCATGGCGTGCCCAAGCGACTCCGGGTCCATCATGTCGCCGCGCGCGATCGCGGCCCCTAGCTCTTCGAGGCGGCTCGCATCCGAACCGGGCCGTACCAAGGCGCGGACTTGCTTGCCGCCTTCAAGCAGCTTGGACACCACCTGGCTGCCCAGCATGCCTGTGCCGCCGACCACCAGCACCGGCCCAGGATCGGTCATTTACTCCTCCACCTCGCCGCGCCATCCTCCGGTTTCGTTTCCACGCGACTCTATGAACTCCTTGAATTTCTTCAGGTCGGCCTTCACCTGCATCTCATCAATTTGGAGTGCGGCTCCGGCCTTCTCCATGACGGTTTCCGGTGCCCATTCGAAATGGACCTTGACGTGCGTGTGGTTGGCGTCCAGCGGCGAAAACCTGATGATGCCGGCGTGCGACTTGCCGTCAATACTGCGCCAAGCAATCCGGTCGTCGGGTTCCTGGTCGACTATTTCCGTATCGAATTCCAGTTCCACACCCCCTACCTTGGTGACCCAGTGGTTGGTTGTGTCGCTCAACTGGGTTACGGATTCCACCCCGGACATGAATCGCGGAAACGACTCAAACTGCGTCCACTGGTTGTAAGCCGTATGGACGGGGACGTCGACGTCAATCGTTTCTTCAACCTTTCGCATCTCTCCTCCTCGCTGGGACTTGCGTGGGCTGGCCGGAGGGACTGCCCCTGGGACCGTCCCTCCGGGAAGTCGGCCACTCTTGAACGTTAAGCCTGCTGATTATCCAAGTCCAGACCGGCCAGGTAGCTGTCTGCGTGCGGGGCCGTTCAACAAGCCGTTTAGGTCCGGGAGCGTCCGCGACGCGCGACCGCGTCGATCGTTACCGCCGCGACGAGGACCAGCGCCGTCACGACGTACTTGGCCGGAGCGCTGTAACCCTGCAGGCCCATGCCGTTATCGATCGTGGCGATCACCAGGCCGCCCAGCACCCCGTGCAGCACCTTGCCGCGCCCGCCGAACAGGCTTGTCCCGCCGATGACCGCAGCCGCCACGGCGTAAAGGACCAACGTGCCGCCGTCGTACGACGTCGAGACGGAACGGAGCCGCGACGCGTACACAATTCCGCCGATTCCTGCGGTGAAGGAAGCGAGCATGAAGGCGAGCGTGCGAATGCGCGCAAGGTTCACGCCTCCCCGCCGTGCGGCCTCGGCGTTGCCGCCAATGGCGTAGACATAGCGGCCGAACCGGGTACGCCCAAGCAGCAACGTCCAAGCGGCGAGTACTCCCAGCACGACCAGAAGCACCCACGGCACGCCGCTGATTTCGACCAGGTTGCCGCGGTCCGTATTGCAGAGCCAAACGACGGCCACGCCCGCGGCGAGCACCGCCGCGATCTTCAGGGCGCTCACGCTGGCGGGCGGCGCGACGAGTCCGGTGTTGCGTCGGCGGGCGTCCCGCAGCCACGTCCACGTGCTGAACGCTCCGACGACGACGAGCATCAGGATCCAGCTGGTGACCGGGCTGAGGTTGCCGCTCGCGATGTTGTTGATGACGTTGTCGTTGATGGGCACGACCCCGCCGCTCCCGAGGATGATGAGCATCACGCCAAGCCAGCCGAGCTGGCCGCCAAGGGTCACGACGAACGACGGCAATCCGAGGCGGGTGATGATCGTGCCATGAAGCAGCCCGATCCCGGCGCAACTAAGCAGGCCGACGGCGATCGCCGCCCACCATGGCCACCCGGTGGACTCCTGGACGAGTTCAGCCATGACGACGCCGCCCACTCCGCCGACGTACCCGATGGACAGGTCGATTTCGCCGAGCAGGAGCACGAAGATCTGCCCCATCGCCAGCAGCATGAATACCGAACCCTGGATGAGCAGGTTCACCATGTTGCCGGGCGTCAGGAAGTTCGGGTTCAACGATTGGAACAGCGCAGAGATCAGCAACAGGCCCGCGAGAACCGGCAGCACTCCGCTCTCGCCGCCCCGGACCCGCGCCAGCGCCGTACGGAAGTATTCGGGCAGCGATGTCGCGGTGATGTCCGGGTTCAACGCCAAGGCGGCCTTCCGCTCCGCGGCCGCCGTGGTCGGCTCGCCCTGGAGGGCGGCTGCTGTTGAGGGGAGCGGCCCCTTGACGGCGGCTAGCGGGCGTTTCGACGGCGGTGTCGGCGCGGTTTCCGGCCTTGCCCGATCTGAGATCCCAGTGGTCATCAGGTCGACCACGATCTGCCGATCCATCTCCGTGACAGGCCGGATGGCCACAAGCTGCCCGAGCCTGAGAACGGCGATGCGGTCCGCAACCTCGAACACGTCGTTCATGTTGTGCGAGACGACGATGACGGCGACGCCACGGTCGGCGAGCTGGCGGATCAGGTGAAGCACGACCTCCGTCTGGGCGACGCCGAGGGCCGCGGTCGGCTCGTCCATGATGACTAGCTTCGAGTTCCACAGCACCGACTTCGCAATCGCAACGGACTGGCGTTGCCCGCCGGACAACGACGCGACCGGTTGCCGGATCGAACGCACGGTGGTCACGGCCAGGCTTGAGAGCGTCTCCCGGGCCGCGATCTCCATGCTCTCTTCATCAAGGAGAAGACCGCGCAGGCGTTCGCGGCCAAGGAACAGGTTCTGCACAATGTCGAGGTTGTCGCACAAGGCCAGGTCCTGATACACGGTCTCGATGCCGAGCGCTGCGGCTTCGTGGGGCGAGTTGAATCGTACGGGCCTGCCCTCCCAAAACAGCTGCCCGTCGTCGGGGGCGTGAATTCCGGCGACACACTTGATCAATACCGATTTGCCCGCACCGTTGTCGCCGGCCAGCGCAGTCACCTCGCCGCCAGGCACCTCAAAGGTGATGTCGACCAGCGCCTGCACCGGCCCGAAATTCTTGTCGATGCCCTCGAGCCGAAGGAGGGGCCCGACGTCGGCGGGATCCGGGTTTGCCAGCTCACTCATTGTGGAATTACTGGATACCTGCCGCGGTGCACGCGTCCTTCACCTGCGAGACGCACAGCGAAGAACTCGTCACCGCGCCGTCCTTGACCACCGTGTCCGCCATGTTCTTCGTGGTCACCCACAGCGGGGTCAGCAGGACCGATGCGACGTCGGACTTCGCGGTGTCGTCCGTCGTCTTGCCGTTGACGAGGGTTGTCGGAACGGTCACTCCTGCCCGCAGGTAAAGCGCTGCCGCGGCAGCCGCCTGGGCTTCAAAGTAGATCGGCTTGTACACCGTTCCGCACTGGTAACCCTTCAGGATGTTCTGCAGCCCGGACAAAGACGCATCCTGGCCTGTCGTCGGGAAGGTCTTGGCGGGAATCTGCTTGCTCTGCAGGTAGGCGATCACAGCGTTGGCGTTGTCGTCGTTAGGCGTGACCACCGCGTTGATGTTCGGGTGGGCGGTGTACTGCTGGGCGAACGTCGTCTGTGCAACCGACGGTGTCCAGGTGCCCGCCGGCTCTCCTACGTTGACGTACTCGCCATTGTCGAAGTGGGGCTTGAGTACGCCGTTATAGCCTTCGGCGAACAGCTTGGCGTTGTTGTCGGTCGGATCGCCGTCCATGACGAGGATGTTTGGTTTGGTGACTTTCCAGTCCGTGAGGCACGCGATCTCCCCCTGGCCGATCAGCTGACCAACTTTGACGTTGTCGAAGCTCACGTAGGTGCGATCCTTGGCCCCGCCTTTGACGAGCCGGTCATAGTCGATCACTTTGACGCCGCGCGCGCTGGCCGCCGCCTCGATGGCGGCGCCCGAACCGGAGTCGAGCGCGTCGACAAGCAGCACGGAAGCGCCTGCAGTGATGTCAGCCTCGGCCTGCGTCTGCATCGTGCTTGCGCTGCCTTGCGCATTGTCGATCTTCAACTTCGAGGAATCGAGTCCCGCGGCTTCGAATGCCTTCTTCAAATACGGGGCATCGAAAGTGACGTACCGCGCGGAGGTGGTGGTGTCTGGCAGCAGCACGCCTACCATGCCCTTGCCCTGCGAAGCGAGCGAGGTGAGCTGTTTCATGGCCGAGAAGTCGGCCGTGAAAGCATCCGCAGAGATCTGCGGTACCGTTCCTCCGGAACTCGTGGCGCTCGGCGAAGACGATGTGCCCGTGCTCGAACATGCGGCGAGAGCCGTGATAGCGAGGGTTGCAATGAAGGCGGTTCCGGCGCCTCGTGCCGGGACCTTCATGTTTAACATTTCTTTCCTTCTGTTGGTTTCGACTGCGGGCGACCTGGCGGGGTCGGGCCGGAACCTGGGCGTTGGCGCAGGACTCACGTCCACGCCGGAGGCCACGGCGGTTCTCACCAACGGACGTCGTTAGGCCAGCACCAGGCTGACCGGCGACTTTACGACCAGCGACTCGATATCACGCGGTCCTTCCTGGACGGACATGCCGGCGACGCCGGGCATGTCTGTCGATGTTGCTCTATGACTACGTTGTAGACCGGAAGTCCGCTCTTAGCAAGGCTTCGTGCGCGACAGGATTCGACGACGGCGGACCGGCCCCACACGGGTTCGTCGGGAAGCAGCTGTGCCCGGATTTTGTTATGTCAGTACCGGAGTACATCTCGATACCCCGGGATGCAGTCCGCATCACAGAGGTGGGTTCAATGAAGAAATGGACGCGATGGCAGGATTGGGTCACGGTTGTCGCCGGGCTCTATGCTGCCCTGTCGGTCATCTGGAGTGTGCCGGCCGGCTCGTCGGCTGCCCTGATGGTCGTTTTCGGCGCCTTGCTGATCGTTAGCGGTGTCATCAATCTGGCCATGCCCGGAACGCCGGCCATGGAGTGGGTGCAGGCAGCCTTCGGCGCCTTGCTGTTCCTTTCTCCGTGGCTAGGCTCCTACTCCATGCAAGCGGGGGTAGCCTGGACGTCTTGGATCACCGGCCTGGTGGCGCTTGTCGTCACCGCGATGGCGATCAAGCCCAGCACCGAGGAGCACCGGCACCACATGGTCAGCCCTTCGCAGTGAAGTGCTGAACGCTGACGTGTTCACACGCTGAACAGCGGCAATAGCGATCGGCGGGCCGTCATCGGACCCGCCGATCGCCGTCTTTTGTTCAGGTATCCGCCGGCTTCCGGCCAAGACCGAGCGTTCAGGCTCTCAGGACAGCTGCGCCGGTGATGCGGCCGCCAGCCAGATCCCGTAACGCCCGGTCGGCTTCCGCCAACGGATACGCCGTCGTGGTGGGGGCCAGCGGAATTTCCGCGGCCAGGGACCAGAACTCCTCGCCGTCTGCCCGGGTATTGGCGGTAACACTACGGAGCTGCCGCTCATAGAAGAGATCCGCTGAGTAGTTCAAAGGCGGTATGTCACTGAGGTGGATGCCTGCAATGGCGAGGGTTCCGCCCCGGTCCAGCCCCTCGAGTGCCACAGGGACAAGGTCCCCGACGGGAGCAAAAAGTACCGCCGAGTCGAGCGGGTCCGGCGGAGAATCGTACGCGTCGCCCACAAACACCGCGCCCAGCTCACGTGCCAGTTCACGGGCCGACTCCGAACGGGTCATCACGTAGACCTGCGCCCCTTGGTGGCGCGCCATCTGCGCCGTGAGATGGGCCGAACCGCCGAAACCGTAGATGCCCAGCCGGCCGCCCGGCGGAAGCTCGGCCCGTTTGAGCGCCCGGTACCCGATGATGCCCGAACACAAGAGAGGGGCCGCTTGTTCGTCCGAAAATTGCTGCGGGATCGCATAGGCGAAATCCTCGGACACCGTGAGTTGTTCGGCATATCCGCCGTCCCTGTCCCATCCGGTGAAGACAGGGGAGAGGCAGAGGTTCTCGTTGCCGCGGCGGCAATACGCGCAGCTCCCGCAGGTTCCCCCTAGCCAGGCAACTCCGACCCTGTCACCGCGCCGGAACCTCGCACACCCATCGCCGGTTTCGCTGACTATTCCCACCGCTTCGTGGCCGGGCACGACGTTCGGCCTCCGAGGGGCGAGATCGCCTTCGGCCAAATGCAGATCCGTTCGGCAGACACCACAGGTTCGGACACTGACGAGGAGCTCCCGCCGCCCTGGTTGCGGAACGGGACGCTCGCCCCAAGCAAGCGGCCGTGACTCAATAGGGCCTGGTTCCCGGACCCACCATGCACGCATCGGGTTGCCTCGCAGCTAGGGCTGTTTCTGGGTTGAAGAGCCGGCGTTCGCGGCCCGCCGCTCGGCTTTCAGCAGACGCAGGCCGCTGGCAAGCACGCCCACATGGCTGAACGCCTGCGGGAAGTTCCCGAGAAACTCACCGGTGTCAGGGTGGATCTGCTCGGGTAGGAGGCCCAACGGGTTCGCACGGCTGCAGAGGGACTCGTAGAGTTCATGGGCCTCATCCACGCGGCCTTGCCCGGCCAGGTTGTCCACCAACCAGAAGCTGCAGAGGAGGAACGCCCCCTCGCTTCCAGGCAGACCGTCGGGAGAAATCCCCGGCAGGTAGCGGAACAAAAGTCCGTTGCCGGCGTCGAGCTCTGCGGCGATGGCTTGAGTGGTGGACACCATCCGCGGGTCGTCGAAATCGATAACGTTGCGGACGGGAAGTGTCAGCAGGGACGCATCGAGGCCGCCGGTGCCGCCCAAATTCTCGGTGAACGTGCGACGCCGCGGATCCCAGGATTGTGTCAGGGCAGCCTGCCGGATCCGCCGGGCCGTGGCCTCCCACCGGCGCTTGGGATAGGGAAGCCCGTCCCTGCGCGCGATCTGCATTGCACGGTCGATTGCGACATAGCACAGCGCCGCCGAGTAGGTGAAGGGCCTGCTCTTGTCCCGGATCTCCCAAGGCCCCGAGTCCGGAAGCCGCCAGCTCCTGATGGCCATTTCGACTATGGGGATCAGCGCGGCCCAGAGCTGCTGATCGACTCTCTTCCCACTGCCCGACCATTGGTAGGCAATGTCGATGATTTCACCGTACACATCGTGCTGGAGTTGGTGGCGGGCGCCGTTTCCCCACCGGACCGGTGCCGAGCCGCGGTATCCCCGCAATTGGGGGTCCTGCACCTCATCGGGCGGCTGGGAGCCGTCGAGGGCATACATGACGTGCGGGACACCGTCCCGCTCCACATTGGTCAGGACCCAGGCAAGGAAAACGTCCGCATCACTGGGGTCGCCGATGCGCCTGAAGACGTAGTTGGAGAAGGACGCGTCGCGCACCCAGGTGTACCGGTAGTCCCAGTTCCGCGATGTCCCTGGCCACTCCGGCAGCGACGATGTGGCGGCCGCGAGGATGGCCCCTGTTTCTGCGTGATCCAACATTTTCAGCGTCAAGGCCGATCGCTTCATCAACTCCGCTTGGGAGCCTTCGCAATCCAGGCTTGATGCCCACCGGCGCCACGCATATACGGTCTGGTCAATGAGCTTCTTGCTCTGCGGGTGTTGACGGAGCCTGAACCGTCCCGACCAGTGCAGGACAATGGTCAGCGTTTCCCCTGCGCGAAGCGTCAATTCGGCGGATAAGCCACGGCCGTCAGGGGTGAGTTCAATGGAAGACCACAGATAGACTTCCTGGACGCCGTCCTGCCGCCAATCAAACCTCCAGCCGGTGGCCAGCGTATCGAACGTGACACCGGCCTTCGGTATCAGGCTGATGCGCAGCGGAATGTCTCCGCCCACGGCCCTCGCGTGCCGCAGGAGTTCGGAACGGCCAGCCGGCACCGGCTCCGACAAGTCGGCTCCGGCACGTAGCGTGAGTCCGTCCGTCACCTGCAGCACGCCCCGGTCGGATGCGAGGGATGTGACCAGCACGCACGAATCCTCGGTGTAGCGCTGGGAGGATGCCAGAGTATGGACAGGGGCTATTTCAAAACGGCCGCCTGAATCTGCGTCAAGGATTCCGGCCAGGAACGGGGGACTGTCGAATTCCGGCAGGCAAAGCCAGGTAATTGCCCCGTCCCGCCCAACGAGGGCGCACGTGGACCCGTCGCCGATAAGTCCATGATCCTCGATGGGCAAATACCCATCATGTTTAACCACCGGGCGCGCGTCGGCACCAGTGATCATTCTGCCCACTCCTTCGGGTTCAGGCCAGCCTTCCTATATGGATTCTCTCGCCGTTCCCCCGCCTGCGCCACAGTCCACCAGCCCGCAGGAATCTGCGGTTTCAGCGCATGCCCTAGGGGGTGAGCAGGACCTTGATGGAGCGCCGTTCGTCCATGGCGCGGTAGGCTTCGGGCGCTTCCTCGAGGGGCATTACCGTGTCAAAGACCCGGCCTGGGTTGATCTTTCCGTCAAGCACGTCCTGGAGCAGTTCCGGGATGTACGTGCGAGCCGGAGCCATTCCGCCGGCAATCGAAATGTTTGTGTCGAACAAGTAGCGCAGCGGGGCTTCGGCTCCGCCGGTCGGGACACCAACAAAGCCGAGGGCGCCGCCCGGGCGGACGCTGTGCAGTGCCTGATCCATGGATTCCTTCGTCCCGACGCACTCCAGCACGGAGTCGGCCAAAACGCCTCCAAGCAACTCGCGGGCCTTGGCTACGCCGTCGTCGCCGCGCTCGGCGACGATGTCCGTGGCCCCGAACTCGAGGGCTATCGCCTGGCGGTCGGCGTGCCGGGACATCGCGATGATTCGTTCGGCTCCGAGGCGCTTGGCGGCGAGCACGCCGCAGAGGCCTACTGCGCCGTCGCCGACGACGACAACGGTCCTGCCAGGGCCGACCTTCGCCGCGAGGGCGGCGTGGTGGCCGGTCGCCATCACGTCGGAGAGCGTCAGCAAGCTCGCGCGGAGGGCGTCGTCGGGTTCCGTGACGCCGGGAACCTTGACGAGGGTGGACTCAGCGAGTGGTACGCGCACGGCCTGGCCCTGCCCGCCGTCGATTGCGTGGCCGCTGTCATCTTTGCCGCCCCAACCTGCCAAATGATCGCAAGCAACCGTGACGCCGTTCACGCATTGCGGGCAAGCGCCGCAGCTGACCACGAAGGGAGCGATGACGAAATCGCCGACCGCCAAGGCAGTGACGTCGTCGCCGATGCTTTCCACCGTGCCGATGAATTCATGGCCGATGGCCGAAGGCCGGTGAGTGGGCTTCACGCCGCGGTACGGCCATAGGTCCGAACCGCAGACGCAGGAGGCGGTGACTCTGACAATGACGTCTGTGGGCAGCTGGACCGTGGGGTAGTTACGGTCTTCAACACGGATGTCGCCGGGGCCGTGGATGATGGTGGCGCGCATGGGGCTCCTCAAATGGTGGTTGTTGGGCTTGAATCGAGTCTATCTCCGCGGCGCCCGTGGTCTTGTACTGGCCGGTAGCTAAGCCAGGTGAGGTGCGGCCTCGTTCGCAGCTTGGCCTAGGCGTCGAGCAGAATAGCCGATGACAAATACCAGCGGGCGCTTGCCACGACGGGAACAACGTCGGCCCCGACGAGCGGGATGCGGTTTGCCGCGCTACCAAGCCTGAGAACAGTTGACAGGGGCAATCGACGCCCTTAAATTTCTGTGTATTCAGGTAGGTTCCTTGGTTCGGATCACATTGTTAGCTGTAGCTATGGAAACGCAGCATAAGCTGCCAAGGCGCAGGGGGCAACGATGATGAAAGTACCGCTGGATAATTTCCTCAATGAGTGCGTCTCCCGGAATTCGGGGGAGGAGGGCCTCAGCTTTGAAGAACTGTACGGTCTGTACATCAGCTGGTGCGGACTTACAGCTTCGGAACCCGTGAGGGCCAGAACGTTTAGGGCCAGCCTTCGGGCGGCCGGCATCGCTCCCACACACCGCGGAGACCTGTGCTTGAATCTGATGATGGTGGGCCCGGCGGCGCGCGACTACATTGTCCACAGCGCACGTCCGCTCACCGCCTTGGAGGCACGATCGGACGGCGGGCCCCGCCTCAGGTCTTGGCCTGCCGAACGTCCGAAGGTGCCAATCACCAGGCTCGCATCCGGCGAGGGCCGCGACTCGGCGCCGGCCGCCTAGGGGGTTTTCTCTATTCGTGGAGCTTGCTTCGAGCCTCGCGCAGTTGCCGCTCGAGCTTGGCTTCCGCCTCGGTCCGCCGCTGTCCGACGATGCGCATCTGGTGAGTGGTCGGGTTTTCGTATTCCTCCGATGGAACGCTTTTTTCCCTGCGAAGGTAAGGGCCGGCAGCCGGGGACGCGAGCTTTTGCTCGTCTTTTTCGCTCATATCAAAATCGTCCCACCGGCCGGCGGTCTCCAAAAGAGGTTCGATCTGCAGGGTTTCCAAAATGGCGCGGCATCCCGGTCTTCGGACCGGGATGCCGCTTGTGTTTTGACCAATTCGATAGGGTCAGCCGAGGTTCAGTGCCGTCCAGGAGACGGGCGGCAGGGTGATTTCGATGACGCCGTTATGCACCACGGCGCTCTTGTTCGGCTGCAAGCCCACGCGCTCCTGGTCTTCGAGCGTGTTCTTCGCGTAGACGTCCGGGTCGGAAAGCGTCTGGGCATCAATAATGATCACGCCGTCGAGCGCCGTCAGGTCGATGGCGACCGTTGCCTCCTCGCTCCGTGACCGGTTGACCAGGAATACGGCAGTTGTTGCCGAGTCCGCGTCGTAGGTCGCGACGGCGTCGATGAGCGGGACGGTGCCATAGGCATCCGTGCTGTACGTGTCCGCTTCCAGCCTCACATCCAGGGCAACTCCCTTGGCCAGTTTGGATGTCAATGCGAACGGGAAAAAGGTGGTCTGCTTCCACGCCGGGCCCCCGGGTTCGGTCATGATGGGAGCGATCACGTTGACCAACTGCGCCAGGGAGGCGGAGGTGACACGATCGGCGTGCTTGAGCAGCGAGATCAGCAGGTTGCCGACGACGACGGCGTCGGCCACGGAGTATACGTCCTCGAGCAGCCGTGGCGCCTTGGGCCAGTTGTCGAGTCCTTCGATTTTATCGACGTCGTGGAACCGTTCGAGGTACCACACATTCCATTCGTCGAAGGAAATGTTGATGGTTTTCGTGCTTCCGTTGACAGCCTTGACGTGGTCAGCCGTCGCAACCACGGATTCAATGAAGTGGTCCATGTCGGTGGCGGAAGCAAGGAACGAGCCCAGGTCACCGTTCTTCTCCTCGTAGTAGGCATGGCACGAAATGTAGTCGACGTCCTCGTAGGAGTGGGTCAGTACTACGCGCTCCCATTCCCCGAAGGTGGGCATGTGGGCGCTGGATGAGCCACAGACCACGAGTTCAACGGAAGGATCCAGCTGACGCATTGCCTTCGCGGTCTGCGATGCGATTTTGCCGTAGTCGTCAGCGGAGCGATGCCCCAGCTGCCACGGGCCATCCATTTCATTGCCGAGACACCACATTTTGATGCCGAACGGCTCTACTCGGCCATGAGCGGCTCGGCGGTCTGACAGCTCTGTCCCGGAGCGGATGTTGGAGTATTCCAACAGGTCCAAGGCTTCCAGTGTGCCTCGGGTGCCGAGGTTGACGGCCAGCATGAGTTCGCTGCCTACCTTCGTCAGCCATGCGCTGAACTCGTGCATGCCGATCTCGTTGGTTTCGGTCGAATGCCAAGCGAGGTCGAGGCGGCGAGGGCGCTGTTCCTTGGGTCCAACACTGTCTTCCCAGCGGAACCCGGAGACGAAGTTGCCGCCCGGGTAGCGGATGGTGGAGACCCCGAGTTCTTTGACGAGCTCGATCACATCAGTGCGGAAACCATCGGCGTCGGCGCTCGGGTGACCGGGTTCGTAGATGCCGTCGTAGACACAGCGTCCAAGGTGTTCAACGAAAGAACCGAAGAGACGGGGATTGACAGTGCCCACTGCGAATTGCGGGTCGATCGTAAGGCGTGCGGAAACCATTGTCTGCTTTCAGGGAGAGGGAGCGGGAAGAGAAGGGGTGCGTTGTGTGCCTAGCTCCAACGTTTTACATCGATGTAAGTAATCGTTGTAAATTCATCATGCTGTGACCGGACTTACATGTCAAGAAGAAATTAGGCGGAGTCTTGGGCGGGCCGGATCGCCGTGGACTCCCGGCTGATGACCTTGAATCCTGCGGCAAACTCGCGGGCGGGTGCCGCTTCGGCCGCGCCGTCAATGCGTTCCAGGAGCATCGCGACGGCGGTCTCGGCGATCTCCCGCCGGCCCGGATCTACGGTCGACAGGGTCGGTAGCGAATACCGGGTCTCGTCGATGTCGTCAAAGCCGATGATGGCCACCTCCTCAGGGATCCTCAGTCCGGCGTCCTGCATGACACGCATGGCGCCCAAGGCGATGGAGTCGTTGAAGGCCACCACACCGTCGAAGTCCAGCCCGGACTCCAGGACCTGCCGCATGGCTTGGGCACCGTCGGCGCGGTGCCACGACTGGACGTCGATTGCCAGTTCGTCCCGGTAGTCCAGCCCTGCGTTCTGCAACGCGCGGCGGTAACCTTCCAGGCGAAGCCCCGCTGAACCGATGACTTCATTCCGGTGGGCACCAAAGGCGAGTAGTCTCGTTCGTCCGCGTTGCAGGAGGTGTTCCGTCGCTGCTTGCGAAGCTTCGATGTTTTGCATGGTCACGTGGTCCGTGGGTCCGTGAAAGATCCGCTCGCCAAGGAGGACCATGGGCGTCGGGATGTCAATCAGGCCCGCGTCCTCCTGGCTCAGGCCGAGCGCGCTGTACAAGACACCATCGACCATTCGCATCCGGGGGCCATGCAGGATCTCGAGCTCGCGTGCCCGCGAGCCTCCGCTTTGCTCGATGATTACAACTTTCCCCCGCTTCGACGCGGCCGTCATCACGGCGTCGGCAAGTTCAGCAAAGTATGCGTTCTTCAAATCCGGAATGATGAGGCTGATGACATCCGTACGGCCCGACCGCAATCCACGCGCCGAGAGATTGGGCTGGTAGCCAAGTTTCTCGATGGCTAGCAAGACCCGCTCGCGGGTCTCGGCTTTGATGTTTGGATGGTCATTGATGACGTTCGACACCGTCTTGATCGACACATCGGCCGCTTGGGCCACATCCCGCATGGTAATTGCCACTTTTCCTTCTTCCGCGCACTCCAGCGTCCGTCCTAAGCTGAAGATTACAACGTTGGAAGCATATGGGTCGGAATGAAATAGGTGGATGATGTCTGCATGAGCGAAGACAGCGGTCCGCGTCAGGATTTCTTCACCCGATTCACCAGCAGAGTGGCCAAAGTTCTGGGCCACGCCTGGGTGTTCAGTGCGGCGGTGATCATTCTCATCGTTTGGGCGTTTACGGGACCAGTTTTAGGATTTTCGGATACATGGCAATTGGTTATCAATACCGGCACCACTATCGTGACGTTCCTGATGGTCTTCATCATCCAGAACACCCAAAACAGGGACAGTGCTGCCCTCCACGTGAAGCTTGACGCTGTGATGCGTGAACTCCAGATCACCAACTCCAAGCTTTATGAGGCTGAAGACGAAGGCGAGAAAGAGCTCGAGGAGCAGCGTCGACGGATCGAGCAGCAGGCCAAGGCCGATTGATCTGACCGGAGTCCTGGACCGGCGGACGTTCCTACATCAGCCATTGGACTGAGACGTTCATGGCGAACAGGGCATTTGTCAGCGGCGCCAGTATCGACTCGTCGGCCTCCATGCGGTGCAGCGTCTCGACGAATTCATCTATCTGATCGGTGGTGAACCCACCGTCCAGGAGTTGCTGGATGGCAAGCTCGGTATTCTGCTTTCGGGTGTTGCTGAATCGCGGGCTTACCTCTGGCTTTGCCGGTTCTGAATCCATTGCCTTACTTGCCCCAACTCTTCCCTGTCCGTAGGACGCTCGTCGCCAAAGGTATTTATGCATTACAAATGCTACTATCTCAGGCCTTGTGGGGTGGATTAGGAGCTCGCCGGTCAGCGGCCCGGCCACAATCACGGGGGTCACGTTGGTGGTGGGTTCCGTGGGCCAAGGCACACCCCAACTGGCTGGCAGTTGTTGTCGTTCTGGGGGCTGAAAACGACAACAACTGCGAGTTGGTTGGGGGGCCCGCGTTTCGGTCGCCGTCTAGCCGTTGATGATTTGTGGTTGGCCGAGGGCTTTGAGGCCTTCGGTGCCGAATTCGAGGCCGTAGCCGGATTGTTTGGCGCCGCCGAAGGGGATGCGGGGGTCCACGTTTCCGTGTTTGTTGATCCAGACCGTTCCGGCTTGGAGGCGGGAGGCGACGCCGCGGGCGGCGTCCGGGTCGGGGGACCAGACGGAGGCGCCGAGTCCGACGTCGAGGGCGTTGGCCATGGCGATGGCCTGGTCGATGGTGGTGTAGCGGATGATGGGCAGGGCGGGTCCGAATTGTTCCTCGGTCACGAGGGGGTTGTTGTTGTCGATGTCGGCGACGAGGGTGGCGGGGTAGAAGTAGCCGGGCTGTTCGGGGTCGGGGTTGCCGCCGAGCAGGATGCGGGCGCCGGCGTCGCGGGCGGCGTCGACGAGGCGGGCGAGGATGTCGTACTGCTGCTGGTTTTGCAGGGGGCCGAGGACGTTGTTCTCATCGAGGCCGTTGCCCATGGGCATGGCGGCGGCCACGGCGGCGAGTTCTTCGCAGACGGCGTCGTAGAGGGAGTCGTGGACGTAGAGGCGTTTGAGGGCGGCGCAGGTCTGGCCGGTGTTGATGAACGCGCCCCAGAAGAGGCCTTCGGCGATGGCTTTGGGGTCGGCGTCGGGCAGGACGATGCCGGCGTCGTTGCCGCCGAGTTCGAGGGTGAGGCGTTTGACGGTGTCGGCGCTGGAGCGGATGATCGCTTTGCCGGTGGCGGTGGAGCCGGTGAACATGACTTTCCCGATCGCGGGGTGGGAGGCCAGGGCTTCGCCGACGTCGCGGCCGCCGGAGACCACGGTGAGCAGGCCTTCGGGGAGTTCTTCGTTGATCACCGCGGCCAGGGCGAGCACGGACAGGGGCGTGTATTCGGAGGGTTTGACGATGACGGTGTTGCCCATGCGCAGGGCGGGGGCGATCTGCCAGATGGTGATCATCATGGGCCAGTTCCAGGGTCCGATGGCGCCGACGACGCCGATGGGCCGGTAGTGCAGTTCGGCGCGGGTTTCGCCGTCGTCCACGACGGTTTCGGGGTCGAGCGGGGTGGTGGCGGTGGCGCGGAGCCAGGCGGCGCAGGCGCCGACTTCGAAGCGGGCGTTGGGGCCGTTGAGCGGTTTGCCTTGTTCGCGGGAGAGCAGGCGGGCGAGTTTTTCGGCGGAGCGTTCGACGGCGTCGGCGGCCTTGAGCAGCGCGGCGGACCGGGCGTCGTGGCCCAGGCCGGCCCACGCGGGCTGGGCCGCTGCGGCGGCGGCAACCGCGGCCTCGAGGTCCTCGACGGTGTGCACGGGAGCCTCGCCCACGGGAGTGCCCGTGGCCGGGTCCAGGATGATCCGGGTTTCGCCGGTGGCAGGGGCGATTGAAGCCAGGAGGGCGTCGTAGCTTTCCATTGGTTTACTCCACTCTGAGTTGGTTTGGGTTTCGAAGGACAACGTTCCAGGGGTCAGACGGCCATCAGGACCATGGCGCCCAAGGCACCGGCTGAAGAGATGGCCTCAAGCGATGCAGATGCGTGACGGCGGTGTCCGCGGCCGTTTCGTCGAAGCGTCCGGGCCGCCAGGACGATGGAGTAGGCGATGACCGCCGCCGCGAGGGCGACCGCCAGGACCGGGTTCGCTCCACCAAGCCCTGAATGCCCATGTGTTTGGTGTACTGAACTGGATGAGGGGGACGGAAGGGTGGTGACGAGAAGGGCGAACATGGCCACCAGGGACAATGAACGGTGTATTTCCATGCCGCCGCGGCGATCCTTGGGCAGAAGCATCAGCGGAAGAGGCGCAGTGAGGAGCAGCAGCAGGCCCCACACGACGCCCGGAACAATGCCCGGACCGACGGTCGTATCCGCCATTGCCACCAACATGAGTGCCATCGGTCCCCATTGGCTGAGGTTCCTGACCAGGCCTTCGCGCATCGGGCCCAGGATCCCCAAGACGCAGCAGGCCAGCATGACCACCGAAAGGATTGTGTGCATTGTGTTCACCGATCATCAGTCCCGCTACAAGTCTTCTTCGTCCCCGAGGTGGACGGCGGCCGGCCCCTCTTCGCCGTGTCCGATCCGCCGATACACGGCGGGGTTGCTCCGGCGGAGGCGGAAAGCCCAGGCGATCCCCGCCAATCCGGGCACGATGATCGTCGCCGGCAGGATGAAGGTCAGTGCATTGGTCTCGTTTTGGCCCAGCAGTACGTTGAAGTTGACCACGATCAGAACGAAGATCGCCGCCAAAAGCGCGAACCCCAGGGCCGGGGCGATCGCGCGGGTCCAGATTCCGGCGTCACGCTTGTTCTTGCGGAAGAAGCCAATGACGGCCAGCGAAACAACGGTCATCAAGAGGACAAGTCCCATCGCCCCGTCGTTCGTCAGCCACGTGAACATGGTCAGGACAGGGTAGAGATCGCCCAGCGATGATCCGGTCCCCGCGATGGCGAATGCCACCGTGACCACGACTGCGATGACCGTCTGGGCGATCGACCCGGCGTACGGGGCGCCGCTGTGCCGCCGGACCGCACCCAGCTTCCGGGGAAGTACTTGCTCCCGGCCAAGGGAGAAGAAGTAGCGCGCCGCGGCATTGTGGAAGCTGACCAAGGCCGCGAAGAGGCTGGTGACGAAGAGCAGGCGGGCCAGGTCGGCAAGAAGGACGCCTGCATGGTCACTGAGGAAGCCGAACATCAGGTCCGGTCCTTGTTTTGCGGATGCGTCGACCACTGCGGACTGTCCTGTGCCAACGGCCATGGCCCAGGAGGAAACCGCGTAGAACACGGCGATGATGGCGACGGCGGTGTACGTGGCCCGCGCCACGGTGTGCTTGGGGTCCTTGCTTTCCTCGCCGTAGATCGCGGCTGACTCGAATCCCATGAACGCCGCGATGCCGAAGGAGAGGACCGCTCCTACGCCCGGTACAAAAAGGCTCTGCGGGCTGAGCGGCGCTCCGCTGACTCCCTCGGGCGCCACCACAAAGGAGACGACGTCGTAAACGATCACCACAAGGAACTCCAGGCCGACGAGCACCCCGAGGACCTTCGCCGAGAGGTCCACCCGGTTCACGCCGAGGAACGCGACGACGGCGATGCAGACGAGCACCGGAATCCACCAAGGGACTGTGGCGCCGAAGCGTTCATTGATCAAGCTTGAGACGGTGAACCCGAAGAGGCCATAGATGCCGACTTGCATCAGGTTGTAAGCCATCAGGGCGACCATGGAAACCCCCACGCCGACCGGCCGCGAAATGCCTTGCGCCACGTAGGAATAGAAGGCGCCGGCGTTGACGACGTACCGGCTCATGGCCGCGTAGCCGACGGCGAACACGGCAAGGGTTGCGCCGAGCAGCAGGAAGGACAACGGCACGCCGGTGACCCCGGTGACGGCAAACGTCGTCGTGACTCCGCCGGCGAGAACGGTAAGGGGAGCGGACGCGGCGATGATCATGAACGTCACCGCCGGGACGCCCAGACGGCGTCGATTGTGGTGCGGGTGGCCCACCTCAGTGGTCTCTTTCCCGGTTGTTAGACTCATTTTTGGGCCTCCATATGGCCGTGGCCGCCTTCAGCGGGCTTCGACGCGGGCACGTCGAGGACGGGGCTCCGATCGAAGAAGCCTTCGGGGCGCAGTTTGAAACCCACCGTGTCGACCGGCATGATCGGCCAGTCCTCGGGGCGGGGGAAGTGGGTCAACCCGAAGGTGTGCCACACGACGATGTCTTGTCCGTCGATGTCCCTGTTGCGGGCAATGTAGGACGGCAACCCGGCTCCTCCGGAGTGCTGGTTGACGAAGTCGCCGCTGGGGTAGCGCTCGTTTTCGTCATAGCGCGTCACCCACAGATCCTTCGTAGCGAATGCTGCACGCCGGGCGATGGATGATTGGGGGTCGGCCAGGAGCATCGGATGCCCTTGGCCATGGAGTTTGTACCCCACGGGATCGCCCAGGCGGTTGAGTGATTCGGGATTGGAGATGATCCAGGCCCGTCCGGCCGCCATGTTGGACTCGCGGACAGCCTCGGATTCGTTCTTGAGGACAGTCCGACGACGCGCGAAGGCGTTGCCGCGCTCGTTTCCTTCTCCCATGGGTACGCGGATTGCGTCCTCTTCCTCGACCCGGTTGCTCAGGCCGTCGATGGCGAAGTCCAGGCGGGCACTGAAAAGGTGCTGGTGGAAGGGAGCCCCAAGGCCCGGGGCGAGCTCCGAGGCGTAAGGGTAGCCTTTTCCGGGGTGGGCGCTCGTAAAGACGACGCCGGTGGCCTTGGCTTCGAACTCGATGGTGCCATCGAGGTAGAGGTACCAGTAGAAGCCGTAGTCGTAGTTGCCGATGGTTGTGAAGAAACTGATCACGAGCCTGCGGTTCCGGCGAGTGTAGTTCACGCCGCTCCAGAGGTCGCTGTGCTTGGCGAGGATGCTCCAATCCTCCTCGTGCATGCAGATTCCGTTCCGGATCTCCCGTGGGCGGCCGAACGAGTCGCTCACTACCGGGCTGAGGTAGGTGATTTCGCCGAGGCAATCGCAGCCGAGCTCGAGCGAGTTTGCGTACTGGCCCACGAGGTATTCGCCGGTATCGAAGTAGTTCTGCCAGGAGCGCACAGGGGAGGGGTCGCCGTAAGGCACCACCATTTCGGCGATCGAAGCACGCTTGAGGATACTGCGGCGGCGATCGACGTCGTCGAACGCTACATTGTGGAGAACGACGCCTTCCCGGACATCGAAGCCGATGTCCAGGCTCCATTTCTCCCACTCGACGTGGTTGCCGTCCTGGACCGTGAAGCTCGGACCTTCCGGCTGGGTGATGTGGATCGGTTTCTGGGTGGTGCGCATCGCTCCGGTCAGCTCAGGGTCCGTAAAATTGCCGTGTTCTTCCGGCACCGGAACCGGCCCGAAATCCAAGACCTGGTCGACCGTCTTGCTGACGACATCGACGTAGGCAACCAGTCCGTCTACAGGGTGGGCCCAGGCGCTGTCCCCGGGGGACTGCTGGACGAATGCCAAGCCGCGCAGAATCCGGCGGCCTTTCTCCTCCGGGTACTCGAAGACCCCGGCTGACAGGGGAGCGACCCTGACCTTGCTGACATCGAGGTTCCGGTCAGCCAACGCCTGGAGCCATCGCTCATCCTGGGCGAGGACTTCCTCAACCACCTCGAATTCCTCTTCGATGACCGGAAGCTCACCCATCACCGAGGTGTCGAGTTCGACCTTGGCGACGACTTCCTGGCGTGTCACAGAGACTACGACGTCCTGTGCTGCACCGGATGAAACGTTGTGCAGGAACACCCTGAACCTACGGTCCACAGCCTCCGCATTCCGCGGTGGCTCAAGGAGGCCAAGGTAGGCAATCCGGATGGATTCGTCGAAGAGTCCGGCGCCGGCCAAAATGCCCCTGACCGCCGTGATGTCTTCGGCGCTGGTCAAAGCAAACGGAGAGGGTGCGGCAAACGCAGCCATTTCGGCGATTTCTGGAGAGGAAGTTGTGCTCATGGAGGGCCTTTGTGAGTGGCGATTTATTTTCTATGTGTGTAGAGAATAGCATCGTGTAACCTGAGTCACAACGGTTGTAGAAAAAAAGATTTGGGGAGAGCGTGCCGAAGATCGTAGACCACGACAAGCGCCGGTTGGAACTGGTCGAAGCCACGTGGCGGATTATCGCCAGCAGGGGGATCGAGGGCGCCACCATGCGCGAGATAGCAACGGAAGCAGGCTTTGCCAACGGCGCACTCAAGCCGTATTTCCCGACAAAGGACGATCTCTTGACGTTTGCTTTCGCCCACGTCTTCAACCAGACGAATACCCGCATGAGCGGCTCCACTGCGGGCCAACGGGGCCTGACAGCCTTGCGCAGCTATTGCCATGAAATTTTGCCGCTCGATGCTGAAAGGCTCAACGAGGCGCGAATCGCGATCGCCTTCTGGCAGCGCGCACTGACGGACCCGGCGAAGGCAGCCTTGCATGATTCCTCGATGGAGCAATGGCGCGAGGCCCTGTTCGACAAGCTCCGCGAAGCCAGGGAGCTTGGCGAACTGAAAGGGGGACTGAACGACGATGACATTGTTGGCGGGATCATGACGTTCGCTCTCGGTGCCCAGATCACGGCCACGCTGACGCCGGAACACCACTCGGCGGATCAGCTGCGGTCCCAACTGGAGACCTACATATCCCTCATTTCATCCGAAAAGGGCGCTCTCGTGCGAATGGCCGGTCCGAAAGGCCCCGCTTAGCGGCGAAGTGTGCTCTGCCTCGCCACGAGTTCGGGCGTGAACACGACTTGGCTGTGCACGTGGCCTGGTTCATCGTCGATTTCGTCGAACAGCAGCTGTGCGGCACGCTCGCCGATCAGCTGCCTCGGTTGGCTGATGGAGCTGAGCGGGATGCTGGACTGGGAGGCGAAATCGATGTCGTCGAACCCGATGATGGCGATGTCCTCTGGCACGCGGAGCCCGTTTGCGGCGAAGGATTGCAAGAGCCCCAGGGCCAATTGATCGTTGGCGGCAAATACGGCGTCAGGGCGCTTTTCGGGTTGGAGACTCCACATGAGGTCTCCAATCCGCCGGCCGCGTTCGAATTTCAGGTCGGGCGTTTCGAATAGTTGAAGCGGGACTCCCGCTCGCGCGGCCGCGTCAGCGGCCCCCCGGTAGCGGTCCTCGACCTGCTGCAGCGTGAAGGGGCCGCCGACGAATGCCGGACGTACCGAACCGACGCTGACGAGATGGTCCAGGGCCGCGGCGCCCCCGGCGAGGTCGTCCACTGAGACCGAGCAGAACTGATCCGTGCTTGCGAGCCTGTCGACGAGTACTGAGGGAATGCCCCGTTCGCGCATTCTTTCGAGCCGCTGAAGAACATGTCCGAACGGAGTGATCAAAACGCCTTGGACACGTTGTTGCTCGAACAGGTCCAGATATGCCTGCTCACGCCCGGCGTTTTCGGCGCTGTTGGCCAGGATCAGGGAGTGTTTGTGTTCTTCGGCGACGTTTTCAGCCCCCAAAGCGACGTCCGTGAAGAAGGGGTTGCGCACGTCCAAAACCAGCATGCCGAGGCTCCTCGTGGATCCGGACCGCAGCGAGCGGGCTGATTCGTTGCGCACGAATCCCAACTCCTCAATGGCGGCAAGAACGCGGGTCCGCTTGTCGAACGACACTTGCTCTGGCCGGTTGAGGACATTCGACACTGTGCCGACCGAAACCCGCGCAAGGGCAGCGACGTCTGTCAGCTTTGCTCCCGGGCCGCTTGGCACCCTGAACCTCCCGATTGATGAATCGAATCAAACCGTTTCATAAATATTACGTGGCTCGACGGGAGATCCCAGGGATTGCCTGTTGACACGCCACGGAAGCAGGCCCTACCGTTTCAGTAGGTCATTAAATGAATCGATTCAAGAAGTTACTCAAGACGAACTGGCACTGCTGTTCGAAGACGACACACAGGCAACAGAAGGAACAATCATGAACACCATGGAAACGGCCCTGGGCCGCCTTGGGGAACTGGCCATCGAGGTTCCCTCGTGGGCCTACGGCAACTCGGGCACGCGATTCAAGGTGTTCGGAACGCCCGGCACCCCGCGGACCATCCAGGAGAAGCTGGCCGACGCCGCGAAAGTCCACGAACTGACCGGCCTTGCCCCGACCGTGGCATTGCACATCCCTTGGGACAAGGTGGATGATTACTCCGCCCTGCGTGAGTACGCAGAGAGCCTTGGCGTGGGGCTGGGGACGATCAACTCGAACACATTCCAGGAAGATGAATACAAGTACGGCTCCCTGACGTCCTCCGACGCTGCCGTGCGTCGCCGGGCGATCAACCACCACCTGGAGTGTATCGACATCATGCACGCCACCGGCTCCCGGGACCTGAAGGTCTGGCTGGCCGACGGAACCAACTATCCCGGCCAAGATGACATGCGCGGCCGCCAGGACCGCTTGGCTGAATCCCTGCAGGAGATTTACGCGGGCCTCGGAGAAACCCACCGCCTGGTCCTTGAGTACAAGTTCTTCGAGCCGGCCTTCTATCACACCGACGTTCCGGACTGGGGCACCTCTTACGCCCAGACACAGGCGCTGGGGGAGAAGGCCTTCGTCTGCCTGGACACCGGCCACCACGCCCCGGGCACCAACATCGAGTTCATCGTCATGCAGCTGTTGCGGCTCGGCAAGCTCGGTTCCTTTGACTTCAATTCGCGCTTCTACGCTGACGACGACCTGATCGTCGGTGCCGCGGATCCGTTCCAGCTGTTCCGCATCATGCACGAGGTCATCCGCGGGGGCGGCTTCGGGAAAGAGTCGGGTGTTGCCCTGATGCTGGACCAGTGCCACAACCTGGAGGAGAAAATCCCCGGCCAGATCCGCTCCGTGCTCAACGTCCAGGAAATGACCGCCCGGGCCCTCCTCATCGACACGGACGCACTGGCCGAGGCGCAGCGCGAAGGCGATGTCCTGGCCGCGAACGGCATTTTCAACGATGCCTTCTACACGGACGTCCGGCCGATGCTGGCGCAATGGCGCGAATCGCGGGGCCTGCCAGCGGACCCGATGACAGCATTCAAGGCCAGTGGCTACCAAAAGAAGATCAACGAGGACCGCGTGGGCGGCCAGCAAGCCGGATGGGGCGCTTAGGCATGAATATGCAGAACACAACTAACAAGACTGTTGAAGATCTGATCACCCGTTCCAACCGCCTCGGTGCGGACAAACGGAACACGAACTTCGCCGGCGGCAACACCTCCGCGAAAGGCACGGATAAGGACCCGGTCACAGGGGAGGACGTCGAGCTCCTTTGGGTCAAGGGCTCAGGAGGCGACCTGGGAACCTTGAAGGCTGAAAACCTGGCGGTCCTGCGCCTGGACCGGCTGCAGGCACTCAAGTCCGTTTACCCCGGCGTCGAGCGCGAAGACGAAATGGTGGCCGCCTTCGATTACTGCCTGCACGGCAAGGGCGGCGCCGCGCCGTCGATCGATACCGCCATGCACGGACTCGTCGACGCCGCGCACGTGGACCACCTGCATCCGGACTCGGGCATCGCGATTGCGACGGCGGTGGACGGCGAAGCGCTGACGTCCAAGATCTTCGGTAACAAGGTCGTGTGGGTTCCCTGGCGGCGGCCCGGGTTCCAGCTGGGACTGGACATCGCGGCGATCAAGGAAGCCAATCCGCAGGCCATCGGCACGATCCTGGGCGGCCACGGCATCACCGCGTGGGGGGCTACGAGTGAGGAAGCCGAGGCCAACTCCCTCTGGATCATCGAGCAGGCCGAACGCTACATCGCCCAGAACGGCAAGGCCGCGCCTTTCGGGGCGAAGCTCCCCGGCTACGCTGCGCTCCCGGAAGCCGAAAGGAAAGCCAAAGCGGCCGCCCTCGCCCCGGTGATCCGCGGCCTTGCTTCGGCAGACAAACCGCAGGTGGGCCACTTCAGCGACGACGCCCGTGTCCTGGAGTTCCTCGA